>JAGRLX010000128.1 GCA_020441605.1 Alphaproteobacteria bacterium
CCGATGCTGGCGGTGCAGCCGACGGTCGAACTGGCGAAGCGCAATTCCAGGCAGCGCATTGACCCGTTGATCGAGGAAAGTGCCGTGCTGCGCGACCGGGTCAAACCCCCACGTTCGCGCGATGCCGGCAACACCATGCTGTCGAAGGAGTTTGCGGGCGGCATTCTGATCATGACCGGAGCAAACTCCGCAGTGGGGCTTCGCTCGACGCCAGCCCGCTACCTGTTTCTCGACGAGGTCGATGCCTATCCGGCCTCCGCCGACGAGGAAGGCGATCCGGTGACGCTGGCTGAAGCGCGAACCCTAACCTTCGCCCACCGGCGCAAGGTGTTCCTCGCGTCGACCCCGACCATTCATGGGCTATCGCGCATCGAGCGGGAATATGACGCCTCAGACAAGAGGCGCTATTTCCTGCCTTGTCCCCATTGCGGGGCCATGCAGTGGCTCAAGTTCGAGCGGCTGATCTGGGAAAAGGGACGACCTGAGACAGCAGCGTATCACTGCGAGGCCTGCGACCAGCCGATTGCAGAGCAAAACAAGACGCAGATGCTGCAGCAAGGCGAATGGCGGGCGACGGCGGAAGCTGCTGATCCTACGACGGTGGGGTTCCATCTTTCTGCGCTCTATTCGCCGGTGGGCTGGCTGTCGTGGGTGCGAATTGCCAGAAGCTGGGAAGCGGCACAGGGTTCGGATGAATCTCTGCGGGCCTTCCGCAACACCATTCTCGGTGAGACCTGGATCGAGCGCGGCGAAGCGCCGGATTGGCAGCGGCTCTATGAGCGGCGGGAACGCTGGGCAGCTGGCACGGTGCCCAGCGGCGCACTGTTCCTGACGGCTGGCGCCGACGTCCAGAAAGATCGCATCGAAGTCTCGATCTGGGCGTGGGGACGAGGGCTCACCTCCTGGCTGATCGAGCACATCGTCATCGAGGGCGGGCCGGACAATGCTGCGGCCTGGCAGCACTTGACCGACCTGCTGGGCCGCATCTGGCCGCATGCCCACGGGGTGAGGCTCGGACTGTCGAAGCTGGCGATCGATACGGGCTACGAGGCGCCTGCCGTCTACGCTTTCGCGCGCAAGGCAGGCTTTGCGCAGGTGGCGCCAGTCAAGGGTGTGGAAGGCTTCAACCGGGCGGCACCCGTTGCCGGTCCCACCCATGTCGATGCCACCGAGGGGGGCCGCAAGATCAGGCGCGGTGCCAGGCTGTGGACGGTGGCGGTTGCCACCTTCAAGGCGGAGACCTACCGCTTCCTGCGGCTCACGCGCCCCACGGAGGAAGAGCGGGTTTCAGGTGCTGTGACTCCAGCGGGCTACGTCCATCTCTCAGAGACTGCCGACGCCGAATGGGTGAAGCAGCTGGTGGCTGAGCAACTGGTCACGGTGAAGACCAGGCGCGGCTTCCAGAAGCTCGAATGGCAGAAGATGCGCGAGCGGAACGAAGCGCTGGACTGCCGGGTCTATGCCCGTGCGGCAGCATGGATCGCCGGGGCTGATCGCTGGAGCGAGGCCATGTGGAAGGATCTGGAACAGCAGGTTGGCGAGGCGCCTGCGGTTGCAGCAGGGATTGACGGGTCCGCAGCGTTACCTGCCGAGGATGTTGCCGGTGTCCTTCGCCGTTCGCCACGGCGGAGCGGTCACCGGGTGTTTCGTTCGAGCTACATGAGTTGATGCCATGACGCTGGAAGAACTGAATGCGCAACGCGACGCGCTCCTGAAGGCGCGCTTTCGCGGCGTGCGCACCGTCGAGTACGACGGCAAGCGTGTGACCTACGCCTCCGATGCCGAACTCGCCGCCGCCATCACCGACGTCGAACGGCGCATTGCTTCTGCCGATGACGGCGGGCGGCGGCGCCGCATTCTGACTTCCGCGTCGAAGGGACTGTGAGTGCTGGCTTCCTTGCAATCTTTCCGGCGCCGGGTCGGAGCCTTCATTGGCGGCTTCGAAGCCGGTCTGGCCAACAGGAGGCTCAAAGGCTTCCAGCCGAGCCGGGCCCATCTTAACACGCTCATTGCAGCGGCAGGTCCCGATATTACCGCGAGGGCCCGCTGGCTCGTGCGCAACAATGGCTATGCCGCCAACGCCATCGAAAGCTGGGCTGGCAATGTGGTGGGGGCAGGGATTAAGCCCTCGTCGCTTATTGCCGATGCAACACTGAAGGCATCGGTCCAGAAGCTGTGGCTCGACTGGACCGACGAGGCCGACGCCGAGGGCTTCACGGATTTCTACGGGTTGCAGCGGCGCGCGGCCCGCGAGGTGTTCATTGCAGGGGAAGTATTCTTCCGCTTCCGGCCACGGCGGCTCCAGGACGGGCTGGCGGTTCCCCTGCAATTGCAGATGCTGCCCTCCGAGATGCTGGCGCTCAATCGCAATGAGATGATGCCCTCCGGCAATGTCATCCGCCAGGGAATCGAGTTCGACAAGATCGGGAGACGCGTGGCGTATCACTTCTTGCGCAGGCATCCCGGTGACATGACGGACCCGGGTATTGCTGGAGAGACGGTTCGCATCTTGTCCTCCGAGATCGTCCACATCATCGATCCGGTCGATGCCGGGCAACTGCGCGGCATCTCGCGCTTTGCCGCCGGGATCGTGAAGCTGTTCCTGCTCGACCAGTATGATGATGCGGAGCTCGACCGCAAGAAGGTCGCGGCCATGCATGCGCTGTTCATCACCACGCCAGCGCCTGCGGAACCACTCGATGCGGTCGAGGGCCGTGACGTGAACAACGACCGCACGCTTGACCTGCAGCCGGGCCAGATCACCATGCTGGAGCCGGGCGAGGAGATCCAGACCTCGGACCCCGCCGACTCTGGCGCAACCTACGAGCCATTCCAGTACCGCACCCTGTTGCAGGTGTCCGCCGCACTGGGCGTTCCCTACGCCTATCTGTCGAACGATATGCTGAAGGCGAATTACTCGAACTCGCGGCTGGCATTGCTCGAATTCCGTCGCCGTATCGAAACCTACCAGCACGCGGTCATGGTCTGGCAGTTCTGCCGCCAGGTGTGGGCGCGTTGGATGGATACTGCGGTGATGGCCGGTGCACTCGATTTGTCGGCTTACGAGAAGCGCCGCCGCGAATACCTCGCCTGTTCCTGGCTTCCGCCCAAATGGGACTGGGTGGATCCCATGAAGGATGCGCGCGCCGAGATCGAGCAGATCGATGCTGGCCTGAAGAGCCGGACGCAGGCGCTGGCTGAGCGCGGCTTCGATGCCGAGCAGGTCGACGCCGAGATTGCCGCCGACAGAGAACGGGAGAAGTCTCTGGGATTGATATTCGCTGCGGCGTCACCGTCTGCTCCGGCGCCGAATGAAGCTGCTGCGGACCCTGCATCGAACTGACGACAAAATCGCATGATAAACCTTCCGCACATTGCCGCCCGGGTCTTCGGGACGCCGCTGATGATCGGGCGTGCCAAGCTCGAGGTGATCCTCGGCGTTCTGGTTCCACGTTTCTCCGGCGGGTCCGTGGAACCGGCACCATCCGACTCCAATGCACCACCGCTTGCTGTAGTGACGCCGGAGGGGATCGCGGTGATCCCGATCGTCGGCACGCTAGTGAGCCGGTCTGGGTTCGTCGATGCGGCCAGCGGGCTTCTCTCCTATGGCGATATTGGTGACACGATTGCCGGCGCCATGGCTGACCCTGCCGTTTGCGGTGTCATCCTCGACATGGATTCGCCAGGCGGCGAAGTCGGCGGCCTGTTCGATCTTGTCGACCGAATCAAGAATCTGCGGGCGGCAAACGAGAAGCCGCTCTGGGCCGTTGCGAACGAAGCAGCACTTTCGGCAGGCTATGCCATCGCCAGTGCAGCGGATCGCATCTATGTGACCCGCACTGGTGAAGTGGGATCGATCGGCGTTGTCGCGGCCCATGTCGATGAGTCGGGCGCCGATACCAAGGCGGGACTCTCGTGGAGTTTCGTTTTCGCCGGGGATCGCAAGATCGATGGCAATTCGCATGGCGCACTATCGGAACGCGCCCGCGCCAACATCCAGGCGGACGTCGATCGGCTCTATGCTGGCTTCTGTGCCCTCGTTGCTGCCAATCGTGGCCTGACGTCGGAAACCGTCCGCGCAACTGAGGCGGTCATTTTCCGCGGGGATCTGGCGATCCGGGCCGGACTGGCCGACCGCA
>JAGRLX010000129.1 GCA_020441605.1 Alphaproteobacteria bacterium
AAGGACGCCAAGAATGTCGAGAACGCCAAGCTGTTCCTGAACTTCATCATGGACCCTGAAAACGCGGCCATGCTCTCGGCCTTCGCCAAGTATGCCAATGGCATCAAGGGATCGGAGGCCTTCATGCCCGCTGACATGAAGGATGCGCCGGAACTGGTGGTGCCGAAGGAGCTGGAGAGCGCTGGCGAGTTCCTCAAGCCCTGCGCGCCGGAAGTGACGGAGCTCTACACCAAGATCTGGACCGATCTCCTCAAGTAATACTGACTACCATGGCCCCGGCGGGCAACTGCCGGGGCCTTTCGTTGCGAGAAGTCATGCTGTCCTACCGAAATTCTGATCCGCGTGTCCCGATCATGCAGGGTTCGCCACCGGCGCTGATCGTGCCGGCTGGCGACTGGGACCGGCCCCCGTGGAACCGCTGGACCTTCCAGAACGTCAGACAGATTCTCCCCACTGCGGAGGTCTGGCGCGGTCTCGGGCCGGTACGGCATCTGCCCGAGGACGCGCGCAATCTCGATGGCCTTCCGGTTGCTATGGCGGACGGTGGTATCGGTACCCTCGCGGGCCTGCTCGACGAAACCTATACCGATGGCTTTCTGGTCATCGCCAATGGCCATATCGTCTACGAGCGCTATTTCAACGGCATGACGCCGCGCACGCTGCATTTGTCACAGTCGGTGGCGAAGTCGATCACCGCCGCCGCTGCCGGTGTGCTCGTCGGCCGGGGCTTGCTCGATCCCGCGGCTCTGATCACCACCTTTCTGCCTGAACTCGCCGACACCGCCTACCATGGCGCCAGGCTGCAGCATGTCCTCGACATGACCAGTGGCGTTCATTTCGACGAGACCTATACGGATCCCTATTCAGATGTCGGACAGATGGATGTCGCTTCGGGCTGGAAACCCATACCGCCCGCCAGCGATCCGGGCTTCCGCTGGCCACGGCACGTTTATGAGCAGATCCTCGGCCTTGGCGCGCTTGATCGCCCGCATGGTCAGCTCTTCGCCTACCGCTCGGTCGAGACCGATGTGTTGGCCCATTGCATGGAGCGGGCGACGGGTTTGCGGCTACCCGACATCATCTCGCGCGAGGTCTGGCAGGCGATCGGGGCCGAAGAGAGCGCCTGCATGACCGTCGACAGCGCCGGCTATGCCCTCTCCTCCGGCGGATTCAATGCAGCGCTGCGCGATTACGGCCGGGTCGGGCTGCTCTATCTCGAAAATGGCGGCGGGATCGTGCCCCCCGCCTGGGTAGAAGCGACACGTGCCGGCGACCACGCGATTTTCGGTGCCCCCTATACGATGACGCTGCCGGAAGGGGCTTACCGCAATCAATGGTGGATCGAGGATCCGCGGTCGCGGGCCATCTATGCCCGGGGCGTCTTCGGCCAGATGATCTATGTGAACTGGGATCACAACATGGTGGTGGTGAAGCTGTCGAGTTGGCCCGAGTTCCTCATCCCGGCCTTCACCGTTGCCACCCAGAAGGCCTTCCACGCCATTGCCGCGAGTCTGTCGTGAGTGGCCTCGCCGAAGTCGCGGCCAGGCACAAGCTTCAATCCGGCGGCGCAACGGTGGAACAGACGCGGGCGGTCGTGCTGTTGATCCATGGCCGCGGGGCCAGCGCGGCCAGCATTCTCCAGTTGGGTGAGGCCATTGGCGTCGAAGGGCTCTGCTATCTCGCGCCGCAAGCCCATGGCTTTACCTGGTATCCGCACAGCTTCATGGCGCCCCAGGCCGCCAACGAACCGTTTCTTTCCGCTGCCCTGGCGCGGGTCGAAGCGATCATCGCCGATCTTCTGGATGCCGGTCTCGCGGCGGAACGGCTGGCGGTGGCCGGCTTCTCGCAAGGCGCCTGCGTGACGGCGGAGACGGTGCTCCGCCATCCACGGCCCTATGGCTTCGTGGGCATTCTGAGCGGCGGCGCCATCGGCCCGCCGGGAACGCCACGGAATTACCGCGGCACGCTCGCCACGGTTCCGGTCTTCCTGGGCTGCTCCGACCATGATCCCCACATCCCGCTGGCGCGGGTCAAGGAGACGACGGCCCTCTATCGGGCGATGGGGGCCGAGGTGACCGAACGGATCTATCCGGGCTCCATGCATGGTGTGAACGAGGATGAGATCCTGCACCTGCGGCAAGGCCTGTCGAGGTTGACCGGCTAGCGCATTCACCAGCACCACCCTGGAGAAAGACATATGTCCAACCGAGCCCGCATTCTGGCGCCGCCCCTTCGGACCTATCGGGGACATGTCACCGATCCGGCCAGGTGGGCCACCTGGGTGCCGCGTCAGGGCGACATTCTTGTCTGCACCCCGCCCAAATGCGGGACGACCTGGACCCAGACCATTCTGACCATGCTCGCCCATGGCAGGACGGATCTTCCCGACAAGGTGCCAGTCCTGTCGCCGTGGGTCGATGCCAATCTCGGGGTTCCGGCAGAACAGGTCGAGGCAGCGCTGAGCGCGCAGGCCGGGCGCCGGGTGGTGAAGACCCACACGCCGGCCGACGGGTTCCCGATCTGGGAGGGCGTCACGGTCATTGCTGTCTATCGCCATCCGCTCGATGTGTTCTTCTCTCTGCGCAAGCACGCCGCGAATACCGCGAAAAAGGACGCCGATGATCCCATGCTTCTGCCGATGCCGGACTCGTTCCGGGCTTTCTTTGGCGGCGGATCAAGCCTAGACGACTTCGACCGCGACACGTTGGGCACGGTGATCACCCACTATCGGGAGACGGCCTGCACAGACAGGGTGCCAGGTCTCAAGCTTTTTCACTATGCAGATATGTGCCGCGACGGGCGGCAAACCGTCGAGCGGCTAGCACGGGCAGCGGGGATAGAAGCCGGTGCGGATCTTATCAACAAGGTGGCCGAGGCGACGGCCTTTGCGGCCATGAAGGCGAATGCCGCCAATTTTGCACCTGTGGCCGGTACGGGCTACTGGAAATCGGATGCAAATTTCTTTGATTCAGCGAGCTCGCGGAAATGGGAAGGTCAGCTCTCCGATGGCGAACTCGATTACTACAGGTCGCGGCTCGAAGAACTGGTTCCCGATAGACGGGAGCGGGCCTGGCTTGAGCACGGTGGCCAATCGACCGCTCTCGACTGATTGGACCACGCAGCGCCACATGTTGGTGGCGGCCTCGTGCGCCGATTTCTGCATATGGATTGCATCGTCTGCCAGCCGCGCCCGGGCTAATGACCAAGCGCGAGTTCCTGTCGGCGGCGCTATTCCGTCGTGGCGCATGACGCACTAGTCGGGCTGTACGATCGTGGCAATGCCGTCGACTGCCGGTTCCGCCACATAGGCTTCGTCCGGCGAAATGAAACGGATCAGTTCTTTGTGGGCCGCATCGGTAAAGACGATGGTCCAGTTGTCGTAAAGCCGCCAGGCCGCAACTTCAGCCATCACCGGAAAGGCCTCGGCACAGCCATCGCCGATGCCGATCGCCATGCCGCCGATGGTGTCATCGCGCGACAGGTCGACATCGCAGGTCTTGCTCGCATCGGGGTTCTGAATCTGCCAGGGGCCGAAGAAGCTGTCGAGCATGGCAGGGTCGACGGTCTTGATGTCCATGGGGTGCAGTTCGTCGGCCAGGGCGGGCGCGGCCAGCAGCAGGCCCAGGCACAGCGGTGCGGCAATCTTCATGCTATTCGGCGACTTCCTGGGCCGACCAGATCTTGGCGATGCCATCGACGGGTTCGACCGCCGTGAAGGTGAAGGGCTTGCCGCGGAAGCGCACCAGATCATGGCCTGCCGCATCGGCGAAGGTCATTTCGCCATTGCCGTAGACCCGCCAGGCCTTCACCCTGGCCATCACCGGAAACGGCTTTTCACAGCCGGGGTACTGTTCCAGGCGGTAGCCGCCCGGCACCTCGTCCTCGTATAGGATGATGCTGCACAGGTCTTCGCCGGCGGCGTTCATCACGCCGACATCGCCGAGCATTTCCTCGACGGTCCGGGGTGGCGCCAGTGGGTCGGCGGCAAAGGCCGGTGACGCCATCAGGACGAGGGCAAGTAACATCCGTGTCATGGGAGACTCACATGGTGATGCCAGGAAGCTTGAGGCCCTGTTCTTTGGCGCAGTTTATGGCAATTTCATAGCCGGCATCGGCATGGCGCATGACGCCGGTGCCAGGGTCGTTCCACAGCACGCGTTCGAGCCGTCGCGCGGCATCATCGGTGCCATCGGCAACGATCACCATGCCGGCGTGCTGGGAATAGCCGATGCCGACGCCGCCGCCGTGGTGCAGCGAGACCCAGGTGGCTCCGGAGGCCGAATTGAGCAGGGCGTTGAGCAGCGGCCAGTCCGACACCGCGTCGGACCCATCCTGCATGGCTTCGGTCTCTCGGTTGGGCGAGGCGACGGAGCCGGAATCGAGGTGGTCGCGGCCAATGACGATGGGGGCTTCCACCTCGCCATTCCGCACCATCTCGTTGAAGGCGAGGCCGAGCCGGTGGCGCTGGCCGAGGCCCACCCAGCAGATGCGGGCGGGCAGGCCCTGGAAAGCGATCCGCTCCCGCGCCATGTCGAGCCAGTTGTGGAGGTGCGGATCGTCGGGGATCAGTTCCTTGACCCTCTGGTCGGTGCGGTAGATGTCTTCCGGGTTGCCAGACAGCGCCGCCCAGCGGAAGGGGCCGATGCCACGGCAGAACAGCGGGCGGATGTAAGCGGGCACGAAGCCGGGAAACTCGAAGGCGTTCTTGAGCCCCATCTCCAGCGCCATCTGGCGGATGTTGTTGCCATAGTCGAGGGTGGGAACGCCCTGGTGCCAGTAGTCGAGCATGGCTGCGACATGAACCTTCATCGATTGCATGGCGGCGGCCTTCACACCTTGCGGATCGGACACGCGCCTTTCCTCCCATTCGGCGAGGGTCCAGCCGGCGGGAAGGTAGCCGTTCACCGGATCATGGGCGGAGGTCTGGTCGGTCACGGCGTCGGGGCGGATGCCGCGCTTCACCATCTCGGGCACCAGTTCGGCGGCATTGCCGAGGAGGCCGACCGAGACCGCTTTGCCAGCCCGGTGCGAACGCTCGATGATCTCCAGAGCCTCGTCGATGGTCGCGGCCTTGGTGTCGAGGTAGCGGGTGCGGAGCCGGAAGTCGATGCGGCTCGGCTGGCATTCAATGGCGATCATCGAGGCCCCGGCCATGGTGGCGGCCAGCGGCTGGGCGCCGCCCATGCCACCGAGACCGGCGGTGAGGAACCACTTGCCCTTGAGCTTGCCGTCATAATGCTTGCGGCCGACTTCTGCGAAGGTCTCGTAGGTGCCCTGCACGATCCCTTGCGTGCCGATATAGATCCACGAGCCGGCGGTCATCTGGCCGTACATCATGAGGCCCTTGCGATCGAGCTCGTTGAAATGGTCCCAGGTGCCCCAGTGGGGCACGAGGTTGGAATTGGCGATCAGCACCCGGGGCGCATCCTTATGGGTGCGGAAGATGCCCACCGGCTTGCCCGATTGCACCAGCAGGGTTTCATCGTCTTCCAGCGCGCGAAGCCCCGCCACGATGCGGTCGAAGGCTTCCCAGTTGCGCGCGGCCCGGCCGATGCCGCCATAGACCACCAGCTCCTCCGGGCGTTCGGCGACATTGGCGTCGAGGTTGTTCATCAGCGTGCGGAGCGGCGCCTCGGTCAGCCAGGACTTGGCGGAGATCTCTGGGCCGGTGGGGGCCTTGATGACACGGCTGTTGTCGCGGCGGGTGTTCATGTGTCACTCCTATTGTGAGAGCGTGCCCCGGGCACTGGTCTTGTAGCGGCTGTACAGGGCATAGCGGCTGGCGGGATAGGTGAGGGTCGCCGCGGTGACGACCTCGCCCCGGCTCCACGACCGGCGATGGAGCGCCAGGCAGGGCTCCATCGGGTCGATGTGGAGGAGGCGCTGCTGTTCGGGGATCGGTAGGATGGCTTCGACAGTATGTTCGAGCTCGTCTACCGGAACCGACGCCAGCAGATGGGCGGTGGGCGTTGTGCGGGTGAAGTCCTGGTCGAGGAAGTCGGGCACCAGCCCGGCATTCACGTGGCGGTCTTCGAGCTGCACCGGGACGCCGTTTTCCTCATGGACGATGACCACATGGAACAGCCGGACCAGGTCGCGGCGCTCGAATTCTTCGGCGAGGGCCGGGTTGGCCTGGATCTCGGTATTGGTCGTCAGCCGCGAGGAATAGCGGTGGCCGCGCTGCTCGATCTCTTCCGCGATGTTGCGCAGTTCGAGAAGGCTGGAGCGGGCGGGCGGTTCCGTGACGAAGGTCCCCACCCCCGGCACCCGCTCGACGAAGCCCTCGGCAAAGAGTTCGCGCAGTGCCCGGTTGGCGGTCATGCGGCTGATGCCGAAGGCCTCGACCAGTTCGTTCTCGGACGGCACACGGGTTCCCGGTGCCCAGACGCCGGAACGGATCTGGTGGAGGATGTGGCCCTTCACCTTGGCATAGAGCGGCTGCACGTCGGTCATGTCAGGCTGCCTTGCACCAGGTTCCCGTTGCGGATCACCGCCGCAAGTGGGTTGAAGCCCAGCGGGTAGGCGAGGTCGCCGGGCCGTTCGGCCTCCCACAGTGCCAGGTCGGCCCGCTGGCCGGCGGCGATCCGGCCCCGGTCGTTGAGTCCCAGGGCACGGGCGGCATGGGCGGTCACGCCCATCAGCGCTTCTTCGGGCGTGAGGCCGAAGAGCACGCAGGCCATGTTCATGGCGGTGAGCAAAGAGTGAACGGGCGATGATCCTGGGTTGAGGTCGGTTGCAATGGCCATTGGAACGTTCTTCGAACGCAGCGCGGTGACCGGTGGCGCCTGCTTCTCACGCAAATAATAGAATGCACCCGGCAGCAAGACCGCGACGGTGCCGGAGGCGGCGATGGCGGCAACGCCTTGCTCGTCGAGATACTCGATATGATCGACCGAGAGGGCACCGAAGCTGGCGGCCATCCTGGCGCCGCCCAGATTGGACAACTGCTCGGCATGGAGTTTCACCGGCAGGCCGAGCGCTCTCGCCACTTCAAAGACCCGTTGAACTTCTTCAACCGAAAAGGCAATGCCTTCACAAAACGCATCAACGGCGTCCACCAGGCCGGCTGAGAATGCTTGCGGAAGTGCCTGATTACACACCATATTAAGATATTGTTCACGGTTATCTTTAAGCTCTTGAGGCAATGCGTGAGCCCCGAGGAACGAGGTCTTGACGGTCACCGGCCGGGTCTCGCCCAGAGCCCGCGCCACCCGCAGCATCTTCGCCTCGGTGTCGATATCGAGGCCGTAGCCTGACTTGATCTCGATTGTGGTCACGCCCTCGGAGAGCAAGGTATCGAGTCGCGGCAAGGCGTTGCGGAGCAGCGTCTCCTCGTCTGCCGCCCGTGTGGCGCGGACGGTGGCGAGGATGCCGCCGCCCTGCCGGGCGATCTCGGCATAGGGGACTCCCGTCAGGCGCCTCTCGAATTCATTGGCCCGGTTGCCACCATAGACCAGATGGGTGTGGCAGTCGATCAGGCCGGGTGTGACGAGACGGCCCTGGCAGTCGAACGAGTCGCCGGACGGGGCATCGCTGCACCGTCCCACCCAGGCGATCCTGCCGTCCCGGATGAGGATGGCCGCGTCCTCGATCAGGCCGTAGCCGCGGTTCATGGTGGCGGCTTTGATGTTGGTGAGAAGCATGCGCGGATTCCACTTGTATAAGGTTGTATATACAGTATACTCGCGGCCATGCAAAGCACCAAATTCCATTTTTCTTCCGCGCTCACGCCCCAGGGCTGGCAGCGGGATGTCACAGTCTCCGTCGATGCCACCAGCACCATCATATCGGTTGCCGCTGGATCAAGGGATGGCAACCATATCAATGGGATCGCCGTCCCGGCGGTGCCCAATGTCCACTCCCATGCGCACCAGCGCTTCATGCTGGGGCTGGCCGAAAAGGCCGGTCCTGGCGCCGACAGTTTCTGGACCTGGCGGGAGGTCATGTATGGATTCGCGCTCAAGCTCGGACCCGAGGATCTGGAAGCGGTTGCCGCCCAGCTCTATGTCGAAATGCTCAAATCGGGCTTTTCGATCGTGGGTGAGTTCCAATACCTCCACCATCAGCCTGACGGCACGCCCTATGACAATGCCGCCGAACTCTCCCTGCGCTGCCTGGCCGCGGCCGAAAAGGCCGGCATCGCGATCACCATGTTGCCCACCCTATACAACTTCGGCGGCTTCGGCGGTCAGCCCGCCGTTGACGGCCAGCGCCGCTTCGTCAACGGCGCCGATCGTTATCTTGGCATCTACCAGACGCTCCAGTCCGCATGCCGTGGCCACCCCTTGCGCCGCCTGGGCATTTCTCCCCACAGCCTGCGGGCGGTGACCTGCGAACTCCTCAGCGACGTCATTGACGGTATCGACCCGCAATCTCCGATTCACATCCACATTTCCGAGCAGACCAAGGAAGTCGACGATTGCCTGGCCTGGTCGGGCCGTCGACCGGTCGACTATCTCCTCGATCATTTCGATGTCTCGGCACGGTGGACCGCCATTCATGCCACGCACATGACCGGTAGCGAAACCACCCGGCTTGCCCGCTCCGGGGCCATCGCAGGGCTTTGCCCCACCACCGAGGCCAATCTCGGCGACGGCATCTTTCCGGCCTCTGCCTATTTCGCGGCCGACGGTGCTGCCGCCCTCGGTTCGGACAGCCACATCTCGGTCTCCCCCGCCGAGGACATACGGATGCTCGAATATTCCCAGAGGCTCCGCGACCGGACCCGCAATGCCCTGGCCGGAGGCCCCGGCCGGTCGACCGGGCGCAATCTGTTCGACCTGGTCTGTCAGGGCGGCGCCCAGTCGATGGCCCAGCCCGTCGGAGCCATCGCTGCCGGCAGGCGCTGCGACATTGCCGTGCTCGATGCCGATCACCCATCCCTCATCGGGCGCAGCGGGGACGACGCACTGGACAGCTGGCTCTTTTCCGGCGGCAATCCTTGCGTCAAGGACATGATCGTGGCCGGCGACCATGTGGTCCGTGACCGTCATCACCTCCGAGAGGAGGCGATCCTGGGCAATTTCTGCAAGGCAGTGGAGAGGCTTTCACGATGATCCATATCGGCGACACCCCGCTGGGCCTCGCGGAGATCCGGTCCGCTCTCGCCGGGCCAATCCGGGTCGAACTGACTGCCGCAGCGCGTATCCGCATCACCCGCAGCGCCGAAACGGTACAGCGCCTGCTGGCGACCGGCGAAGCGATCTATGGCGTCAACACCGGCTTCGGCAAGCTGGCCAAAACCCGCATCGACTTGGCTGATCTCTCGAAACTGCAGATCAACATCGTGCGCTCCCATGCCGCCGGTGTGGGCGCAGCGCTCGATGCCGGCGCCACCCGCCTCATCCTGCTGCTCAAGCTCAACGCCCTGGCCCAGGGTGCCTCTGGCATTTCCATGGCCACGCTCGACCTCCTGGCGGGCCTGATCAACGCCGATGTCCTGCCGGTCATCCCGGGGCAAGGCTCGGTCGGCGCCTCGGGCGATCTGGCCCCGCTGGCCCACATGAGCCTGGTTCTGATTGGCGAAGGCGCCGCGCTGGTTGAAGGCCGGCCCGTTCCTGGCGCGGAAGCCCTGTCGGCGGCGGGCCTCGCGCCGGCCCGTCTCGGTCCCAAGGAAGGCCTCGCCCTTCTCAACGGCACCCAGGTCTCAACCGCTTTGGCGCTTTCAGGCCTCATCGGCGCGGAGCGAAATGCCGCGGCGGCGGTACTCGCCGGTGCCTTGTCGCTCGATGCGGTCATGGGGTCGGACACGCCCTTCGATCCACGCATCCACGATCTGAGGCCCCATCCCGGCCAGAAGCTGGCCGCCGCCCATTACCGCCGCCTCCTGGCCGGCAGCGAAATCCGCGCCTCCCATCTCAGCAACGACGAGCGGGTGCAGGATCCCTATTCCTTCCGCTGCCAGCCCCAGGTCATGGGCGCGTGCCTCGATCTTCTGGCCAACGCCGCCCGCAGCCTCACGGTCGAGGCCAATGCGGTCTCCGACAACCCCCTGGTCTTCGCCGAGGACGGGGCTGTACTGTCAGGCGGCAATTTTCACGCCGAGCCGGTGGCCTTCGCCGCCGACATGACCGCGCTGGCAATCGCCGAGATCGGGTCACTGGCGGAACGCCGAATCGCCGCGCTCATCGATTCGTCGATCTCCCTGTTGCCACCCTTCCTCATCCGCAACCCCGGGCTCAATTCGGGCTTCATGATCCCGCAATGCACCGCCGCGGCCCTGATGAGCGAGAACAAGCAGATGTCGCATCCGGCCTCGGTCGATTCGGCGCCGACCTCGGCCAACCAGGAAGACCATGTCTCGATGGCGACCCACGGCGCGCGGCGGCTCGCCCAGATGAACGCCAACCTCGCCCGCATCATCGCCATCGAACTCATGGCGGCGGCCGAGGGGATCGACTTCCGCCGGCCCCTCAAGACCTCGGCGGCGCTGGAGGAAACCCACGGATTGATCCGCGCGCGGGCCGCTCACCGGGCCGAGGACCGGGAATTCGCAACCGACACCGAAGCCGTCGCTGCCCTGATCGAAGGAGCCGGCCTCGTCCATCTCGTGCCCGGTCTTCTCGCCGGGCTTGGTTGCCGCTAGAACGTTGCATTATGGGATTGTTCGATCTGACTGGCCGGGTTGCGGTCATCACCGGCATCAGCCGTGGCATTGGCCGCGAACTGGCGCTGGGCTTTGCCGATGCAGGCGCGATCGTGGTGGGCTGCGCCCGCCGCGCCGAGGATGCCGAAGCCACCGCGGCGGAGATCAGGCGGCGCGGCGGAGAGGCGGCCGGTGTTGCGGCCGACGTGACCAGGGCCGAAGACTGTGCGCGGCTGATCGCCGAGGCCGTCGCACGGTATGGCAAGCTCGATATCGCCATCTGCAATGCCGGGATCAATATCCGCAAGCCAGCCCTCGATTTCGAGTTGGAGGAATTCAACACGGTGATTTCCGGCAATCTCGCCAATTACTTTCTCACTGCGCAGGCCGCCGCCCGCCAATTCATGGCGCAGGGCACCGGTGGTGCCATCGTCATGAACTCGTCGAACGCCTCTGTGCGGGCCTTTGACAACCTGACACCCTATTGCGCCGCCAAGGGCGGGGTCGACATGCTGGTCCGGGGGCTGGCCGCCGAGTGGGGGCCACATGGCATCCGGGTCAATGCCTTCAATCCGGGTTACACCACGCATTCCATGACCAAGCGCGGACAATCCTATCTGAGCGAGGCGGCCCGCGAGATCGTGGCGCGTACACCGCTCAGGCGCATGGCGGAGATGCGCGAGATGGTGGGACCGGCCCTGTTCCTTGCCTCCGATGCCGCGTCCTTCGTAACCGGCACGGTTCTTCTGGCCGATGGCGGATGGTGCACGCTGTGATTTGCGATCATCCCTGGCTGGCGCTGGCCCATGCCGCCGAAACCTGGCCGGACGCCGAAGCCCTTGTCTTCCCCCACCAGGAGGCGCGGCGAACCTTCCGGCAATATCATGACGAAGCCCTGCGGCTGGCCGGTGCCCTTGCGGCGCGGGGCGTGACGCCCCGCGACCATGTGGCGCTGCTGGCCGAGAACCGGGTCGAATGGCCGATCGTGCAAATGGCCTGCGCGTCCCTCAGCGCCGTGTTCGTCCCGATCAATACCCATTACCGGCGCGACGATCTTGCCTATGCGCTGGCCCAGTCGGATGCCCGGGTTCTGATCTGCTCCAGGTCCTTTCGCTCCAATCCCTATCTCGAAACCGTAACGATCCTGCGTCCAGACCTGCCGGCCCTCACCCACGTCTTCACCCTCGAGGATGACTATCCCCGGCTCATTGCGGAAGGCCATGACTATGCCCCCGCCAATCCTTGTCCGGCGGCGGTGGCGGCGCTGCTCTATACATCGGGAACGACCGGATTTGCCAAGGGCGCGCTGCTGACCAACCGGGCCATGATGATGGTTGGCCGCAACGCCGCGCAGCGCCTCGGTGTCACCGCCGGCAGCCGCTGGACGTCGATCATCCCGCTGTTTCACTGTGCCGGCTGCATCCTCAACCTGCTCGGCTCTCTGCAGGCCGGAGCTGCCTATGTCGGCGTGCCGAGTTTCGAGCCTGAAGCCATGTTCAAGGTCATCGAGGGCGAGAGGTGCACGCATCTCTCAGGGGTACCGACCTCCTATCTCGCCATGCTCAACCATCCGTTCCGCGGATCTTACGACCTGAGCAGCCTCGAAGGCGGCAGCTGCGGCGGCGCCGACTGCAATCCGGACGTGCTGCGGCGCTGCGCCGAGGAGTTCCCAATGCCGGGACTGGCCCAGGTCTACGGCCAGACGGAAGGTGCCACCTTGTTCGCCTGTCCATTTGCCGACGATCCACAACGTTGGGACACGGCCGGCACGGCCCTGCCGGGCTATGAACTTCGCATTGTCGATCCGGTGACGCTGGAGCCGCTGCCGGCTGGTGAGATCGGTGAAATCCAGGCACGCGGCCCGATGGTCATGGCGGGCTATCACAAGCAGCCGCAGGAAACCGCCGAAGCGATCATCGCCGGGGGTTGGCTGCGCAGCGGCGATCTCGGGCGATTGTCCGAAGATGGTCATCTGGTCATCACCGGCGGGCGGTTGCGGGATATGATCATTCGCGGCGGCGAAAACATCTATCCGGCTGAAATCGAGAATGTGCTGCAATCGCATGATGCGGTTGCCGGAGTGGCGGTCTTCGGCATGCCGGACGACTATTACGGCGAGATCGTCGTTGCTGCCGTGACGCTGCGCAGCACGGCCACCGCCGACGAGCTTGCGGCCCATTGCGCGAGCCGCATTGCCAGGTTCAAGATTCCGGTTCGCTTCCATGCCGTTAGCGCCTTCCCGCAAACCGCATCCGGCAAGATTCGTAAAGCCGAACTCCGCGAATGGGCCAACCAAGGCCGTTTGGAGACTCTCGCGTGAATCTGACCTTCTGGTTCGATGTGCATTCGCCCTGGGCCTATCTGGCGGCCCACCGCATCGGTGATCTCGCCCGCAAGCATGATATGGACCTGGCCTGGCGGCCCCTGCATCTTCCCCGGCTGCTGGATGCCATCGGCGGGCTGAAGCCGCTGGAAGCCTCGCCGGCGCGGGTTGCCTGGTTCCGCCAGGACATCCTCGATTGCGCCGCGCTCCAGGGACTGCCACTTGTCTATCACCCGCATTATCCGTTGCGGAACTCGCGGGCATTGCGGGTCTGCCAATATGCGGCCGACCAGGGGCATGGCGAAGCTTTCGCCAGGCGTGTGTTGCGGGCCTATTGGGCGGAGCAGGGTGATATCACCGCCCTTGACCTGCTGGCGTCATGGGGCGGTGAAGCGGGGCTTGATCCCGAAGCGGTGCGTGCCGCCGCCCAAAGCGAGGACTACAAGCAGCGCATCGAGGCCAATACCGAAGCGGCCATTGCCCGTGGCGTCTTCGGCGTGCCCACGGTGGATACCGGGTCCAAGCTTTATTTCGGCAATGACCGTCTCGATCTCCTCGACCGCCATCTTTCGGGCCGGATGTCAGCCACGCCATGAGGGTCAGGCCGCCATGCTGAAGCAGCTGCTGCAAGGATTCACTCCACGCATCGCCGGCGCATCGGCACGGGAGCGGCTCATCGCCTCCTTCGGGGCGTTCATCGGCATCGCGGCCACGGGCGTGATCTGCGGCTGGGTTGGGGGCATGGCGCCTCCCGCACCACTGTTGGTGGCGCCTATGGGGGCCTCGGCGGTGCTGCTGTTTGCTGTGCCCTCCAGCCCCCTGGCCCAGCCCTGGTCGATCGTGGGCGGCAACACGCTGTCGGCCCTGGCGGGCATTGCCGCCATCCACCTCATTCCCCAGCCGGTCTTGGCGGCCGCGGTCGCGGTGGCCTCGGCCATTGCGCTGATGTCGGCCTTGCGCTGCCTGCATCCGCCGGGCGGGGCGGTGGCGCTGCTGGTGGCGCTCATGGGACCGTCGAGTGCGGCGGCCAGTGTCGGCTTTGCGCTGCTGCCGGTCGGACTGAACTCGCTGGTCATCATGCTGGTAGGATTGGTGTTTCACCGCTTCTCCGGCCATCAGTATCCGCATGTGCAGATCAGGATTCCGGCCAACACCCATGGCACGGCCGACCTGCCGTCGCGGCTGCGCTATGGCCTCAGTGATGGCGACATCGAGACGGCGGTGCGCGAGAGCGGCGAAACATTCGACATCGGCCAGGCGGATCTTGCCCGGCTCATCCGGCGGGCCGAGCGGGCAGCGCTCGAACGCACGCGAACCGTCCCGCGCTGCGCCGAGATCATGTCCAGGGATGTAGTGACCATTTCGCCCGGGGCCACACCTCTCGAAGCCCGCCGGCTGCTGATCGAGCGAGGTCTGCGGATGCTTCCCGTCGTTGGTGAGGACAACCAGGTGCTCGGCGCTGTCGGATTGCGCAATCTCGATCCGCCGGCGGAGCGGGTCGCGGACATCATGTCTGCCGCTGCGGTCGCCGCACCCGGAGACAGTATTCTAGGCCTGGTGGAACTCTTGACCGACGGCCCCACCCATGCCGTCGTCATCGTCGAGCCCGGCGGACGGCTTGCCGGGCTCGTCACCCAGACTGACCTGGTCGCGGCGCTGGCGCAGCTTGCCGTCTTCGAAGTGACCAAAGACGGCAAGCCCGCGCATTGATCAGGCCTTGGTCAACCGGCCGGCCCGGCGCAAGTAGTCGGCCACGGCGTCGGCTGCGCCCTCGGCGGTGAGCTTTGCCGTGTTGATGTGGATCTCCGGGTTCTCCGGCTGTTCATAGGGTGACGAAATGCCGGTGAAGTGCTGGATCTCGCCGCGGCGGGCCTTGGCGTAGAGGCCCTTCACGTCACGCCTTTCGGCCTCGGCGATGGGCGTATCGACGAAGATCTCGACGAATTCACCATCCTCCACAAGCTCGCGAGCCATCAGCCGCTCGGACTTGAAGGGCGAGATGAAGGACACCAGCACGATCAGGCCGGCATCGACCATCAGCTTGGCCACTTCGGCCACGCGCCGGATATTCTCCACCCGGTCGGCGTCAGTGAAGCCGAGGTCGCGATTGAGGCCATGGCGGACGTTGTCGCCGTCGAGCAGATAGGTCATGTGGCCTTCGGCATGCAGCTTCTTCTCGACCAGGTTGGCAATGGTCGACTTGCCGGCGCCCGAAAGCCCGGTGAACCACAGGATTGCCGGCTTCTGTCCGGCGATGGCGGCGCGGGCCGCCTTGTGCACGTCGACAGCCTGCCAGTGAATGTTGGCGGCGCGGCGCAGCGCGAAGCGGATCATGCCCATGCCGACCGTGTTGTTGGAGAAGCGGTCTATGATGATGAAGGACCCGAGGTGCCGGTTGTCGGCATAGGGCGCGAAGGCGATGGGCGTGTCGAGTTCGAGATTGCAGACGGCGATCTCGTTGAGCGCCAGGCTCTTGGCCGCCACATGCTCCATGGTGTTGACGTTGACCTTGTGCTTGATCTCCTCGATCGTGCCGGGCACCTGTTTGGTGCCGGCCTTGATGATATAGGGGCGGCCGGGGAGCATGGCCTCGTCGTCCATCCACAGGATGTCGACCTGGAACTGATCGGAGACTTCGACCGGATCATTGGCGGCGCAGAGCACGTCGCCGCGGCTACAGTCGATTTCGTCCTTGAGCGTGACCGTGAGGGACTGTCCGGCCACACCCTTTTCGAGGTCGCCGTCGAAGGTGACGACACGGTCGACGACCGAGGTCTTGCCGGAGGGCAGCACCTTGATGCCATCGCCCGGCAGCACGGTTCCCGACACGATGGTGCCGGAGAAGCCGCGGAAGTTCTGGTCCGGGCGATTGACCCATTGGACCGGCATGCGGAAGGCGCGTGCGTCGAGATCGTCGTCCACCGGCACGGTTTCGAGATGCGCCATCAGGGTCGAGCCATGATACCAGGGCATGTTGACCGACCGGGCGATGACATTGTCGCCGGCCAGGGCCGACAGCGGGATGACCGTCACATCCTCGGCGCCGAGCGACTTGGCGAAACCGCGGTAGTCGCTGTCGATCTTGTCGAACACGTCCTGGCGATAGTCCATCAGGTCCATCTTGTTGACCGCAACGACCAGATGCCTGATGCCAAGCAGGGTGCAGATGAAGGTATGGCGCCGGGTCTGGGTCAGCACCCCCTTGCGCGCGTCGATCAGGATGATGGCGAGATCGGCGGTGGAGGCGCCGGTTGCCATGTTGCGGGTATATTGCTCGTGGCCCGGCGTGTCGGCGACGATGAACTTGCGCTTGTCGGTGGTGAAGGCGCGGTAGGCCACGTCGATGGTGATGCCCTGTTCGCGTTCGGCTGCGAGGCCGTCGACCAGAAGGGCGAAATCGAGATTGCCGCCCTGGGTGCCCATCTTCTTGGAATCGGCCTCGAGCGCGCTCAACTGATCCTCGAACAGCATCTTGGCTTCGTAGAGCAGGCGGCCGATCAGGGTGGACTTGCCGTCATCGACCGAACCGCAGGTGATGAAGCGCAGGAGATCCTTCTGCTCCTGGGACTGCAGATAGGCTTCGACGTCGCCGCCGGTGAATTCGATAAAACGCGTCATCAGAAATAGCCTTCCTGCTTCTTCTTTTCCATGGAGGCGGCCTGGTCCTTGTCGATGACGCGGCCCTGGCGCTCGGAGGAGGTAGCCACCAGCATTTCCTCGACGATGTCGAGCAGCGAGGTGGCGGTCGAGTCGATGGCTCCGGTCAGCGGGTAGCAGCCGAGCGTGCGGAAGCGCACCTTGCGCATCTCGGGCGTTTCACCGGGGTTGAGCCGCATGCGCTCGTCATCGACCATGATCATCTGGCCGTCGCGCCAGACGACCGGCCGCTCGGCGGCAAAATAGAGCGGGACGATCTCGATCGCTTCCTTGTGGATATATTGCCAGATGTCGAGTTCGGTCCAGTTGGACAGCGGGAAGACGCGGATCGACTCGCCCTTGTTCTTGCGGGCATTGTAGAGGTTCCACAGTTCCGGGCGCTGGTTCTTGGGATCCCAGCGGTGGCGGTTGTCGCGGAACGAGAAGATGCGCTCCTTGGCGCGGCTCTTCTCCTCGTCGCGGCGGGCGCCACCGA
>JAGRLX010000014.1 GCA_020441605.1 Alphaproteobacteria bacterium
GGCCCCGCTGTTGTTCGGATGAGGGAAGTTCGAGCCTGATTGACATCTTGCCGACCCTCGTGGTCCGGGCAGGCTGAAACGCATCCCGGATGCGCGCGGGCCAGGCGTTGTAGGCTCGTTCCGAGACCTTGAACTCGGCGGTGACGTATTCGGCGGGATCTTCGCCCTCGGCGCGGATCATGGCGGCAAGGGATGCAAGCCGCTTCTGGTCCCACTCGATCTTCTTCGGCAGTTCGGCGATGACGGTGACCTCGCCATCCTCAAAACGCACCGTGCCCGTCAGCTTGCCGTATTCGGCCAGCGCCATGTTGGCGCGGTCATCGTATTTGAGGACGATGGCGCCATTGATCCACTCGGCAAGGCGCTTGGCGGCGGCGAGTCTTGCCCCTGCCTCATCCTGCAGGATGGCGAGATGTTCGGGCGGAAGTGCTGCGATCTCGCCGATCGGCATGAGCGCCGCGTTGTCGAGACCGGGAAGATTGTATTGGACGGGCGTCACTACGCGGCCTCCTCGGATGGGATGTGATCGGTGAGCAGTTGGGAGAGCGACTGTGCAGCCGGATGTTTCGCGGCCGGCGAGCGTGCGATGGCGAGGTAACGGAAAACTTCGGGGCCAGCGCGGCGCTGCACGAGATGAACCAGCCCCTTTTCCGAAGCCCACCAGGCGCGCTGCGCGACGCGCGACAACTCCATGCGTGCTTCGGGCGGCAAGGGTGTTCCCTGCGGATTCACATCCACGACCAGGAAGCCGCGGTGATATTCGAAGATGTCGCCAGGTGCTGCCTGGCCGATCCAGCCACACAGGCTGATCTCGCTGAGGGGCGGACGTGCGGGGGAAGGAGATTGCGCGATCATGGCCATGGTGACTCCGCTGGTTCAGGCCGCGATGTGGAGAGCGGCAGCGGGCTGTCGCGTCCCGTTCGCAAAATTGGTGCGATTCCCGGGCCTGCTGACTACAGACTTAGAGCCGCCGGCGCAGGACTGTGCGGCTTCAAAGGCCTCGACATCGCTGAGGCGATAACAAACCCGGCCAACCAGCTTCAGGTAGTGCGGGCCACGGCCCTGGCACCGCCAGCGCTCCAATGTGCGGGGGCTCAGGCCCCAGCGTCGCGCCAGCTGCTTCTGATTGAGGAACTGCTCCGACACCGCCATCTCCATCGTGTTCTTCCTGATGGCGCCAATTAGAACATGCCTCAGCCGCTCTGACCGTGGGAGCCAGAGTGGGATGGGGTGGGGTCGAGAGTGGGATCGGGGGTGGGATAGAGTGGGATGCAGGGTGGGATGGAGTGGGATGGGGGTGGGATGCGTCCTCAACCTGCAGATCAGATCGCAGTCAGCGCAGTACGAGAATCCTTCCCTCTGCCGCCAGCCAATATTGCGCCGAGGCGGCGGTAGGCGCGGTGCGACGGCCGCGCGGCGGGCCTGTCCTGCAGATTGAGCCGGTAGTTCCCGCGGCCATCGGAGACGATCAGCGTCCGCCAGTTCTTCTTGACCTTGAACAGATCGACGATGCGCATGGTGCTGGCGTTGGAGTTCGAGAGCAATTCCTTGCCAGGCCGCCAGGGATTGGCCGTGAGACACGCCTCGTGCAGCTGGCGCACGACCGATGCCTGCAAGGGCCCGAGCCGGAAGAGCTCACCTGAGAACACCACCTCGGAATAATCATCGCGATGCACGAATTGCGATGCCGTAACCGGATGTTCATCCGCAACTCGCGCCGCCTCGTGCTCGCCCGGTACCATCCCGCAAGCCCGCTCGAATCTGTCACGCTCCGTCCTTGTGACAAGCAGATCGTCGAGCGTGATCCGGATCGCTCTCTGGTGGCTCGCGACTTCTATATAGCCATGGGCAGTCGCGGGCTTGAACCGCGAGACGTGTCCGGATCCGTGGCGGAACACGGGCCAGAGATCGGAAGCAACAACGGCCTGGGGTCCATTTAGTACAGTTTCGCCTTCTGGCAGGCGTGACAATCCGTGGTCAGGATGGTAGCGATCCGCCGGATGAGATCGTCCTTTGGCACATTCTCGCGTTAACGCTCGATGCGCGAAAGATAGGGCACCGAAACCTGGGCTTCGGCTGCGACATCGAACAGGGTCAATCCCTTCGACATGCGCCGCTCGCGTATGAATGCGCCAAAGCTCATGGGTCCGCCTCCTCGCCGCCGTCTTTGCCGATTTGCGCAAAATGGTAAGCCGCAATGGCAAGTTCCCAAGCATCGTATGGCCTCTTTGCCTCCGGGAATGTTCCTATTATGTTCTCTTTTGCCGTTGAGTCCAGAAGAATCATTTTCGAGGGGGTGAAGTGGTGAATGGGCCGTGGACAACCCGCTTGCCAAACCGGCTACGCAACTCTGCGCAATCCCACGTTTGTCGCCGCAGCACTTCGCCAGGGCGCTGATTTTGCTATGAAAACTGTCCTGCGAAGTTAGGCTGCCGGACAGGCGGTGGGGTTTGCCAACCGTCGCCGCCGGTACGGAACCGCTGCGATGTCCAATGCCCTTTCACCGACTGAGATGACTACTGAGGAGCGCCTCTCCGAAGTTTACGGGCTCCTCGCGGCCGGCTTCATTCGGCTCCGCTCCCGCCAGTCAAGGCAACTATCCGGCGACCGCGGAGAAAGTTGCCTTCACTTTGCGCCCGACCAGAGCCGTCATGAACCTCCGAAACGCAGGAGAAACGGACAATCATGACGGACACGGTCCTCGCCCAGGTGGCAGCGCTCAAGACGACATCGACGCCCGATTTGAAGAAGCAATGGCGGAAGCTCTTCGAATCCGAGCCACCGCCCTACAACCGCCGCTTCCTGGAAAGCAGGCTGGCCTACCGCATCCAGGAACTTGCCTACGGCGGGCTGAAGCCTGAGACGATCAAACGGCTGGAGGCGCTGGGCGAGCAACTCGACGGCGGCAATGTCGCCATTCGCAAGACCCGCGCCGACCAGCGGCCGATAGCTGGAACCCGCCTCATCCGCGAATGGCAGGGTGTCGAGCATACCGTCACGGTCCTGAAGAACGGGTACGAGTGGCAGGGGCGGCCCTACACGTCACTCTCTGCCATCGCACGCGCCATCACTGGCACGCGCTGGAATGGCTGGGTGTTCTTCGGCGTGCGCAACGTCAGTACACGGAAGCGCACAAAGTGAGTACGAGTATGAGTGATATAGTCCGTGTACAAACCATTCACAACCGGCAGTCAAAGGAGCTGCCTCACCATGAGATGAGCTTGGTCGAAAGGGAGCCGTACGTCAATGACGGGATTCGACGTCAGGGGCGCAATAGCCGAGCGGCTTTAACTGTCCGGAAAAGGAGCTGTCTACTCCCGAGCCGGGCTACCGAAGGATCCACGGCGAGGAACACGAAGCCTGTGCTTGAAGCCTCAGTATTTAATAAGCCCGCCCTCAACGAGACAGCGGAGGGAACAGTGCGCGATCCGGTTTGGATACCGAAACTGAACTGGGCATACCGCGAAAGCGATATGACTGAAGCCCTCTCATCATGGACTTCAGACAGAGCACTCTGGGGTAGAGCAGACCGCCTAACGATCCACGGGTTCGTGAATGGAACGTTGGAACCCTCAACTGGCCGCCGGTCGTCTCTGACCGGCACACCGCGAAGTCTGGCCATGGCCATGCGAGGGCACAGAGCTTCCATAGTAGTCCGAGGCCGGGAAAGCCGGCCGCATGGCGAAGGGAAGCAGGTAGTGCGTCAGTCTGACAAGAAGGAGAAATAGCAGTGGACACTGTCTATCATGCCGACAAGGCATGGCTTCTCGACATTCAACACAGACTGTACAAGTGGAGTCGGGCCGAGCCTGATGAAGCCTTCCGGGATTTATGGAACTGGGTCACAGACCTACGGAATCTCCGGCTGGCATGGGGTCGTGTCGCGCGCAATCGCGGCGCGCGCTCCGCAGGTGCGGATCGAGTGACCGTCCGGCATATATCGCAGAGGAAGAACGGCCCGGAACGCTTTCTTGACGAGACAAGAAACCTTCTTCGCCTCGGAACCTATCGCCCTTCGCCGGTGCGGCGGGTGATGATCCCGAAGCGGGGGAAACCCGGACAGTTTCGGCCTCTCGGTGTGCCGACGGTCAGGGACAGGGTCGTCCAGGCCGCTGTCCTTCAATTGCTGGAGCCAATCTTCGAGGCCGGTTTCCTGCCGGTCTCCTACGGCTTCCGGCCCCGGAAGGCCTGCCGCGATGCGCTGGAGCACATCCGCAACGCGATCAGGCCGAAAGGGGTCCGGGTGTCGCAGAAGGAATGGTCTCCGCCGCCCTACGAATGGGTTATCGAAGGGGACATCAAGGGGTGCTTCGACAACATCGACCATCACCATGTCATGTCACGCCTGCGGAAACGCGTGCGCGACAACAAGGTATGCCGGGTTGTGAACGCATTCCTGAAAGCGGGCGTTCTGAGCGAGGGCGTGTTCTCGCGCACGCACCTCGGAACCCCGCAAGGCGGCATTCTCTCACCGCTGCTGGCAAACATCACCCTGTCGGCCATCGAGGAGAGATATGAGCGGTTCATCGCGGCGCGCAAAACCCGCCACGGTAAATCCTACGCCCGCCCCGGAGATGCGATCCGCAAGTTCCGCCACTATGAGCGCAAGGCGGGACGGCCGGTCATGCTCCCCATTCGCTATGCGGATGACTTTGTAGTTCTCGTCGCCGGGACTGAAGAACAGGCCCAGTCCGAGAAGGAAGAGTTGGCGTCATTCCTGTCGACGGAGCTCAAGCTGACGCTCTCGCCGGAGAAGACACGCATCACGCGATTGAACGAGGGATTCATCTTCCTCGGGCACCGCGTCCGGCTCAGATGGGACGACAGGTGGGGCTACTGGCCGCGCCTCGAAATCCCGAAGGAGAAGGCCAAACAACTCTGCCACAACATCAAGCAATTGACGGGAAGAGATCGTGTGAATGAGCCCTTGCAGGCCATCATCGACGATATCAACCCCATTCTGATGGGTTGGGGAAACTTCTACCGGCATTGCATCGGGGCCAAGGCGGTGTTCACGCGCATCGACCATTACGCGTGGACCCGTATCTGGTCCTGGTTGCGCAAGAAGTACCCCAAGACGGGAGCCCGGAAGATTTACCGCCTTCACTGGCGGAAACTCCCGGGCAGGAACCGACACCAGTGGACCGATGAAAAGCCGCTGGCAATTGTCACCGACCTCAAGGTCGAGCGTCACAACCTCATCGGATTGAAGTACCCCGACTACGCTCAGCCGCTGCCGGAGAGCCCGGTGCATAACGAAAGGTGCCCGCCGGGTTCGGGAACGGGGGATGGGGAAACCGGCGGGAGTGATCCCGCCCCAGCGCCTCATCCCCACGATCATCTCAAGAACACGAAGGCGACGTCATGAAGAAGCCAATCATCCGGAAGCTGCGCTGCGCTGTCTACACCAGGAAATCGACCGAGGAAGGCCTCGACATGGAGTTCAACTCCCTCGATGCTCAGCGCGAGGCATGCGAGGCCTTTATCGCCAGCCAGAAACAGGAAGGCTGGGTACTGGTCCAGGACCGCTATGACGATGGCGGTTTCTCGGGCGGCAATCTGGAACGTCCTGCCCTCAGACGTATTATGGCCGACATCGAGGACAGCCGCGTCGATATCGTCGTGGTCTACAAGATCGACCGTCTCTCCCGTTCGCTCATGGATTTTGCCAAGCTGGTCGAGGTGTTCGACCGGAAGGGTGTCACCTTCGTGAGCGTTACCCAGTCCTTCAACACCACCACGTCCATGGGGCGGCTCACCCTGAACGTGCTGCTTTCCTTCGCCCAGTTCGAGCGCGAAGTGATCGGCGAACGCATCCGCGACAAGTTCGCGGCATCCCGCAAGAAGGGCATGTGGATGGGTGGCTTCGTGCCGATGGGCTACCGGGTTGAGAACCGCAAGCTCGTAATCCACGAGTCCGAAGCCGCCACGGTGCGCATGATTTTCGAGCGCTTCGTCAAGGTGGGCTCCGCCACGGTGTTGACGCGGGATCTGGTCAAGGATGGTGTCCGAACACGGCGCGGCAGGCTGGTCGACAAGGGCTTCCTCTACAAGCTCTTCAACAACCGAGTTTATATTGGCGAAGCCGTGCACAAGGGCACGAGCTATCCGGGCGAGCACGAGGCTATCATCAGCCGCAACTTGTGGGACAAGGTGCATTCCATCCTACAGGAAAGCCCCCGGACCCGGGCCGCACACACCAGGGCTCAGACACCCGCGCTGCTCAAGGGGCTGATCTTCGGCCCGACCGGCGGCGCCATGTCGCCTACCCACACACGGAAAAAGGGCAAACTCTATCGCTACTATATCAGTCAGGCCGTCCTGAAGCGCGGACCCGAGGCCTGTCCGGTGCGGCGGCTTCCGGCCACCGAAATCGAGGCCGCTGTCGTCGGTCATATTCGAGGTATCTTGCAAACGCCTGACATCGTAGTCGGCACGTGGCGCGCAGCGCGTGAGCAGATCGATGGCCTGACCGAGGAGGAGGTTCGCGAAGCTTTGGAGCAGTTCGATCCGCTGTGGGACGAACTCTTCCCCGCCGAACAGGCGCGAATCGTGCAACTCCTCGTCGAACGCGTCGATGTCAGGGTTGACGGCGTCGACATCAAGCTGCGCATCGATGGGTTGGCAGGGCTCTATCGCGAAGTTGCAGGCTTAGGCGATCGGGCGAGGATAGCCGTATGACCAGCAACACCACGATGTCCACAAACCAGCGCACGTTGACCGTGCGCGTGCCCTTCGCCATCAAGAAACGTGGCGGGCGGAAATTGGTCATCGCGCCCGATGGCGCGCCCTGGAACCCACCCCGCGCCCTTATCGACAACACCTTGGTCAAGGCCGTCGCCCGCGCCCATCGCTGGAA
>JAGRLX010000130.1 GCA_020441605.1 Alphaproteobacteria bacterium
CTGTCGCGGCGCCAAGACAAAGCGAGATGCCAGCCTGCGCTGGCAGGACGGGAGATGATGAATTGTATCGGGATGGCATGGGAGACCTGTCGCCCACGCCGAGCCCGGATGAGGACGCTACTCCGACTGATATCTGGCAATGGCAGAGCGCTCGATCGCCGCGGTCACCAGTTTGTCGAGGCCCAGGGTGTCGCGCAGGATGGCGAGGAAGCGAAGCTCCTCCTTGCCCACCGCGAGATCGGAGGCCGCAACCTCCACCGCCAGCGCATAGGCCGTCTCGCGCAACCGCGGCGGCAATGCCTCCTTGATCAGCCCCAGAACCGCGTTGAGTCCCTCGTTCTCCTGGAGGATTTCACCGCATTCCTGGGCAACGGTGGTAAGCCGGGCCTCGTCGAAATGCCGGAAGGCGGGCAGATGCTTCACCAACTGCCCGATCTCGGCCAGTTCCTTGCGGTTGATCTTGCCCTCGACGCCGGACATGGTGACCATGGTGTAGATGAGCGCCTGTTCGTTGGAAATCGTGCCTGACATATAAGCCTCCGTGTTGGTCCATCGGTTAGGGGAAGCACGCCGGGTTGTCCAGAAGACTTGACGCCTCCTGCTTTGTAGTGTCGACGAACGGGTGACCGGCCGAACGCAGTTCAGCCCGATGCCGTCCTCACCAACTCAATCGCCTCTACCAGTCCCACCCGTGACAACGGCACACCTTCCGGAAAAGCCGTGGTGAAGCGCGAGGCGAGCCGTGGGTCGAGGATCACGAACGCGCCTTTGTCACCAGATCGGCGGATCAGCCGCCCGAAAGCCTGGCGCAGCCGCAGCCTGACCACCATGTCGCCATAGGCGTTGCCGCCGAAGGCCTCCTTCCGTGCCCGTTCGAGGATGGTCGGTGTTCCCCAGGGCACCCGGTCGAGCACGATGAGCCGCAGGCTGTCGCCCGGCACGTCGACGCCGTCGCGCACCGCATCGGTGCCGAGGAGGCAGGCATCGCGCTCGGCCCGGAACATATCAACCAGGGTTCCCGTGTCCATCGGATCAACATGCTGGGCCAAGAGCGGCAGCCCCGCCTCGGCCAGTGGCCGCACCAGCCGCTTCTGCACCGCGCGAAGCCGCGAGATCGCGGTGAACAGGCCGAGTGCGCCGCCGCCGGACGCAAGGAATAGTTCGCGATAGGCGGCTGCCACCTGGTCCATGTCCTCGCGATTGACGTCGGTGACCACGATCACCCGGCTCATCGCCCGATAGTCGAAGGGCGACTCGAAGCTCACCCGCTTCACCGGATAGGGCAGATGCACCGCACCGGTCCGCATTTCGGCATTGGTCCAGTCATCGGGAACGTCAGGTGGACGGTCCTTGAGCGTGGCCGAGGTGATGATGATGCCATCGGCCGGCCTGAGAACCGCCAATGCCAGCGGTTCGGTAGGATCGACCCAATGGGAATGGAGCCCGACGTCATGCTCGCGCCCGAAGGCCTGCTCGATGGCGAACCATTCGACGAACAGCGGGTTCTTGTCTTCGAGCAATCGCGACAGCATGTCGATCCAGCCCCCGACCATGAGCTCGCCGCGGCGCTTGAGCGAACGCGCCACCGCTTCGATGCGGCCGCGGTCATAGGTCGAAAGGTCTTCGGCCTCGGCATCGAGCTTCCTCGCGAGTGCGGCCGCGAGGGCCGCCATCGGCCGCTTGAGGTCGATGAGCTGCGTGGCGAGCTCGCCCGCTGCCTCGGCCAGACCATCGACCAGCGGCGTGCAGTCAGTCTCCAGCGTGTTTCCGCCCGCCTGTTCCGCACGGGCCAGCACCTGCTGGCGGACGAGGGTGAGAAACATCTCTGCCGGACCATCGGGCTGTCCGGCCTGCACGCGCCGCGTCCACCCAGGACCGGGTAGACTGGCGGCCGCACGAAGCACCTGGGCAAGGAACTTCTCTGCGGTCTCGTCATCGGCGACAAGATCGCCGACCCGGTCGGCAAGCCCGCGGCCCCGGCGCCGTTCGCTTTCCGGCCCGCGCAGCCAGCGCCGCAATTCGGACGTCTCCAATGCCGTGAGGTGACCGGAAAAGGCGGAGTCTGCGGCATCGAACAGGTGGTGGCCTTCATCGAAGACGATGCGGCGGATTCCGCCGGGCGCCGCCTCTTCTTCGGCCGTGGCTGCGACGCCCAGCGCGTGATCGACTGCCGCCTGGTGCAGCACCAGGGCGTGGTTGGCGATGACGATGTCGGCATTGCGACCGGCCCGAAGCGATCGCTCGATGAAACAGCGCTTGTAGTGCGGGCAGGCGGCATAGATGCATTCGCTGCGCCGGTCGGTGAGGCCGAGCGCTCCCGCCGTGACGGTTCGGCCATCGCCATCGACAGCAAGATCATTGAACAGCGACAGGACCCATGACGGGAAGTCGCCGCCCACCATGTCGCCATCGCGGGAGAATCTGGCCCAACGGGCGATGAGCGCAGCCAGCAACGCGGTGCGCGGATTGGCCGACGTGAGACGGCCGAAGACCTCCTGCATGTTGAGAAGGCATACGTAGTTTTCCCGTCCCTTGCGGATGACGATGCGCTGGCGCCGCTCCTGCGGGTCGGAGACCAGCCGGGCGGTTTCCTGGTCGAGCTGGCGCTGGAGATTCTTGGTGTAGGTGGAGACCCATACGGGCGCATTGTTCTTGCGCGCCCAAGCCCAGGCTGGCGTGAGATAGCCGAGGGTCTTGCCCAGTCCGGTACCGGCCTCGGCCAGGAGGATATTGTTGATTTCCTTGCGTTGGCGCGGGGCGAAGGCGAAGGTCGCCGCTGCTGTGTAGTCGCGCTGTGCCGGCCGGGTCTCGGCGCCGTATCCCAGAACGTCATCAAGAAGGGACTGGGCCTCTCCAGGATCGACCGGATCCTGACGGCCAGGGGCCCGCCCGCCATCGTCTTCCCACTCCTCGATGCGGTCCCAGACATTGAGGCCGGTGGCGAAGCTGCCGACATCCATCTTGGGATTGGCCTTGAGCAGGGCCGCCATGACATCCTGGGCCCAGGGCCAGTTTGCGCGGGCGAGGAAGGTGGCGTTCTCGGCCGCCTCCCGGATCAGCGGATAATGCTTGTTCGACAGGCGCTGCAGCAGGTCAGAGACCACCGACCGCAGGGTATCTTCGCCGGTTGTGGAAAGGTCGAGAGCTAGCGACCGTGCAAGACCTGCCGGTGTCGGTGTGGCGAAGCGGGCTGGACAGACAAAAGCAAAGAGCTCAGCCACATCGAAATGACTCTGTTCGCGCGCGGAGCGAACCGTTGCCCTGGCCGCACCGCTGGCCAACCCGAGGCGTTCGATGAGAAAGCCGGCATGGCAAACGAGGTGAGGCCTCAGCGCCAGACGTGACAATGCTTCGCCGGGCTCGAACGTCTCGCCCGAGATGATCGCGCCCATGCCCGAACTGACAGCGGTTGGCGGAAATGATTCCATGCGTCATCCTTTTGCCATGCCAGAACGTAGACTCGGCAAGAAATTTCAAACGGGAGAGGAGTGGAGCGCGCAATGGATCAGAACATCATCAACCTGTTCGATCGATTTACCCACGGCGGCATGACCCGTCGTGATTTCTTCGAAAGGCTCGCCACCATGGCTGGTGGCACGGCCGCTGCGACGGCCCTGCTCGGCGTGCTCGAGAACAACTACGCCAAGGCGGCGATGGTGGCCGAGGATGATCCGGCGATCAGGGCGGAGACGGCAGAGATTGCTTCCGGCATCAACGGCTACCTGGTGCGGCCCGCCGCGGACGGCACCTATCCCGCGGTGCTGGTCATTCACGAGAACCGCGGCCTCAACCCCCATATCAAGGATGTGACCCGCCGCCTGGCCAAGGAAGGTTTCATCGCCTTCGGTGGCGACTATCTCTCGGCCATGAGCGGAACCCCGGAAGATGCCGATGCCGCACGCGAGCTGATCGGCAAGCTGACACCCGATCAACCGGTGGCCTTTTCCCGGGCCGCCATTGCGGCACTGGCCAAACTGCCGGGCAGCAATGGCAAGGTTGGTGCCATCGGCTTCTGCTGGGGCGGCGGACAGGTCAATGCCCTGGCGGTTGCCGACGAGGCCCTCGGGGCGGGTGTCGCCTATTACGGACGTCAGCCGGCGGCCGCCGATGTCGCGCGGATCAAGGCGCCGCTGATGCTGCATTACGCGGGCCTCGACGAGCGCATCAATGCCGGTATCACCGACTACGAAGCGGCCCTGAAGACCCATGGCAAGGACTACCGGCTGCACATGTATGACGGCGTAAATCACGCCTTCAACAACGACACCAACGCGGCGCGATATGACAGGAATGCGGCCGACCTCGCCTGGCAGCGCACGGTGACATTCCTGCAGGAAAAGCTTGCTTGATCCCGGTCAACGATTGATCTGGCCGTGACGGTTATGGGGACCATATGACCGAGGGAACCAAGGCGCCGTCACGGACCGTCTCTCTCCGCCGGGCGCTCAGCTTGCCGTGGCTGGTGTTCTATGGCGTGGGCGTGACCATCGGCGCTGGCATTTTTGCGCTGATCGGAGAGGTGCTGGCCGTTGCCGGCGACCATGCGCCCTATGCCTTCCTCGTGGCGGGGACCGTCGCCGGGTTCACTGCCTTTTCCTACGCCGCCCTGTCTTCTGCCTATCCCCGGGCCGCGGGAGAGGTGATCTATGTGAAACATGGCATCGGCGACTGGGCCGGACGCCTGATTGGAATTGGGATTATCGGCACCGCCCTTGCGTCAAGCTCGGTGATTTCCCTGGCCTTTGCCGGCTATGTTGCGAGTTTTTCCGGGCTGCCGGAATGGATTTCGCTGTCAGCCATGCTGGTCGTGCTTGGTTCCGTGGCCATTGCCGGAGTGCGACAGAGTGTAGGTCTCGCCGCAGTCATCACTCTGCTTGAGGTTGGCACCTTGCTGGTCGTCATCCTCGTCGGCTTGCCGCAGGCCGTGGAAGGAGGGGCATTATGGCGCGTGCTCGTGCCCCCGCTGGGCCTCTCGCCCTGGATGGGTGTTGCGGCGGCGGCCTTTCTCGCTTTCTTCGCCTTTATCGGCTTTGAGGATATCGTGAACATGGCCGAGGAGACCGAGGACGCCGGGAATGTCGTGCCGCGGGCCGTGCTGTGGACGCTCGGCATATCTGTCATCATCTATGGGCTGGTGGCGGCGGTGGCCGCGTCATTCGTGGATCGAGAGGCTATTGCGACCAGCCGGGCGCCGCTGGCGATGATGTTCGAGATATCCACCGGCACATCCGGAGCCATCATCGCAGTGATGGCCTCCATATCGATGATCAATGGCATATTGGTGCAGATCGTGATGGCCAGCCGGGTGGTCTATGGCATGGCGAACGAAGGCATGTTGCCGGCAATGCTCGGCAGGGTACATGCTGGCCGGCAGACACCCGCCATTGCCACCGCGGTGATTACGGCCGCCATCCTGCTTCTGTCGCTGACCTTGCCCATGTTGCGTCTTGCGGCGCTCACCAGCCTGATCATTCTGGCGATCTTCACGGCGGTGAACCTCAGTCTCTACCTGCTGGGTCGCCGCGAGGCTGCCCCCGAGCAGCTGCGCCGCTGGCGCTTCTGGGGATTGGCCGGCGCACTGGTTTCCCTAGCGCTGACCGCTTCGGAGGTCGCTGGCCGTCATTGACCTTGGTCCCGGTGGTGCCTAAACACCCTGCGTTCAATCAAAGGGAAAGTCCGCACCAGATGACCGTCGATCCTGCCCTTCGCGCTGCCGCCTTCGAAAGCAAGGCCTGGCCCTTCGAGGAAGCCCGCAAGCTGGTCGAACGCGCCAAACGCACGGGAAAGCGCGAAGTCCTGTTCGAGACGGGTTATGGCCCGTCTGGTCTTCCGCATATCGGCACTTTCGGTGAAGTGGCCCGTACCACCATGGTGCGCCGCGCCTTCGGTGCCCTATGCGACATACCTACCCGCCTCCTGTGCTTCTCGGACGACATGGACGGCTTGCGCAAGGTGCCGGACAACATTCCGAACAAGGACATGGTGCGCGAGCATCTGGGGCGGGTGCTGACCACCATTCCCGATCCTTTCGGTAAGTATGAGAGCTTTGGTCATCACAACAATGCCATGCTCCGCCGGTTCCTCGATCAGTTCGGTTTCGAGTACGAATTCGCCAGTTCCAGCGAATACTACAAGAGCGGCCGCTTCGATGCCGCACTGCTGCGCGTGCTGGAGCGCTTCGACGAGGTGATGGCGATCATGCTGCCGAGCCTGCGCGAGGAACGGGCCGCGACCTATTCGCCCTTCCTGCCCATTCATCCCAAGACCGGCGTTGTCATGCAAGTGCCGATCGTGGAACGCAAGCTCGATGCCGGCACCATCGTCTGGTACGACCCCGAAACCACCAAGGCCCATGAGACACCGGTGACCGGCGGTCACTGCAAGCTGCAATGGAAGCCCGACTGGGGCATGCGCTGGTATGCGCTTGGCGTAGACTACGAAATGTCGGGCAAGGACCTCATCGACTCGGTGAAACTCTCAAGCCAGATCTGCAAGGCCCTGGGCGCCGAGCCGCCGGAGGGCTTCAACTATGAACTCTTCCTCGACGAGCGCGGCCAGAAGATTTCGAAATCCAAGGGCAATGGGCTGACCATCGACGAGTGGCTGACCTATGCCGACCCCGAGTCCCTCTCGCTGTTCATGTACAACCGGCCGCGCGAGGCCAAGAAGCTCTATTTCGATGTGATCCCCCGCGCCGTCGACGACTATGCCGCGTTTCAGCAGGCCTATGGCCGTCAGGACCTGAAAGATCGGCTGATGAATCCGCTATGGCACATCCATGGCGGCAATCCGCCCCCTCCCGAGGAGGGGTCGGTATCCTTTGCGCTGCTGCTCAATCTGGTGGCGGTCGCCAACGCCGAGGACAAGTCGGTGCTCTGGGCCTTCCTTCAGCGCTATTCGCCCAGCCTGAGCCCCGAGACTCATCCGCGCCTTGATGCGCTCGCCGGGTATGCCGTCCGCTACTTCGCCGATTTCGTGAAGCCCAAGAAGAAGTATCGTCTGCCGACCGAGGACGAGCGTCTGGCCCTGATCGATCTCGAAGGCACCTTGGCGGCTCTGCCGGAGGGCGCCAGTCCCGAGGAGATCCAGCAGAAGGTCTATGACGTTGGCCGGCGCGATCCCTACAAGACAGTTCAGAAGGACGGTTCAACGGGTGTCGCCCAAGGGTGGTTCAATATGCTGTACCAGGTGCTGCTGGGCGAGGAACGTGGTCCCCGTTTCGGCAGTTTCGTGGCGCTCTACGGCATCGCCAACACCCGCAATCTGATTGGCAAGGCGTTAAACGGTGAACTGGTAAAAGACTGACCGGTCCGGGGCGTTACTGGCTCGCCCAGACGATGCGGGCGATCCAGTCGATGTCCTTCATGTCGAAGACCTTGTTGGAATGGTCGGGATTGAAGGATGCGACCTCCAGCGTCTTCGACGTCTGACGGTGCAGTATCTTTGCCATGACCTGACCATCCATGGTGCGCACCACCACGCGGTCGCCCTTGCGCACGGTTGCCGACGGTGAAATTACGATAGTATCGCCCTCCCGGTAGACCGGCAGCATCGAGTCACCGGTGATCTCCAGAGCATAGGCATTCTGGTCGGTCACGCCCGGCACGTCGATCTCGTCCCAGCCATTGCCGGCCGGAAAGCCCGAGTCGTCGAAATAGCCGCCCTTGCCGGCCCGCGCCAGACCAAGGAGCGGAATGTGCTTGCGCCGCGGCGGCTGGTTCCGGCGGCCGGTCAGCAGGTCGGAAAATTCCTCGACCGTGGCGCCGGAGGCCTGCAGCAGCCGGGCGATGCTTTCCATGGTCGGCCAGCGGGGCCTTCCGTCCGGCCCATGACGCTTGGAAGGATTGAAGGACGTGGGATCGAGCCCCGACTTCTTCGCCAATCCGGACGCCGAATAGCCGTAGCGCTCGGCAATGGTATCGATCGCATTCCAAACCTGCTTGTGGGAAAGCATGATGTGCCTCGTTCGCCTCGTGTGCCGCAAAATCTTCTTATTGGATAGGAACCAATACCTCATCCGTCGTGGATTGTCTACTGCATCCATGGCTCCTAAGGTGTCATCCCATGCGAATCCTGTACAAGATCTGCCCGGCGGAGGACTGGCCGGCCAGCGGAACCGGCGATTACCTGGGCTCATCCGTCGATCGCCGCGACGGCTTTGTTCACCTCTCGGCGGCGGACCAGGTGCGGGAAACTGCCAGGCGACACTTCGCGGGCCAGGACGATCTGGTGCTGGTGGCGCTTCCGGCGGAACGCCTCGAAGGCCTTCGCTGGGAGCCCTCCCGCGATGGCGCTCTCTTTCCGCACGTCTACGGTCCGATCCCCTTCGCCAGCGCCCTGTGGGTAAAGCCCTTGCCGCTGGTTGACGGCGGACACCGCTTTCCCGAAGACATGCCGGCATGAGCCTTCTCGACCTGACTTTCCCGATCCTGCGTCCGATCCTCCATGGTCTGGATGCGGAGACCGCCCACGGCATGACCATTGGCCTCCTGTCGCGACTGCCGAGGCGGGCCGTCCCCGCATCCGATCCGCGGCTAGCCGTCAATCTCCTTGGGCTGATGTTTCCCAACCCGCTGGGCCTGGCAGCCGGCTTTGACAAGAATGCCGAGGTCCCGGACACCATGCTGGGCATGGGATTTGGCTTCACCGAAGTTGGAACCGTGACACCCCGGCCGCAAACGGGAAATCCGCGCCCGCGCCTGTTCCGGCTTTCAGAGGATCGCGCCGTCATCAACCGCATGGGCTTCAACAACCAAGGCCATGGCGCCATGCTCCGGCGCCTCGAGGCACGCCGGACCAATGGCGGCATCGTCGGGGTCAATATCGGCGCCAACAAGGACGCGAGCGACCGGGTCGCCGACTATGCGGCCGGCATTGCCGCCTTTTCAGATGTTGCGTCCTATTTCACCGTCAACATCTCCTCGCCCAACACACCGGGTCTCCGCGCCCTCCAGTCGCGAGCCGAACTTGAGATACTGCTGGCGCGGTTGAACGAGGTTCGCGTCGGTCAGGATCGCCGGCCACCCATGCTGTTGAAGATCGCCCCGGATCTGCGCGACGATGAACTGGAGGACATCGTCCGCTGTTGCGAAGGCGGCGCGGTGGATGGCCTGATCGTCTCCAATACCACCCTGCGCCGCGACGGCCTCGTGTCGCCGCTGCGCGCCGAAGCCGGTGGGCTGTCCGGTGCTCCGCTCTTCGACCTGTCGACACGGATGCTGGCGAAGACCTATCTCCTTACGGGTGGCAACCTACCCCTGATTGGCGTGGGCGGCGTTTCCAGCGCCGAAGCGGCGTGGACCAAGTTCGTTGCCGGGGCCAGCCTGATTCAATTGTATTCGGCGCTGGTCTATGATGGGCCTGGACTCGTATCTGACATTCTGGGTGGGCTTGCGCAGCGCCTTGCCCGCGAGGGCGGAGATTTTGCATCCATCCGCGGGCGTAGCGCCGCCGCCATTGCTCACCAGGGGCTTAAAGGCACATAGGCATTGAAGATCTTGGAGGTGAGACCCTTGGCCTCGGTCATGTCGAGTCCGTAGTCGAGGGCGGCGCGCAGGTCATCCCGGTCTGCCCTCACCAGGAAGGCGAAATTGCGGCTGAAATGGTCGAAATCCGAGTAGGCGCCGCCGAGCAGGCGGCAGCATCCTTGTGAATCCGCTCCGGCCACCCAGTAGATCGTTCGCAGGTTGTCGCCGAACACGGCGTCGACATTGCCGGTTCGCAGCGCGGTCCGCGCATCGGCTTCTCCGGGGAAGGTCACGATGTCGGAGTTTCCATAAAAGGTTTCGAGCCAGCGCGCATGGACAGTGTCCTTCACCACGCCTATGCGCTTTCCGTAAAGGCTTGCCGCGTCTCCACCGGCCAGCGGATTGCCGCTGAGCACGGTGAAGCGGCCCATGGTGCGGAAATAAGGACGCGTCATTGCAGCGACATTGAGAGTGGCCTCGTCAATGCGGGGGCCTGAGATCACGGCATCCGCTTCACCCGCAGCAAGGGCTTTGAGCAGCGTATCCCCTGGCATCAACGTCACCTCGCAGCGCAGCCGCGCTTCGGCGCAGGAGGCGAGGGCCAGTTCGACAGCCAGGCCCGCCGGCCCGCCGCTCTGGGAGGCAAAGCTGAAAGGCGGAAAGTCAGCATCGGCCAAAAGCCGGATCGGCGAGGACCCCGCCACTTCGGGAACGGTCAGGGCCGCGCCAGGGTGCCGGAACCGCGGCATATCATAGGCCGCGGCCAGTCGCGGGCTGGAAAATACAATTATAACGAGTGTTAACGTTAGGAGAAACACCCGGTGATTGGTTGTGACGTTTACGTTAGGGCGCTTCATTGATTGACGCGACGAGAACTTATGCCGATGTCCGACAGATTGCATTTCAATGACATGCATTCCTACCAGGGTTTCAATGAAGCCGCGGATCTTGGCGACATCATAGCGCCGCCATCAGGCGATGTCTTGCCTCGCCTGAGTGTATGGTCTCTGGCTGACGCCCTGCGCCGTCTTCCCGATGATGAACTGGCGCTGTCTCTGCGAACCAAGCTGGTCCCTCTCATCTCGATTCCCGGTCTCAAGCTTTTTGCTGCCTGCGACAAATCGGCCCAAGACATGGCCAGGGCCGACGGCCTCAAGGTTGTGGCCGAGTCGTCGGCAGCCGAATTCATCGATGCTGCGCGGCGGGCCCATGGGCCACGGATCCTGGATGAGGCCACCAATGGTCTGGCCCGGCGCACACCCCAACTGTCGGCCAGCCGGCGCTTGACCATAGGGCAGACCATCGTGATTGCAGCGACCGCCCTGTCACTCGCCGTCGCCATCGCGCTGCTGCCCGGCGCCTTTGTGTGGACGCTGCTGAGTTTCATGGCAGGATTGTTCTTTCTTTCGGTGATTGCGCTTCGCCTCCTGTGCCTCATGCCCAGGCCCAGATCGGTGGGCGAATCAGCACCACGGCTCACCGATGCCGAATTGCCTGCCTATTCGGTGCTGGTTCCCCTGTTCCGCGAGACGTCGGTATTGGGTCAGCTCCTCAACGCCTTGACCCGGCTCGATTATCCTGTCCACAAGCTCGATATCAAGCTCATTCTCGAAGAGAGCGACATCCTCATGCAGAGGGCACTCTTGACCTTGCCCCTTCCGCCGCAATTCGATGTTCTGGTGGTCCCATCCGGCAAACCGCAGACCAAACCGCGCGCCTTGAACTATGCCCTGCAGTTCGCCCGTGGCCAGCTGCTCACGATCTTTGATGCCGAAGATATCCCGGAACCCGTGCAACTTCGTCGCGCTGCCGAAGCCTTCGCCGTCTGCCCTGAGGATGTCGCCTGCCTTCAGGCCCAGTTGGTCTTCTATAATCCCAATGAGAACTGGCTCACGCGGCAGTTCACCATCGAATACGCGACGCTTTTCAGCCTGATCCTGCCCGCCCTCGCAGCCCACCACTTGCCGCTGCCGCTCGGTGGAACCTCCAACCATTTCCGCACCAATATCTTGCGCCGCATCGGCGCCTGGGATCCTTACAATGTTACCGAGGATGCCGATCTGGGAATGCGCCTGGCGCGGTTGGGCTACGACACGGGCACGATAGAGGGGCGCACCTACGAGGAAGCCAATGTCAGGCTACTGAACTGGATAAGGCAGCGTGCCCGATGGATGAAGGGTTTCCTCGCCACATGGCTCGTCCATATGCGTGATCCGCGCCGGGCCCACGCCGAACTTGGACCGGCGGGCTTCTGGAGCATGCAAGGAATGACGCTCGGCGTCTTCGCCTCAGCGCTGCTGCATCCCTTCTGCATGCTGGCAGTAGTGGTGGTGACGGTGACCATGCCGCCGGGACAGAGGCTGGACCACCCATCGCTGATCGCGCTGGCAGGACTGAGTCTGCTCATTCTCGTGTTGGGCTATGCGGTAACCATGATTGCCGGGCACCGCGCCATTCGTGACTTGGGCATATCCCGGTGGTGGCTGCCGATCCTGACTATGCCGGCCTACTGGATGCTGATGTCGGCTGCAGCCTGGCTGGCACTCTGGCAGTTCATCGTGGCGCCCTTCCATTGGAACAAGACCGAGCACGGCCTTTCCGCCTTCCAACGGCGGCGCAGGAAAGCCAAGGCCGATCGTTCAAAATCCATCAAACGCATAAATCATTCGTACACTGATTAATACAAGACCGATCAACCGCTTGCAGCGATGTGATTCAAATCGGGTCAGCGATTCATCTCCCTGTTTACTGTCTTTCTCTACCGCAACTTAATCGCTAGCGTGGTAGAAAAGCTTACGGTACGGCGGCTGGTCCGGGATACAGGTGAACAAGACCCAGATTTTCGTCGTGGCCAATATTGCGTCTCCAACGTTCAACTAGGAAACTGTCATGCGTAAATATCTTTTGCCCATTATCGCCGGTGCCATGGCGATCGGTTCGACCTCGGCCTTCGCGCTCCAGGCCAGCGACAACTTCCAGGCTCGCATCACCATCCAGACCAGCTGCATCGTCACGGCCGACGACCTCGACTTCGGCAACGTCGGCGTCATCGTCGGCGGCGAAGCGGCTTCGGCGAATGTCGATGTCAACTGCTCGGCCGGTACGGCCTACACGCTGTCCTTCGACAGCGCGTCGATCGTCACGTCCTACAACTCCAGCATGGTCAACGGCGGCAGCTCGGTTGACTACTCGGCCGCAATTTCCGGCGGCGGCGGCACGGGCCCGGCCACCTTCACGATCAACGGCGTCCTGCCCAACCAGGTCACTCCGGCTGCCGGCATCTATACCGACAACCAGACCGTCTACGTGAATTATTGATATCAAGACCAAGAATACGAGTACTGACATGCGCTCCTGGATTTCCGCACTTCTTGCGACTGCAGCGATCATCGCGGCGCCGGTTTCGGCCGATGCCTCGTCCTTGCAGATCACCCCAGTCAACATCGAAGTTCCGGCTCCAGGAGCCGCATCCAAGGTAACGCTCGCGAACAATGGTTCCGAGCAGCTCTCGGCCCAGATACGCGTGTTCAAATGGGTTCAGAAGAATGGCAAGGACGTGCTGGAAGAGACGCGTGACGTCGTCGCCAGTCCACCTGCCATGAAGATCGGAGCTGGCAAGAAGAGTGTCATCCGCGTGGTTCGGGTGAACAAGAAACCAGCGGCGAGCGAGGAATCCTATCGCCTCATCGTCGACGAAATTCCTGCTCCCCCCAAACCCGGAAAGGCCGGCGTTGGCTTTGCCATTCGCTATTCGGTGCCGGTCTTCTTCTCCAAGCCCGGCGAGGACGTCGAGTTGTCATGGAAGGCTTCCGTTGCCAATGGCCAGCTGACGCTCAAGGCTGAGAATGCCGGCGGCCGACGCGTCAGGCTCGCGGCATTGAAGGTCGTGGGCAACAACGGAAAATCGGTCAGCTTCGGTTCCGGCCTGTCCGGATATGTGCTTGGCCAGTCACTTAAAACATGGACCGCGAAGGCGAAGTCGATTGCGCCGGGCGGTATCATCAAGATCGTGGCGCAGGGCGACAATGGCCCCATTGAAGCGACAGCGAAGGTGCAGGCGGCAAACTAACGCCGGACTGGTCTTCCTGGTCGCACTGCTGCTGGCTCTGGTTTCACCAGAGCTGGCCCGGGCCGATTCGGAACCCGCTCCGCTGCAACTCGAAATCAGCATGAACGGCTTTGCGCTGAATGTGATCGGCGCCTTTGCCCTGATGCCGGATGGACGGATTGCCTCGCCCCGCTCCGAATTGCTCGAACTGGGAATCGCCGTCCCTGGCGACGGACCGCCGGATGAACTGATCCCGCTACATTCGATCGCCGGCCTCTCGTATGTGTACGATGATGAACTGCAGACCATTGAACTGGAGGTGGCCAGCAGCTCGCGCGTCGCCAAGGGTATTGACGCCTCCAGTGACGGGGATGCGCCAGAACCGATGAGCGGCAATGGCATGGTGCTGAACTACGGCGCCTATGCAGCGGCCAGCTACAATATCCAGGATTCGCTGCTGGACGTGAATGGCGGGTCCTTGTCGCTTGACGCGCGCGCCTTCTCGGACCTTGGAACATTGCAGCAGACCGGCGTCATTGGCACGACCACCTTTTCCGACATGACTGCCCTGCGTCTCGACACCGTGTGGTCGCGCTCGGATCCGAAGCGAATGCTGACCTATCAGATTGGCGACATTGTCAGTGGCGGCCTCAACTGGACAAGGCCGGTGCGCCTCGGCGGCGGGCAGGTGCGGCGCAATTTCGGCCTGAGGCCCGATCTGATCACCATGCCCCTGCCGGGTATCGAGGGCTCTGCTGCCGTTCCCTCGACGCTCGACGTCTATATCGACGGCATCAAGTCCTACTCCAACAAGGTGCAGGAAGGTCCGTTCAAGATCGACAGCATTCCCGTCTTCACCAATTCCGGAACGGCGAAGGTGGTGCTGACCGACTCGACCGGGCGCGAGGTCGAATCGGAAACCGAATTCTATGCCTCGCCTGACATGTTGAAGACCGACCTGCTCGACTTCTCGGTCGAAGCGGGCGTCGTGCGCCGTTCCTACGGCACGGAGAGCTTCGACTATGGGTCCGAACCTGCGGCGGTTGCGAGTCTGCGTTACGGCGTGAGCGACATCATTACCGGTGAAGCCCATGCAGAAGCTGGCATGGGGCTCTATGATGCGGGTGTGGGGGCTCTGCTCAATGGCGGGCGCTTTGGCATCTTCAATGCGGCGGTTGCGGCCAGCAGCCATGAAGGTGATCTTGGCCTGTTCCTTCATGCCGGATGGGAGGCGCAATTCGGCAGGCTCGGCATTTCAGCGTCCTCAAGCCGCGCCTTTGGCGGCTTCAAGGATCTTGCGGCGGTGTCGGCGATACCTTCCGATGATGAGGATAGCGCCGACGTGCCCCGCGCCCTCGATCAACTGTCCCTCACCTACAGCTTCCCGGAGCTGCAATCCGGGGTAGGCTTGAGTTTCATCCATCGCGAAGCCGCTGACGGCGAGCGTGCGCTGATCCTCAGCGGCAGCTATTCCCAGAATTTCTCCAACAACATGGCCTTCTATGCGACGGCCTTTGCCGATTTCGGGGATGAAAGGGAGTATGGCGCCTTCGCTGGCCTGTCGATACCCCTGGGCAAGACCATGACCGCTTCGACCAGCGGCAGCCTGAGCAAGGATGGATGGAGCGCCGCCGCGGATGTCTCCAAGCCATATGGGGACGAAGAATTGCCCGTGGCATGGCGTGTCTCGCATGCGGAAGGTGAAAGCCGCTACTCGGCGGCAAGTGGTTCGGTGCGCACCAGCAAGGGCGTTCTCGAAGGTAACATCATCCAGGGCGACGACAAGTTGCGGGCGAACGCTTCCCTCGACGGATCGTTGGTGTGGACCGGCAGTGACGTCATGGCTGGGCGGCATATTCACGATGCCTTTGCAATCGTCGATGCCGGCGCCGAAGGCGTGACCGTCGAATACGAGAATCGCTATGCCGGAAAGACCGGCAGCAACGGCAAGCTGCTGCTGCCGTCGCTCAACGCCTACCAGAAGAACAAGATTGCCATCGACGTTGCCGACCTGCCGATCAATGCCGAGTTCCAGGAAACCGAGAGCATCGTGGTGCCACGCGAAATGTCGGGCATCCTGGTGAGTTTTGGCGTCAAGAAGGACCAGACCGCCGCGCTTGTCATCCTGGTCGACCAGGATGGCAAGGTGATCCCTGAAAGTTCCGAGGTGACGATCGAGGGAACCGACGAGTCCTTCCTTGTCGGCTACGACGGACAAGTCTATCTCACCGGCGTCAGCGACACGACCAGACTTACGGTGAAATATGCTGGTAACCATTGTCAGGCCACATTTGCCTACAGCCCCGACAATGAGAGCCAGACCACCATCGGACCCGTGACATGCACGCAAATGTGAAGGCCATGCTTGCAGCGGCGATGCTTGCAGCCCTTGCGGGCGAGGCCAGCGCCCAATCCTGCACCTTCAGCAACACCGGCATCGACTTCGGCAATGTCAATCTCACCTCGGGCGGCTTCCAGTCGGCGACCGGCACGTTTTCTGCCGATTGCTCCGGTGCGCCTGGGCAAACCATCCGCATCTGTCCGAACTTCAACGCTGGGTCTGCGGGTATCGATCCGTCCGGCAGCCCGCGCTTTCTGGCCCAGGGCGCCATCAAGCTCCGGTTCGATATCTTCCGCAACAATGGCGTTGGACAGCAGTGGGGGTCCTATACCTGGGGCTACTCAAGCCGCCCCCCGGTTCTCACCGTGAACCTCGACGGCAATGGCATGGGCGCGGTGAGCCAGACCGTATTCGGCAGGCTCTACAATCAGCAGTCCACACTTCCGACCGGCACCTATGTGTCCACCTTCGGCGGCACGCATACCCAGATCGATTATGGCTATTCCCCTGGCTTCAGTTGCGGGCCAACCTTATCGCCCAGGGTGCAGAACGTTCCCTTCACGGTGCGGGCGACCAACAACAGTTCCTGTGCGGTGACCGCAACTGATATGGACTTCGGGGCACACGCCGATCTCTCGTCGCCCGTGCAGACCACAAATACCATCACGGTGACCTGCACGGCCGGAACTCAGTTCGACATCGGTCTGAGCAATGGCTCCTCCGGTGCTCCGGGGCCGGCACAGCGTCAGATGACCAACACCGCAACCGGCGAGGTCATAAATTACGGCATCTATCGTGACGGCGGCCGCACTCAGATCTGGGGATCGACAAGTGGCGTGAATACCGTCGGTTCGACCAGCACCGGCCTGACCCAGACGTTCACGGGCTATGGCAGGGTCCCATCGCAACCGACGCCAAGCACACAGACCTACACCGACAACATCGTCGTCGTCGTTTCCTACTGACGTCTCGCCGCCACGGCCGCCAGGCGGCTTGGAGGGGACCGTTTGACGAGGTGTCGCAGGCCGCGGTCTGGACAAGCGCCCTGCCAGCATTTAGACATCAAATCACACCAGCAATAGATTGAATCGGATGAATTCAGTCCTGTCATCGGGAATCCCGTTTGCCTTGCCCGGCAGTGATGGCGGCTTGGCGGAGCTGGAGTGCGGGCTGGGGGCCCGATCGTGACCGTCATTTCGGTGCCGCTCGCTCTGGTGCTCGCGAGCATATCGGCCTACTTGATCATGTTCCTCGCCGCGGCCGTGCTGCGGCAGAAAGTCCTATGGCTCGTCTATCCTGTATGCGCCGCCCTGGCGGCGCTCGCCGCTGCTGCCGATCTCTCGGCCATGCTGACGCCAGGCGCCGCTGGCCTTGTGCTTCCCCTCGGCCTGCCCTCGACCGGCCTCAATCTGCGTCTCGACGCGCTCTCCTCCTTCTTCGGCATGATCGTAAATCTCGGCGTCCTGACCGTATCGATCTATGGGCTGGGCCTCGACCGGCAGCATGATTTTTCGCCACGGATCGAGCCCTTCGTTCCCCTTTTCGCTGCGGCCATGAACATGGTCCTTGTCGCCGGCGATGCCTTCATCTTCCTGTTTTCCTGGGAACTCATGTCACTGTCGTCCTGGGCCCTGGTTTGCGCCAAGCATCTCGATGCCGACAACCGGAAGGCGGGGTTTGTCTATCTGGTCATGGCGGCGATCGGAACAGCCGCCTTGCTGTTCGCCTTCGGTGGTCTGGCCGGGACTGCCGGAGGCTATACCTTCGAGACGATGCGCATGGCGACCCTGTCCCCGGTTGCTTCGGCGCTTGTACTTGCCGCCGTGCTCGTTGGGGCGGGCTCCAAGGCGGGCATCGTTCCGTTGCACGCTTGGCTTCCGCTGGCCCATCCCGCCGCGCCGAGCCATGTTTCGGCTCTGATGAG
>JAGRLX010000015.1 GCA_020441605.1 Alphaproteobacteria bacterium
GTCCGCAACATCACCGACGTCGACGACAAGATCAATGCCAGGGCGAGCGCGGAGGGCATCCCGATCCGGGAACTGACCGAACGCACCTTCCAGCAATACCAGGCCGACGTGACCGCCCTGGGCTGCCTGCCGCCGACCGTCCAGCCGCGCGCCACCGAACACATCGCCGAGATGATCGAAATCATCCAGAAGCTCATCGCCAATGGCCATGCCTATGCCGCCGATGGCCATGTGCTGTTCGACGTGCCGTCGATGCAGAACTACGGGCAGTTGTCGCGCCGCTCATTGGACGAAATGGTGGCCGGGGCCCGCGTCGACGTCGCCCCCTACAAGCGCGGCGACATGGACTTCGTGCTGTGGAAACCGTCCGGCGAGGGCACGCCCGGCTGGGACAGCCCCTGGGGCAGGGGACGCCCCGGCTGGCACATCGAATGCTCGGCCATGAGCTGGAAGCATCTCGGCGAGACCTTCGACATCCATGGCGGCGGCATCGACCTCATCTTCCCGCACCACGAGAACGAGGTGGCCCAGAACCTCTGCGCCTTCGGCCACAAGGTGATGGCCAACTGCTGGATGCACAACGGCTTCCTGCAGGTGGAAGGGCAGAAGATGTCCAAGAGCCTGGGGAACTTCGTGACCATTCATGAGTTTCTCGAGACGGATAAGTTTGGTGGGCGCGCTTGGCCAGGCGAAGTGCTGCGCTTCGCAATGCTTCGTACCCATTACCGCCAGCCTATCGACTGGACGCACAAGGGGTTGGATGAGGCCGAAACGACCCTCGAACGGCTCTATGACAGGGCCCAGGGCCATCTTGATGGCCCCATGGACTCGTCTGTTCTCGATGCTTTGAGCGATGATCTGAATACACCGCTTGCGATGTCTCGCATCTTCTCGCTTGCCGATCCGGCTGTAATTGCCGGGTCTCTTGGCCTTTTGGGCTTCTCACTGCGGCACGAGCAACTGAAGATGCCGCTGCCGGGGATAGCTGTCGTCAACGAGGATCAGATCGACAGACTGATCGCCGCCCGGCTCGACGCCCGCAAGGCCAAGAACTGGGCTGAGAGCGACCACATCCGCGATGAGCTGGCCCGGATGGGCATCGCCATCAAGGACAACAAGGACGGCACCACATCGTGGGAAGTGAAAAGATGAACACGCCCGACAACGACAACGGCAACAAATCCTGGCACGACAACTTGCCGTTCCCGAGGCACTGGCTGGGCTACATCGCGCTCAAGATCATCGTGCTGGCGATCGCCATCTACCTGGTGTTGCGCTGGAACGGGCTGCTCTAGATGACCCGCGAACGCCTGTATCTTTTCGACACGACCCTGCGCGACGGCCAGCAGACTCCGGGCGTCGACTTTTCGCTCGAGGACAAGCTTGCCATCATCGGCCTGCTCGACGAACTCGGCGTTGACTATATCGAGGGTGGCTATCCCGGCGGCAACCCGACCGACACGGCCCTCTTCGCCGAAGACCGCCCGATGCGCGCCACCTTCACCGCTTTCGGCATGACCAAGCGGGCCGGGCGTTCGGTCTCCAACGATGCTGGACTTCAGCAATTGCTGAACGCCAGATCGAGCGCCGCCTGTTTCGTCGCCAAGTCCTGGGACTATCACGTGCGCGTGGCTCTGGGCTGCACCAACCAGGAGAATATCGACTCTATCCGCCAGACCGTGGAAGCCGCGAGAGCCGCTGGCAAGGAAGTGCTGATCGACTGCGAACACTTCTTTGACGGCTACAAGGCCAATCCGGCCTATGCCCTGTCCTGCGCCACTGAGGCCTATAATGCTGGCGCGCGCTGGGTGGTGCTCTGCGACACCAATGGCGGCACGTTGCCCGGCGAGGTCGCCGAGATCGTCCGTACGGTGACGAAATCGGTGCCGGGTTCGCACCTCGGCATCCACGCGCACAACGACACCGAGCAGGCGGTGGCCAATTCGCTCGCCGCCGTCGATGCCGGGGTCCGCCAGATCCAGGGGACGCTGAACGGCATCGNGAGCGCTGCGGCAATGCCAATCTCGTGTCGCTCGTTCCGACCCTGGTGCTGAAGCCGCACTATCGCGACCGTTTCGAGACTGGCATCGATGCAGCACGGCTCGGACAACTGACCCACGTATCGCGCGCCTTCGACGAACTGCTCAACCGGTCGCCCAACAAGCAGGCGCCCTATGTGGGCCAGAGCGCCTTCGCCACCAAGGCCGGAATCCATGCCTCGGCGATCCTCAAGGAGCCGGAAACCTATGAGCATGTGCCGCCGGAATCGGTGGGTAACCGCCGTCAGGTCCTGGTCTCCGACCAGGCTGGAAAGTCCAACCTGCTGGCCGAACTACAACGCATTGGCCTCGCTGTCGCCAAGGACGATTCGAGACTGGACGCGCTGTTGCGCGAGGTGAAGCAGCGCGAAGCCCAGGGCTATGCCTACGATGGCGCCGACGCCTCGTTCGAATTGCTTGCCCGGCGGGCCTTCGGCTCGGTGCCGCACTATTTCGACGTGCTGTCCTTCCGCGTGATCGTGGAGGAACGCGACCACGAAATGATCTCCGAGGCTGTGGTAAAGGTGAAGGTCGACGGCGAAACCTTTCTCAACGCTGGCGAAGGCAACGGGCCGGTCAATGCGCTGGACGTGGCATTGCGCAAGGACCTCGGCAAGTTCCAGCCCTTCATCGACGATCTCGAACTGGTCGACTACAAGGTCCGGATCCTGAATGGTGGCACCGGCGCGACAACTCGCGTCCTGATCGAAAGCCGTGACGGGAAGGGGCACCGCTGGTTTACCGTCGGCGTGTCGCCCAACATCGTGGACGCATCGTTCCAGGCCCTGTCGGATTCGATCATCTACAAGCTGGTGCGCGAGGGTGTCGCCGCCTGACATGCGGACCGCTCATGAGTCCCATGCCGAGGCGCCGTTTGCGCCGCAGGTGGCCGGGGGCTATGCGGAGAGCCCATGTCCGCCATCGAACAACACGCCGTTCCCCGCACCATGAGCGACGCCGAAAAGGGCGTGATGCTGGCCGTCATGGCCCACCTCGTCTGGGGTGGCATGGCGGTCTATTTCGGTTTCATCCGCCATGTCTCGCCGGTCGAGATCGCCGTGCACCGGGGCCTGTGGTCGTTGCCCATCGCGGCGGCCATGGTCTGGTATCTCGGCCAGTACCGCGACGTGCTGCGGGCTATCGCCTCGCCGCGCAACCTCGCCATACTGGTGCTGACCTCCGCGCTGATCGTTTTCAACTGGGGTTTCTACGTGTGGTCGATCGAGGTTGGCCGCACGCTGGAATCTAGCCTCGGCTATTTCATCAATCCGCTGCTCAACGTGGTGATGGGATACATCTTTCTGGGCGAGCGCTTCACGCGCCCGCAGCTCCTGGCGCTTGGCCTGGCCGTGGTCGCGGTGTTGATCCAGACCGTGGCCCTCGGCGCCTTTCCCTGGCTCGGTCTCATGCTGGCTTCGACCTTCTGTCTCTACGGTTTCTTGCGCAAGACCATCCCGGTCGGGCCAACCCAGGGCTTCTTCATCGAGGTTGCGATCATCGCGCTGCCGATGCTGGGCGTGCAATATTGGCTGGCCAGCCATGGCGAAGCCCATTTCGGCGCCACTGCCTTCGATACCCTGATGTTGATGGGCTGCGGCGTGATGACCGCGGCGGCCCTGATGCTCTTTGCCGCCTCGATCCGCCGGATCCGCTATTCGACCGCCGGCCTGCTGCAATATATCTCGCCGTCGCTGGTGTTTCTCACCGCCGTCTTCATTTTCGGCGAGCACCTCGACTTGTGGAAGATGGTGTCGTTCCTGTTCATCTGGCTGGCTCTGGCCATATTCTCGGTGGCGACGATCCGGGACGAGCGCAGCCGCCGCCAGCAGATCGAACCGGTGTAGAGCAGCCGTCGGGGTCCCCGTCCGGGCGCTCAATCAGAGCTTGTTGATGAGTGGATGCGGCGGCACGCGATCTGGCGTGGTCTTCAACCGGTATTCGAAGGCAGGAACAACCTCCTCCGCTGATTTCACCACGTCCATTGTGATGTCAAGACCCTCGCGTATGAAGCGCTCCTGGCGCATGTGCTCGAGCAGGGTCACCAGCGGGTCCCAATAGCCTTCGACGCTACACAGGATGATCGGCTTGGAATGCTGGCCTAGCTGGGCCCAGGTGGATATTTCCGCCAATTCTTCGAGGGTGCCGAGCCCGCCCGGAAGCGCCACGAAACCGGAAGCCCTGGCGAACATCGTCATCTTGCGCTCGTGCATGTCGGCGGTGACGATCAGCTCATTCACATCGGTCAGCATCCGCTCCCGATTTGCCAGAAATTCTGGAATGATTCCAGTAACATGGCCGCCAGCCTGGAGGACAGCGCGAGCCACTTCCCCCATCAGTCCAAGACTGCCGCCGCCATAGACCAGGCCGATGCCATTGGCGGCCAGGGACTTGCCAAGCGCCTGTGCTGCCGCCACATAGGCCGGATTGCGACCGTTGCCCGAACCGCAATAGACACAGAGCTTGCGTGGTGGAACCATATATCCAGATCTCCTGTTGGTTGGCGGCGCGACGATTCATCATGCCTCATCAGGCAAAAAGACGTAGCGAATCTTTGCAGAAATGTGACGGGAGCCTTAATAAGGCCCAGACTGCCGCCTAGCGAGTGGCCATTCGCCACAGGGCGCTCGTGCTAATGGAACAACAATAAATGAAGAAAAATCCGGTTTACGTCTTCATCGGTCTCGCCATTCTCGCCGTTGGAGCAATCGTCGCCCTGACCAAGGATCGCTGGATGCCCGGCCCGCCGGTGAAGGTCGCCGGCGTTGAAATCAGCAAGACGGAAGAACCGTCGACCACTGAAACACCGCAGGATCAGACCCCGGCCACGGTTGCGAAGACGCCTGCCGCCGAGACGCCGGAAG
>JAGRLX010000131.1 GCA_020441605.1 Alphaproteobacteria bacterium
TGCATGAAGCGGTTTTCGAAGATCGTCTCGCGGATGATGCTGGTGCCCTTGGCCTTGGTCATCAGTGCCATGAACTGGGCCTGGCAGTCGGTGGGAAAGCCTGGGAAAGGTTGGGTCTCGATCCGGACCGGCTCGAGCGCCGAACCATTGCGGCGGATGCGCAATCCTTCATTGGTCACATCCACGGCGATGCCGGCGCTCCGCATGACGTCGATGACAGCACCGAGATGACCGGCATCGGCGCCCCGCAGCGTCACGTCGCCACCGGTCATGCCGGCGCACATGGTATAGGTTCCAGCCTCGATACGGTCCGGGATCACCCGGTGTTCGGCACCATGTAGGCTGGTGACTCCATTGATCTTCAGCGTTGGCGTGTGGATACCCTCAATTCGCGCTCCCATCTTAACCAGGCAGTCGGCGACATCGCCAATTTCCGGCTCCGTGGCGGCGTTCTCGATGATGGTGTCACCCTGGGCGAGGACCGATGCCATGAGGGCCGCATGGGTGGCGCCGACCGAGACCTTGTCGAAGGCGATTCGCGCACCCTTCAAGCCGTGCTTCGCGGTTGCGATCACATAGCCGCCCTCGATAGCGATCTCCGCCCCGAGAGCCTCCATGGCCTGGAGATGCATGTCGACCGGCCGCGTACCGATGGCGCAGCCGCCGGGCAGAGACACCTTGGCCTCGCCGCATCGCCCGAGCAGGGGTCCGAGGACCCAGAAGCTCGCCCGCATCTTGGAGACCAGCTCGTAGGGTGCCGTGGTATCGGCAATGGTTCGAGCCGACAGCTGCTTGGTATCCCCCATCTGGCCGTTCTGGCCCGGCCGCTTGCCGGCGACCATGATGTCAACGCCATGGTTCTGCAGGATCCGCTGCAGCTGCCTGACATCGGCAAGGCGCGGAACGTTGCTGAGCGTGAGGGTTTCCGGCGTCAGCAGCGAAACGATCATCAGCGGCAGCGCGGCATTCTTGGCACCGGAGACCTGAATGCTGCCATTCAGGCGATTTCCGCCACGAATCCGTATTCGATCCATATTTCCTGTTCCTTCACAAAATCAGGGCCCGGAATCGGCGCGAACCCCCACATTTTGCCGGTAACAAGCACAAATGGCCCAATTGGGGCAACCGTTAATCCTTTTGCGGTTTGGCGGCGGCCTGGCGCTCCTTGGACTGAGCCTTCCGCTTGGCAATATTGGCCTTCAGGGCCTTAGCCAGCCGCAACTTCCGCGCTTCCGCAGTCTCTTTTTTGGCGCTCATGCAAAGAAATTGGAAGTTAGTCCGCCCGCCGTCAAGTGATGGGTTGCGAAGCCGTGGCTCCTGTGGCATGTGTCCGCCCGCAAACGCCGGATCGCTGCGGTAGCTCAGTGGTAGAGCACTCCCTTGGTAAGGGAGAGGTCGAGAGTTCAATCCTCTCTCGCAGCACCAGTTTCTCGCCACCATCGACCGGCCACCCGATCGACCAGCAGCCCGTCAGCATTCAACCCTTCAGCACATGGGCGCGGCCCGGGTCAAAGCTCAGATAGACGGTTTCGCCCGGCTCCGGCGTGAAGGCGTCGAGGGCGCGCTCCTGGACCTGCACCTTGAGTTCTATGCCTCCGGGTGCTTCGAGGAACAGCGTGACCATCGAGCCGACGAATTCCTCGGAGATGAGCTGGGCCTGAATCACATTGGGAGCCTCGGGAGCCTGTTTCGAGATCGCGACGAGATCGGCAGCGACAACGAAGGTCACCGCAGTGGCGGGCGCAACCTCGTCTCCCACCAGAAAGGTTCCGGCCGGTGTCTCGACCCGGTTACCGGGCTTTGCGGTTCCCGACAAGATATTGTTACGACCAACGAATTCCGCCACGAAGCGGTTGGCGGGCGTGCGGTAGATGTCACGCGCCGATCCGATCTGGGCGATCTCGCCCTTCGACATGATGACCACCCGGTCCGCCATGGCGAAGGCCTCCGATTGCGAGTGGGTGACATAGACGAAGGTGATGCCAAGTTCCCGCTGCAGCTTGGTCAATACCCCTTGCATGCGAATGACCAGGTGGGCGTCGAGGGCCGAAAGCGGCTCGTCGAGCAGCAGGATGCGGGGTTCCGTCACCAGAGCCCTGGCCAGCGCCACGCGCTGGCGTTGGCCGCCCGAGAGCGAGTTCACGTCGCGCTCGGCGAACTCGCCAATGCCCAAACGGTCCAGCCAGTCGACGGCCTTCCTGCGCCTTGCGACCTTGTCCAGTCCGCGCATCTTCAGGCCGAACTCGACGTTTTCGCGCGCGTTGAGGAAGGGAAAGAGCGCCAGTGATTGCCACACCATGGGCGTATCGCGCTCATGTGGCCTGACTCCGACGAGCGACGTGCCGGCCAGCCGGATGTCGCCTTCGGTGGGATCTTCGAGCCCCGCAAGCATGCGCAGCGTCGTCGTCTTGCCGCAGCCCGAGGGGCCCATGAAAGCCAGAAACTCGCCCTCGCGAATTTCGAAATTCATTCGCTTTACCGCCTCGAAAGTGCCGAAGCGCTTCACGACATTGTCGAAAACAACCAACGGTTCGGCCATCACGCGGCCTCCGATTTCTTGGCGCGGCCCATGAGTAGGACCTGCGCGATGACGACGAGGCTGATGGACACGGCGAAGACCGCCGTGCCGATGGCGTTGATCTGGGGATCGACATTGCCAGTGAGGATCTCGAGGATGATCACCGGTACCGTCTTGTTGAGACCGGAGACGAACCAGGCGACCGCAAATTCATCGAACGAGACGGCCGCCGTGAGGCACAGGGCGGCGAAGATGGAGGGACGCGTGAAGGGTATGATGACGCTCCTCATGGTGGTCCACTCCGAGGCACCGAGATTCCAGGCCGCAGGCTCCAGATTGGGGTCCATCTGGTTGAGCCGCAGGCGGATGACCGCCATAGCGAAGGGCGAGCACAGCACGGTGTGGGCGATGATCACCGAAACGGTACGGCCCGAGGCCTGGAACATCGACAGCCATCCGAGCGTTGCAAGTGCGAAAATGACCAGTGGAATGGTCGGCGGCAAGAGGGCCAGGACGAGGAACAGCTTCTTGCCGAAGAAGTCGTAGCGATAGTCCGTATAGGCTGCCGAAAATCCGATGGCCGTGGCCAGCACGGCGGTGACCAGCGATACGAGGAGGGAGGTCTTGGCCGCATCCCAGACATCCGGATCTGAGAAGGCGGTCTCGTACCAATGGGTGGTAAAATTGCCAAGCGGGATCGTCGGGAAGCGGTCGGAGTTGAACGAGAAGACGAAGCTCGCAAGGATCGGCGCGAAGACAAACAGGAAAATCAGCGCGGTATAGCCGCGCAGCAGCCAGCGGGTGAGGCGGTCATCGCTCATTTGCGCTTCCTGTAGGCAAAGCCGATGGCGGCGAAGGCGACGGTGAGGAGTGTCACGATCATCATCAGTGCCACAACCGCCGCCCGTGGCCATTGTTGCCCGGACTTGGACGTGTCGATGATCATGATCGACAGCGTCGGGGGTTTGGACCCACCGAGATAATAGGGGGCGACGAAATCACCAAAGGACAGGATGAAGCAGAAGACGGCGGCAACCACGAGGCCGGTCTTGGCCAGCGGAACGACAACGGTGAAAATGGCGCGCATCCGACCGCAGCCGAGGTTGTGTGCCGCCTCCACAAGGCGCTTGTCGATATTGGCCAGCGAAAAGGTCTGCAGGATGACCGTGAGTGGTAGGCACAGCGTCAAATAGCCGATGATCGTGCCGAACTTGGTGTTGAGCATGGTATAGGGGCCGAGCCCCAAATAGGACAGGCCGGCGTTGATGACGCCCTGTTGGGCGAGAATTACCTGCCAGGCGAAGATGCGCACCAGATAGCTGGTGAAAAATGGGATGATCAGAAAGAAGATGGCCCAGCGGCGTACAGAGTCGCTGACCTTGAAGGCAAGGAAATAGCTGGCCGGAAAAGCCAGCACGCAGGTGAAGATGACGGCGAGTGCGGCTAGCCACAGGGTCAGCAGATAGGCATCCCAGAAGAAGCCGCGGGTCAGCATGCGCTCCCAATTGCCGAACTGGAATGCCGCCTCCATGCGGTAGTTCTTCACCAGAAAGAACGACATGGCGATCATGAAGGCAAGCGGGCCAATGAAGAACAGCCCCTGCCAGACGATCAATGGCAATCGCCAGGCAATGGCGTACCAGTCACGGTGTGCGGGTTGAGGTGGTGCCACGGCTTGTTCCCGACATTGAAGCGGTCCTGCCCGCCTGGCAGGCAGGCCCTCTACCGGTTTGACGACCCCGTTCCCGGCAGCGCAGGGAACAGGGCAATCCTGCTTCGCGTGGTCTTACGACGCGTTCTTGTATTCCTGCCAGAACTCGTTCCAGTCCTCGAGGCTCTGCTGTTGCGGAATGTTGCGGTAGTGTATGCGGCCTTCCTTGATCAGCGTGATTGGATCATTAGGCGAGCCATCGACCTGGCCGGAGCGCTGGGCCTCCTTCGGATCCTTCTCGTTGAGCAGCGTTCTTCCGCCCTTGGTGATGCAGAAACCCGGATAGGCGAGCATCTGGGCCGATTTGACCTGACCCTCGGGCGACAGCATGTACTGGATGAACTTCTTCACGATGTCGGCCTTGCCGGAGCCCTTGCCGATCGAATAGGACTCGGTGAACTGGATGCCGCCCTCCTTCGGCACCACGGATTTCACCGGCGCGCCGTCCTTCTCGAGCACGCCTGTGATCCAGTCGCCGATTCCGGCCATGGCCATCATCTCGCCGTTCTTCAGGCCGTTGAAGGTGCCACCGTAATCGAAGAAGCCGCCGACCTGCGGACGCAGGCTCATGGTGGTTTCCTTGATCTTCTCCCAGCCGGCCTCGTCCTGATCCCACAGCTTGGCGCCGTTGCCGTTATAGAGGCTCATTTGACCGAGATTTGGCAGATGCCAGTCGAAATGGCCGACCTTGCCCTTGATCTCCGGCTTCCAGTAGCACTTGTAGCTCATCGCCTCCTCATCGGAGATGGCGGTGGTATTGTAGCTCACGCCGAGATGGCCGCCGCGCAGCATGACCGAATAGAGCTTGCCATCCAGCCAGTGGCCAGGGAATTGCTTGAAATCATCATGCAGCATGTCGTCGAAAGGATAGTCGGCTGCGTTGAGCTCTTCGATATAGCCGGCCGCATTGAGCTGCTGCACGAATTCGGCGTCCGAGAGAATGACGTCGTAGGTGCCTGGCGGTGACTGGGCGATCAGCGCCATCATGTTGTCGCCGCCGGCATAGTATTTCGGCTTGAACTTGACATTGTTGGCGGCTTCGAATTCACCCACCATGTCGGGCTCGCCATGGCCGTACCAGGCCAGCATGTTGATTTCGACGGCCTGGGCCCAGGCCCGGCTTACATAGGGCATCGCCAAGGCGGCGCTGGCCGCGCCATATTTCAGTATGTCGCGCCGCGTGGGCTTGAAAAGTTTCGTCATGTGTTTCTCCCTCTGGCCGGTGGGCAATCCGGCGGCTTGTTCCCATTACCCTTTTGGCCCATGGCATCATGTCTTGCCGCCGATGTCCAGCGCCACGGTGGAAAACTAGTCCCTGCTGCCATCATTCGGGAAATTTATGCTTCTAATGAATGCATGATGCCTGCTTATCGGGCATGGTCGGTCTTTCCAGGCTCCGGTTCGGCCGCTTCATCCATGTGCGAAATGAGGGAGTCAACCAGCATCAGTCCCGCTTCCGAAAGCCGCGGATGCTTGTAGAACAGTCCGATGCGGATGGGTTCGAGTGCCGGGAAACCATCCCGGGCGGTCAGCACGCGCATCTCCGGCAACAGAGTCTTGCGGGTGAGGGCGGTGATGCCGAGGCCTGTGGCGACGGCGCGCTGCAGCCCGCCGATCTCCGGATTGGTATAGGCGATGCGCCAATTGCGCCCGCCGGCCCGCAGCGCCGCGATCATTCGTCGTCGGTATTCGCAGCCCTCGGGATGGCTGGCCAGGGGCACCGGCACGGACCTGTTGATCGCGCTGTCGCGGGCCGCCGCCCAGATCGGCCGTTCCTCCCAGGATCGCACCAGATAGGGATTGGACTCTCGGGCCAGCAATGCGATGGCAATGTCCAGTTCATCGCGGTGAAGCGCATCGAGCACATTGCGGGACACGTCGCAATGGACAGCGAGCGTGACACCGCCCTGGGTTCTTGCGAAGTCGGAGATGGCATCCTGCAAGAAGGCCACGGAAAAATCGGTTGGCAGGCCGACCCTTAGCTCACCTTCGGCCGACCGGCCCTTCAGCCGCGCCACCGCCTCGTCGTTGAGGCGGAGAAGCTGCCGGGCGTAGATGGCGAGGGCCTCGCCATTCTCGGTGAGCACCAGATCGCGGCCTTCGTGGGTGATAAGCTTGGTGCCGACCAACTCTTCCAGTCGCTTCATCTGCAGGCTGATGGCGGGTTGCGTTCGCCCCAGCGCGTCGGCGGCGCGGGTATAGCCGCCAAGGTCGATGATGCTGACAAAGGCTCGCAGAAGGTCGGTGGGAAGGTTGATGGCGCGCAATTACCAATCCTCATTGAACCATCATCATTATAAATTTCCGAAATCGCAGGGCAAGGCCATATTCTCCCATCATGGATCGTGTCGCTTTCCGAAAATACTTCAAGAGCGTTGGCCCGGTGGTGTTGCCGGTGATCCACGTGCTGGACAATGCTCAGGCCGAGCGCAACGTGCGCGTTCTGGTCGGCGAAGGCGCCGCCGGGGTGTTTCTCATCAACCACGATTTCGACGTCAGCCGCTTCCTGCCCATCATCCGTCATGTGCGGCAAAGATTTCCCGCCCTGTGGCTGGCGGTGAATTTCCTGGCGGTAACCGGCAAGGATGCCTTTCCGGTACTGGGGCAGTTGCAACGCGAGGGCGTTCCCGTCGACGGCTATTGGGCCGATGACGCGCGGATCGACGAACACCGGGCCTCTGCTGATCAGACTGAAGCTGGCGAAATTGCCCGGGTTCGCGCCGAGTCGGGCTGGATCGGCCTCTACACCGGCGGCACGTGTTTCAAGAAGCAGCGTGAAGTGGCACCCGAAGACTATGCCAGCGCGGCGCGGACCGCGGTGAACTACATGGACGCCGTCTGCACCTCTGGCGTGGCCACCGGCCGTGCTGCCGATACCGGCAAGATCGCCACCTTCCGCCGGGCCATCGGCGATGAGGCCTTGACGCTGGCCTCCGGCATCACCCCGGACAACGCCCATCACTACATGGCCGATGTCGACGGCTTCATGGTGGCGACCGGCATCAACAAGGATGGCGACTTCTACAATATTGATGCACGGAAGCTCGCCAGGCTACTGAAACTCACCCGGGATTACGGAGCGACATCATGACCAAGGACAAGGGCCCACGCGACGACCGCTGGTATCTCAATTTGATGGCCCCCAACACCAAGGGCCCAAAATTTGCCTGGCTCGATCCGACTTCGATCTATATCAACGGCGATGCTTTCCACGATCTGCTCGATGACCTGGTGGCCGATCTCGCAGGGGTGAAGGCCGACGTGGTTGGCGGTCTCGATGCCATGGGTTTCGTGCTTGGCTCTGCCTTGGCGACACGGCTCGGCGTTGGTTTCCTGCCGATCCGCAAGGCCGGAAAGCTTTGCGTCGACACCGACAAGGTGAGCTTCTCGAATTATTCGGGCCGCACCCAGGACATGGAAATGCGCCTTCCGGCCTTCGCCGCCGGCACCAAGGTCCTGCTTGCAGATCAATGGGTGGAGACCGGCGGCACAATGGACGGCGCCATCCGCCTGGTTGAGCGCCAAGGCGGCGTGGTGGCCGGTATCGCCGCCGTTGCCATCGAGGAAAATGCGGTAACCAAGGGCTATCGCGGCAAATACCGCTGCGTGGCGGGCGTTGTGCCGGGCTCGCGCTGGCAAACCGAATGCAATGCACAGCGCCTGACCAGCTTCGCTGCCTACAAGCCGGAAATGGTCTTCCCAAGGATCGGCTAGCCTGGCGGAAAGCGCCGCTTGAGGTCCTCGATCTGGGCGGGGTTCAGATAACGCGTCGGTCTGCCATGCAGCAGGAGATAAAGCCTGGCGGTTTCCTCCAGTTCCTCCATCGCGTCGATTGCCGCCGACAATGAACTTCCGGCTACCACTGGGCCGTGGTTGGCGAGCAGCATGGCCGAATGTCTTGCGGCCAGTTTCCCCACCGCCTCGCCCAGCGCCTTGTCGCCCGGCGCATAATAGGGAACCAGTGGCAGCTTGCCGACCCGCATGACATAATAAGCAGTGATCGGCGGCAGCACGTCTTCGTGGTCGATGCCATCGAGGCAGGACACCGCCACCGAATGCGTTGAGTGAAGATGGACCACGGCCCCGGCCTTCTCCCGCTCACGGTACATGGCGAGATGCAGGAAGCTCTCCTTGGTCGGATCATCGCCATCGACGAGGTGGCCATGATCGTCGAGTTTCGATAGCCGCGCTGGATCGAGCCGGCCGAGCGACGAGCCTGTTGGCGTCATCAGCCAGCCGTCGGCAATCCGCATACTGATGTTTCCCGAACTGCCGAAAGTCAGACGCCGCTCGAACATGGAGCGGCCCATGTCAGCGATGAATTCGCGGGCCCGGGCTTCGTTCATTTCAAGGCCTCCAGCGCTTGCAGAAAGAAATCCGGTCCGCCGAAATTGCCTGACTTCAGTGCCAGCGCCAGGCGCGGGTTGCCGTAGGACAGCGTGGCGGGAACGCCGGGTGCGATCTGCGGCCCGATCTCCAGCGCCTCGACACCAAGCGCCGACACCACGGCACCGGAAGTCTCGCCGCCGGCCACGACCAGCCGCCGCACACCGGCCTCGACCAGTGCTTTGGCTATGGTTGCAATGGCATTCTCGACCATCGCGCCAGCAGCCACGCGGCCATATTGTGCCTGGATGCGCGCCACCGCGTCCGGCGCCGCAGTCGAATGGATCAGGATTGGTCCCTTGGAGAGTTCCGCCTTGGCCCAAGCGATGGTTGCGGCAACGGTCCCCGGTCCGTCGGAGGCGAGTTCACGCGGATCCAGCATCAAGGCAGGCGCCTTCCCCCGCATCCTGGCGACTTGTTCCATTGTTGCCGCCGAGCAGCTGCCGGCCAGAACGGCGGCCATGCCCCCGGCCTCGTCGAGCGCTCTCACGCCGTCGCGCTTAGGCAATTGACGCGACATGCGGAAATTGGCCGGAAGGCCCAGTGCTACGCCCGACCCACCGGTTATGAGTTGCAGTGGTGCGCATGCGGCACCAATGTTTTCCAGGTCGATGTCCTCGATGGCATCCACGATCGCATGCCGGACACCGTCCTTGCGCAGGGCGGCAAAGGCGTCGCTGATGGCAATCGGTCCCTTCTTCACCGAGGAATACGGTACTAGGCCCACCTTGTTCCTGGTCTGCCGGCCGAGCACGCGTACCAGGTTCGAGTCGGTCATCGGTGTCAGCGGGTGATGACGCATGCTCGAATCCGACAGCAGCGCGCTGCCGACGAAAAGATGTCCGAGATAGATGCTTCTGCCGTTTTCCGGAAAGGCCGGGCAGGCGATCGTGAAGTCGGCCTGCAATTCGTCGAGGAGGGCATCGGTCACCGGCCCGATATTGCCGTCATCGGTCGAATCGAAGGTCGAGCAATATTTGAAGAAGATCTGCCGGGCGCCATGGGCCTTGAGCCAGCGGCAGGCTTCCAACGATTGCGAAACAGCGGCTGCGGCGGGAATGGTGCGTGATTTCAGCGCCACAACAATGGCATCTGCCTGTGGCGCTTCACCCCGTGGCACGCCGATGGTCTGCACCGTGTGCATCCCATAGCGGGTCAGGGTGTTGGCGAGATCGGTTGCGCCGGTGAAATCGTCCGCGATACAGCCGAGCAGCATGGCTAAGCGGCGGCGATACGGACAACGGCATAGGGGGCGAGTTCGGTCTGTGTAACCTTCTTGAGCCTCATGCCAGGACGCGAGAGGAAGTCTGGTGTTCTTGCCGCCATTACGAACGAGCCTTCGTCGAGCCTGTGACTATCGCCCGCCCCGGAGAAGCCCTTGATCCTGACGCTCTGTATCTTGCCCGTGAGATTGGCAAGCCACAGGACCGGCCCCCGCTTGGACTTGAGCGCAAGTGCCGCGACTGATGAGGGCGAGGAGGATTCCGCCCTCATCAGTCGCGCACCGCTGGCGGGCGCAAGGCCGGCCAGCACATGAAAGGCAGGAAAGACCGCGGCATCGTTGGCATCGAACCAGGGTTGGGCATGGCGCGCCTTGCGATAGATGACGCCCTGTAGTCCAGTAGCGGCGCCAAGCGTTACCGCATCCAGCGCACCGCGGCTCGCGGCGGCCACAAGGCCAAGATTCCATGCCGCGGCGAAGAGGCCACGTTGGCGCGGGTCCATGTCGGCGAGGCAGACCCGCCCGTTGTTCGGGTTGGATGCAACCGCCGCGCCGTAGGGATTGTCACGGCAGGGAATGCCCGATGGGCCGAGGTGGTAGGGCGTCTTGCCCATCATGTTGCGCGTCGATGTGAAGATCGACGGCAGCGATTCGAGCGTCTCCATCACCGAGATATCATCGGCCGCATGGACGATCGGACAGATCGTGTGGGTGACGAAATCGAAAGTCCCGCGCGGCGCCGGCTTGCGATTGAGTTCGGTGAAATAGGACAGCATGCCGCCACCAAGCACGGCGCGAGGAAATTCCTTGCGTGCCGCCGCGGCCATCTCCTCGTAGGTCGGCCCCCAGGGGCGCGGCGTATTGGGCTGGAAGGACTTCAGATCATGCATCTGAGTGACCACGACGGCATCGGGGTCGAGACCTCCGCTCCGCACCTCGGCGGCAATTTCCGCCATTTCCTTGCGTGCTTCGGCCTTGGCCGGAAGAATGACTTCCAGCGTCACGGGCTTGCCGGTCCGGGCCTTCAACTTCGCGAAGGTCGCAGCCGCCGCTGCCTGGCCGCCATTGCGGCCGTCGATCTGGCAGACGAGATGGGCAGGGCTTGCGGCCGCAATGAGAGCAACCTTGGCCAAGGCGGCCTTGGCCTCGCCCATCGCTATGCCGACGCCGATGGCCGGCAGCTTGCCCGCCGCGCCGCCGAGGCTGACGTCGACCGTACCGCCACCCTGCCGCGCCACCTTGCCTGCGGGCTTTCCGTCAAGCGTCACGGTGATGGACTGGTCGAAACTCTCGCCCTTCTTCAAAGTGTAGGGCCAGGGGTCGAGTAGGGAGCACACATAGGTCTTGTAGGAGGCATCCATCCAGTTGCGATGGTCCTCCATCTCGAACTTGTTGCCTTCCATCAGAACGGTCGCCGTCACGCCGGGCATAACCGTATGCTTCAGCGAGCGGATCTCGAAGACGGGCTGTCCGGGGCTGATGAATTTAGGGAACCTGGATCTCCGCTGCTTACCATCGGTGTGCAAGATTTCCACCGGCTCGCCGACGATGCCGACCAGCGGATGAAGAACCACGAAACCGGTTCGGTTGGTCAGGAAGTCGCTGAGCGGCGTACCCGTGGCCGAGAATTTCACCACGCCGCTGGCGTTGGCCTCGATCCGGGCCTCGTAGCGAATACCCTGGGTCTTGTCCTTGCAGGTCGCCGTATAGCTGACTGAAAAGCTGTCACGCCCTTGCTTGACCTTCAGACCCTCGATCATCGGTCCGTAGGTGCCCCAGTTCTTGTCGCGCACCAGGAAGGCGATCCCGCGAAGGACTTCGACGCCGCGATACCGGATGTAGCGCAATGCCCCGTTGTCGAGCATGGCATCGATCGGCCCGGCGGTCAGGATGCGCTTCTTCCCATCCGGAACTTCGGTGCCGAAGAGCTTTATGGCTCGGCTAGCCCTTGCAGTCGCCATGGTGGCCTCCCTTGCGAATTATAACACCTTCTCGGTCTGCGGATCGATGACCACGGCACGGGTCATGTCAATGTCGATATGCGCCGCCTCGCCCGGCCTGCTGACCTCGTGGGCTCCAAGTTCGGCGATGATGCTCGTGCCGCCCAGCGGCAACGTGACGTGAACACGTGAACCGGTGGGCTGCACCAGTTCGATGGTGACCGGCACGCGGGCATGGCCGGCCGGCGCGGTCTTCGCAGCCAGCTTGATATGCTGTGGCCTGATGCCCACCACAACGCCCTGTCCCGCCGTCGGACTGCACCCTGGCGGCAAGGGCAATTGTGTGCCGTCGCCAAGCACCAGGCCTGCGCCCTCTGCTGTCGCTTCGAGGAAGTTCATCTTCGGGCTTCCGAGAAATCCGGCGACGAAGCGTGTCATCGGACGTTCGAACAGGTCAAGCGGTGCGCCCAGTTGTTCGATCTTGCCGTCACGCAGCAGGACGATGCGGTCGGCCAGCGTCATGGCTTCGATCTGGTCATGGGTCACATAGATCATGGTGCGGCCCAGTTCCTGATGGAGGCGTTTGATCTCGACCCGCATGTCGTCGCGCAATTGGGCATCGAGGTTCGAAAGGGGTTCGTCAAAGAGGTAGAGGATGGCGTCACGCACGATGGCGCGTCCGATGGCAACTCGTTGACGCTGGCCACCCGACAATTCGCGCGGGAGGCGCTGCAGGAGATGGCCGATGCCAAGCATCTCCGCGGCACGGTTCACCCGCCGGTCGACCTCGCTGTCGGTGAACTTGCGGGCCCGCAGGCCGAACGCGATGTTCTCCTTCACGTTGAGATAGGGATAGAGCGCGTAGTTCTGGAAGACCATGGCGATGTCACGGTCGCGCGGCCTCGCCCAGGTCACGTCGCGGCCGCCGATTTCGATCGTGCCTTCGCTGACTTCCTCGAGACCGGCAATGGTGCGCAGCAGGGTGGACTTGCCACATCCCGACGGGCCGACCAGAACGGTGAATTCGCCCGAAGGCACATCGAGATCGATGCCCTTGACCGCATGGAAGGCGCCGTAATGCTTGTGGAGGCTGGTGATCTTGAGATCCGACATGTACTAACCCTTGACTGCGCCCATCGAAATGCCGCGCACCAGATAGCGTTGCAAGATCGCGACGGTGAAGAAGACCGGAATGGTGCCGAGCACCGACATGGCGGCGATCTTGGCCCAGAAATTGGATTGTCCGCCGAAGTAGTGTGTCACCTGCACGGTGTAGGTCGTCACCTCCGTGCGGGTGAGAACCAGCGCAAAGAGGAAATCATTCCAGGCGAACACGAAGGTGAAGACAGCAGTGGCAAATAGTCCCGACCGGGCCATGGGCAGCACCACCTTCCAGAGCACTTCCCAGCGGGTGCAGCCGTCGACCAGGGCACTCTCTTCAAGTTCGAGCGGAATATCCTCGATGTAACCGCGCATCATCCAGATCACATAGGGAAGGCTGAAGGCCGTGTAGAGAATGATGAGGCCGTGAAAGCTGTCGACCCAGCCCAGCCAGACATAGAGAAGGAAGACCGGAAAGACGATTGCCACTGGCGGCATCATGCGCTGTGAAATGATCCACACCGCTAGGTTCTCGCCGCCGGTCTTGAAGCGCACCAGGCTGTAGGCGGCGACCGTTCCCAGGATCATGGCGAAGAAGGTCGAGACGGTGGCCAGCACCAGGCTGTTCCACACGGTCTCGGCGTCGCCATCCTTGAACAGCACCTTGTAGTTGGCCAGTTGCAGGCTCTTGGGATACCAGACCGGCGGGAAGGCGAAGATCTCGTCCGGCGTCTTGAAGGAGATGATGAACAGCCAATAGACCGGAAACACGAAGACGATGACCAGGGCCAGCGCCGCGGCATAGCGTGCCGCAAGCCGGACGTCTCTGCGGCGATGAAAGGGCAGGGCGCTCATTTGGCCAGCCCCATGCGCCGGATCGCCCACACAACCACCACCGTGAGGATGGCAATGACCAGGAAGGCGATGGCCGCCGTGTAGCTGGTTTCGAATTGCTTGAAGCCTTGGGTATAGGCGTAGATCGAGATGGTCTCGGTCATGGTGCCGGGACCTCCCATGGTCAGTGCCCAGATGATGTCGAAGATGCGGAACAGATCAAGTCCGCGGATGAGGATGGCGATCGCCATGACCGGCCAGATCGCCGGCAACACGATATAGCGGAAGCTGCGCCAGAAGCGGGCCCCGTCGATCTCGGCCGCCTCGGTGAGTGACTTGTCGACATTGGACAGGGCGGCAAGGAGGATGAGGAACATGAACGGCGTCCATTGCCAGATCTCGCAGAAGATGATCGCCGGATAGACGAGATTGGGCGAGATAGTCCACAGCGCGTTCACCCGTTCCCCTGCGAACCAGCCGAGGATCTGGTTGATTGGGCCGTACTGGTTGTCGAACAGTAGCCGCCAGGTGGCACCGGCCACGATCGGCGAGATGATGGTTGGAAGCACCAGAAGCGAGACGAAGATCTGGCGTCCGGGCATGCGCTCGAGGAACAAATAGGCCATGGCGAGGCCGAGCAGCAATTCCAGAGGCAGCGCAATCGCAGTGATCAGCAGCGTGTGGATCAGCGATTCCCACAGTCGCTTGTCTTTGAACAGATTGGCGTAGTTGTAGAGCCCGTGGAACGAGGTATCGACATCCATCATGTCGATCCGCATGAAGCTGACCACGAGCGAATATATCAGCGGAAACAGTCCGACGAGCAACAGCAGAAATACCGCCGGCGCGATGAGCCAGTATTTGAAATTCCGGTCGGGGCTGACGCGAAGTGCGGGAGCTGCGGCCAAGGCAATCATTCCATCAAGAAGGGCGGATCGTCCTGCCCGGCGTACCGGGCAGGACCATGACGTATCGGCGTTACATCTTCGGATAGGCGCCCGATTTCGACGCCCAGCTGTTGTACACAGCCTTCTGCTTGTCCACGCCGATCTTCTCGGTGATCGCATCCCATTCCGCCGCTGCGGCATCGAGAATCGCCTTAGGATCGTCGCCCGCCCACAGCTTCGAGATCATCTGGCGCAAGACTTCCTCGTACTTGTCAGTCTGGAGCAACGATAGATCGAGAAGGCCGGAATTGGCTCCGGCCTGGAGCGCCGCAAGATAGTCCTTCGCGTCCGGCCATTTGGCCAGATACTCGGGGCTGGTGAAGTGGGAGTCGCGGAACGGATCGCGCAATGCGTAGGGCAGCTGTACCCGTTCCATGCTGACGGACTCGCTGTTCAGCCACTGGATGAA
>JAGRLX010000016.1 GCA_020441605.1 Alphaproteobacteria bacterium
TCGACCTCCATCGACGGCTCGGTGAAGGGGAAGTGCGAAGCACGGAACCGCATCTTCACGTCATCGACCTCGAAAAAGGCCTTGCAGAATTCGGCGAGGATCCACTTGAGGTTTCCGAGATGGCTCGACTCGTCGAGCACCAGCCCCTCGATCTGGTTGAACATGGGGGTGTGGGTCATATCCGAGTCGCAACGGTAGGTGCGGCCGGGCGCGATGATGCGGATCGGCGGCTTCGAGGCCAGCATGGTGCGGATCTGCACCGGCGAGGTGTGGGTGCGCAGCAGCATGCGCGAGCCATCTGCCTTCTCGTTGAAAAAGAAGGTGTCATGCTCCTGGCGGGCCGGATGCTCGGGCGGAATGTTGAGGGCATCGAAATTGTGGAAGTCGTCCTCGATGTGCGGGCCTTCGGCAACAGTGAAGCCGAGATCGCCGAAGATCTGCACGACCTCCTCCCAGACCTGGGAGACGGGATGCACCGTGCCCTGCGGCTGGGGGCGCACGGGCAGCGTCACATCGATCCGCTCGGAGGCGAGACGGGCCTCAAGGGCCTTTTCCTGCAGCGCCATCTTGCGGGCGGACAATGCTTCCGCAACCCGGTCCTTGAGCGCATTGAGGGCGGCTCCAGCCTCGCGGCGCTCCTCGGGGCTCATGGCGCCGAGCGTCTTCATGCGTTCGGAGACCGAGCCCTTCTTGCCCAATGCGGCAACCCGCACTGCTTCGAGGGCGGCCTCATCGGCCGCGGCGGAGACCTGGCCCAGAATGTCCTGTTCGAGAGTTTCGAGACTCATCTGCTGTCCTTGAAAATGAAATGACCGGGCCCGTAGGCGTGGTGCGCCAACATGACCCGGTCAAGGTATCCGGATGGACGTGCCTGAACGGCTGCGCGCTTACTGCGCGGCCTTCGCCTTCTCGACGAGCGCGGCGAAAGCGGCCTGATCATGCACGGCAAGATCGGCGAGAACCTTGCGGTCCACCTCGATCCCGGCCTTGCCCAGGCCATGGATAAATCGGCCATAGGTCAGGCCGAGGTCGCGGCTCGCGGCATTGATGCGCTGGATCCACAGGGCGCGGAAATTGCGCTTCTTGGTGCGACGATCGCGATAGGCATACTGGTCGGCCTTCTCGACCGCCTGAACCGCAACGCGGAACACATTCTTGCGGCGGCTGAAATAGCCCTTGGCCTGCTTGATGATCTTCTTGTGCGACTTGCGGGCGACCGTCCCGCCCTTTGAACGTGGCATGGATCAGTCCTCCTCAGCGGTGCTTGTTGGCGTAGGGCATGTGGATCTTGACGAGGCGCTCATCGCCCTCGGCCAGAACCGTGGTGCCCCGCTGATTGCGGATCTGCTTGTTGGTGCGCTTGATCATGCCNNATGCCATGGCGCTTGCCGGCCTGGCCCGCGATCACCTTGCCGGTGGCAGAGATCTTGAACCGCTTCTTGGCCGAAGACTTGGTCTTCATCTTGGGCATTTTGCTTCATCCTTTCAAAGCATTAATCAGCCGCCCTGGCATGCCCTTTACAGGCCAGGCGGCTTGGAACGGGGCGCTTTAAGCAAAAACCGCCACAAAAGGCAAGTCACACGGTGATTTCGACCCTGAGGCCGCCGAGATCGGAACGGCCGTAGATGATCTGCAGGCCATAGATGTCGGCGATGTCCTCGACAATGGACAAGCCCAGGCCAGAGCCCTGCTTGGTCTCGTCCAGACGGCGTCCGCGTTCGGCAATGCGGGACAGTTCGGCGTCGGGCACGCCGGGTCCATCGTCCTCGATGGTCAGGAAGGGCGCATCGTAGCGGAGCTTGACCCGGGACCTGGCCCACTTGCGGCCATTGTCGAGGAGATTGCCAAGCAATTCAGTGAGATCACCCTGCTCGATCGGCACCGTGGCGGACGGGACGACGTGAACGTCGAAGTCGATGTCCTCGGCCCCGGGCAGGCGCGACAGCGCCGCCGCAACCTTTTCAGCGACGGGCTGCAAGGGCGTAGCCGCATGGCCACGGCCGCTCGACAGCCGCGCGCGGGCCAGGGCGCGTTCGACATGGCGGTTCATGGATTCAGCCTGTTCCTCGATTTCGTTGGCGTCGGCCTCGAGGCCCCGGCCGCGGACATCGCGGGCCACAGCCGCCAGAATGGTCAGGGGAGTCTTCAGGCCATGGGCCAGGTCGCCCGCCCGCCGCCTGGCCCGGTCGAGGGACTTCTCGCGCATGTCCAGAACATCGTTCAATTCGCCCACAAGCGGCGCCACTTCGGCGGGAAAATCGCCGGTCATGCGCTGGGATCTCCCGGCCCGCACGTCGGTCAGCTGCTGGCGCAGGGTCTTGAGCGGGCGAAGACCGATGCCCACCTGCAGCCAGGCCCCGATCATCAGAACAGCGCCGATCACCAGGAGGGACAGGACCAGTTGGTCGCGCAACTGGGTCAGGGGGCGCTCGACTTCATCGGCATGGGTGGCGGCAGTGAACCACAGTTCCACCGGGCCGTTGGCGCCGCTGGCCGTGATGTGGCGGCTGGCTATGACCAGGGGCTCACCTTCGGGTCCGGTGGGATTGGCCAGATCCGGATCGAAATCCCACAGTGACCGGGAGCGGAGGGGTTCGCGGGGGGCCACGGCATCTGGCGCGGCAAAGGCAATCCACCAATAGCGTCCGCCATAGGGTTCCTCGTAGCGGCGGTTGGCGAGCTGACGCGTGACGGTAACCGTGCCGTCGGCCGCAATGTCGATGGCACTGATCAGCTGAAGCAGGTCGTTTTCAAGCTCGCCCCGCACCCGGTCGCGAATCTGGCGCTCGAACAGCTCGACCAAGGCGAAGCCGGTAAGGGAAAAGGCAAGGGTGATCGATATGAAGGCGGCGACGAAGAGACGTAGGCGAAGCGAACCGGTGGTCATGCCTCTCCATTTAGCACGACATAGCCGAACCCGCGCCGCGTCTCGATGACGTCGGCCTTGAGCTTGCGGCGCAAGCGGCCGACCAGCGCCTCGATGGCGTTGGAATCCCGCTCGCTGTCGTGAGAGTAGAGATTGTCGCTCAACTCAGACTGGGACACGACCCGGCCACGATGATGAAAGAGCACGTTGAGCAGGCGGAATTCCAACGGCGTGAGAGCGACCGGAATGCCGCCGACGGTCACCTGCCGGGTGCGCGGATCGAGGCTGACCTTGCCGACCGAGATCACCGGTTCGGCGTGTCCCGCTGCCCGGCGGATCAGGGCGCGAAGCCGCGCCATCAGTTCTTCCATGCGGAACGGCTTGGGCAGGTAGTCGTCAGCACCCGCGTCTATGCCATCGACACGTTCGCTCCATGATCCACGGGCGGTCAGCACCAGGACCGGCGTGGCGATGCCTTCCTTGCGCCAGCGTTTGAGGATGGTCAGGCCATCAAGGCCCGGAAGACCGAGATCCAGGATGATTGCGGCATAGCTTTCGGTGCCGCCGCGGAACCAGGCATCCTCACCCTCATCGACGACCTCGGCCACAAAACCGCCTGCGTTCACCGCCTCGGCAATGTCGGTGGCAATGCGATGTTCATCCTCGACCACAAGTACACGCATCATTTCCCTCGCACACTCATGATGCGCCCATTCCGGGCATTCACCCATATTTCGATCAGGCGGCTGTTCGAGTCGATCATCTGGATACGATAAGTGGCCTTGCGGTCGATATCGGCGAGGCTGATGTTGACGATCTCGCCAGTGTATCTCTCCCGGATGATCGAGAGAATCGACTTCAGTGGGGCAACCTCGCCGCGGCGCACCGCATCGCGGACACGGTCGTCGTCATCCTTGTCTCCATCACCGCCGCGGCTTTTTCCGCTCCCCCGGTTTCTGCCACCGCCATCGTGATCGTCATGGCCATCGTCGCCACCGCCGCCGTCATCGCCACCGCCGTCACCACCGCCACCGTCATCGCCAGCGCGCGCCGACGCCGCGCCAAGCATGGCGAACAACACCACACATGCCGCGACAACGGTGCGACGATTCAGCAGCTCTTCACGACTGGACACTCTGTTACTCCCGTCAACCGGCGAAATTCACGCCGATCGGTGGCTTGTCCTAAGTCATTGGTCCTGACAGGGCAATGAATGCGACTGTCAGGAATCTGTCAGCGTGGCGCCAGCACCATGACGATCTGGCGGCCTTCGAAGCGCGGCTCGGATTCCACCTTGGCGATCTCGGCGGTATCCTGCTTGACCCGGTTGAGAAGCTGCTGGCCAAGCTCCTGGTGGGCCATTTCGCGGCCCCGGAACCGCAAGGTGATCTTGACCTTGTCGCCTTCTTCGAAGAAGCGCTTGATGGCCCGCATCTTCACGTCATAGTCGTGATCGTCGATCATCGGGCGCATCTTGATCTCCTTGATCTCGATGACCTTCTGCTTCTTGCGGGCTTCCGCCGCCTTCTTCTGTTCCTGGAACTTGAACTTGCCGTAGTCAAGGATCTTGGCGACTGGCGGCTTGGCATCCGGCGAGACCTCGACCAGATCGAGATTGGCCTCTTCGGCCATCGCCAGGGCCTGGCGGGTGGGCACCACGCCGAGATTCTGGCCGTCGCTGCCGATCAACCGCACTTCGCGTGCGTCGATGCGATGATTGATCCTGTGACCTTCTTCCTTTTGCGGGGGGGCGGCTCCGCGGTTCGTTGGCCTCCTAGGTGGTATGCTCAAGTGGGCATTCGCTCCTGTGGGGGGAGGCGCGAATCCCGCTGCCTCCGGATGGGTTGCGGCTGCTATAGACATTGAAGTGGGGGCCCGCGTCAAGCGCCGAGAATATCACGATAGCTGCGAAAGCCACCGGCCGGCGCCGCATGCCACAGGGCGCGGCCTACAGCCCGGGCCAAGGTCACAGCAGCAGCGGCGCCGATCTGGGCGAGCGCCAATCGCCGCTCCGGCGGCAATTGACGAAGGCAGGTGGCCGCCGCAAAGACGCTATCGCCGTCAAAAGGCGTGTGCAGCGGGCGGATGGCGATGGCCAGGCCATCGCCGGCCATGATGGCGAGCCGCCGGGCTTCGGCCTTGGTCAGGACTGCATCGGTCGCAACGATCGCCAGCGTAGTATTGGCGCCGGGCTGCGCCGCCCTGGCCAGGCGGTCCAGCTTGGTGCCGCCGATGCCAGGTGCGGGCCGTCCCGCGCCGGGCCCCATCTCGCCGCCGACCGCGTGCGGCAGGGACCAGAACTGGCCGGTTTGTGGGTCGACGCAGCTTCCGATGCTGTTAACGGCAACCAGCGCCCCGACGGTGAAGCCATCGACGAGGCAAGAGGCGCTGCCCAGGCCGCCCTTGAGCGCTCCGGCCACGGCCCCGGCGCCGGCGCCGACATTACCCAAGGGACATTGAGCGGATGCCGCGGCCAAGGCTTCCCGCCCGAGACGGCGGTAGGGGGGGTCCGGGCCCCAATCCTTGTCGCCGCCGTTCATCAGATCAAAGAGAATGGCGGCCGGTACCACCGGACAGGGCCAGGCCTGCTGGCCGAAGGCAAATCCCTTCCCCTGGCGGGCCAGGGCACTGGTCACCTCGGACGCCGCATCAAGCCCGAAAACCGAGCCGCCCGAGAGCACAATGGCATGAATGTCATCAACCAGATTTTCAGGCGCAAGTGCTGGAGTTTCGCGGGTTCCGGGCGCGCCGCCGCGGATATCGGCGCCCACGACCATTGATTTCTCCGGCAACAGGACGGTGACACCGGTCAGGATGGCATCATCGCTGGCATTGCCGACGCGCAGGCCGCCAACGTCGGTGATGAGATTGCGCGGGCCGGTCCGAGTCATGACCCTCAATGGCCCGTTTCATAGCGGCGTTCGCCACGGCGGCCCGGACGCAACTCGGTGGCGCTGTCCGGCACACTCACCAAGAAGACGGTGCCGTCGCTGCCGGTGGCCACAAGCCGGATGTCGCCGCCATGGGCGCGGATCAGGTCGGCGGCGATGGTGAGACCGAGGCCGGTGCCGCCCGACCGGGCAGCACTCTGGAATGCTTCGAACAGCTTGGGACGGATCCGCTCGGGAATGCCCGGACCATTGTCGCGCACCTCGATCGTGACGACGCTACCCTCACGCCAGGAGCGGAGCGTTACCCGGCCTTCGGCCGCCTCCGGCCTCTCCACCTGGTCGGCCTCGAGCGCCTGAATTGCGTTGCGCATGAGATTGGTCAGAACCCGGTTGAGCTGCTCGCGGTCGGCATCGACCTCGGTTTCCGGTGGCACCTGATTGTAAAAGACGATCCGGCTCGAGGCCTGGACAACGGCCGCTTCGATGATCTCGTCGGCGAGTTCACGCAGCGGCAGCTTCTCGCGCAGGGGCGGCGGCTCGTGGGCGCGGCCGAACTTCAGGGTTTGACTGAGGAAATCGATGGCCCGGTCGAGATTGGCGATGAGCTTGGGGGCAAAACGCTGCACCGTCGGATCCTCGACCATCGCCAGACGGTCCGAGATGAGATGGGCCGACGAGAGCATGTTGCGGAGGTCGTGGTTGACCTTGGAGGCGGCCAGTCCCAGGGCTGCGAGCCGGCTCTTCTGCTGCAGCATGGAGGTCAATTCAGTCTGCATGGCATGTAACTCATGCTCGGCGAGGCCGATCTCATCGCGGCGGGCAGAAGGCCGGATGATCCGCGACTGATCCTCGGGATTGCCGCGAAAGGCGATCATGTTGCGGGTCAACCGCTGCATGGGCTTGACCAGCACGACATTGAGGGCGGCGAAAACCAGGCCCGCGACGATCAGGGACAGCACGATCGACAGCACCAGGATATTAAGCCCATAGCGGAGCATGGCATCGCGGAGCGGCTCTTCCTTTAAGGCAATCTCGATCAGGTCGCCCGACATATTGGGCGGCACGTCGATGACGCCAATCACTCGCGGTTCCGCGGCCAGCATTGCGACAAAGGCATCGGTAATGGCGGCGAACCAACGCACCTCGCGAAGGTCGTAACTGGCGTCAATCATGTGGTCGCCTTCGCCACGCAGTATGAGCTGGCGCTTGCCGTCCTTGGCCATGGATACGACCAGCACGCCAGCACCCATGAGGATTTCGCTGCGCAGATCGTTCGACAGCAGCTGGTTTGGCGCAGCCTCGGCGGCAAGGGCGGCAATTTCCGCCTGGGCCACGCGGCCCTTGAGCCACTGGATGCGGAAATTGGCGATCGACGGCAGGAAGATGAGGACTTCGCCGAGCATCACGAAGACGATGGTCAAGGCCAAGACCTTGCCGGAGAGCCCGGTGAGAGGCCCTGGCTGCGGCCGCGCCTGGGTGGTGTCCTGATCCATGTTGTCGGTCATTCTAGTACGGCGCGCCGCTTCTTGCAGATTTCTTTAGCCGCTTGAGACCGATGGGCAAAAGCGCGACACAGCCGAGAACCACGAAGGCTATCGCCAGTTCCCGGGTAATGAGCAGCGACGGGTCGAGTTCGAACCGGCATTCGGCGGCACCATTCGTGGCAATGCAGTCGGCCTGGGCCGCCTTCTGGGCGTCGATGACCGACCCCAGGCCAGTGCCAAGGTAGGCGAAGGCGATGGAGCCGGGGATGATGCCGATGACCGTCGCCGCGACAAAGGTCTTGAGGCGGACGCTGCACAGGCCGGCCACCGCATTGACCATGAAAAAGGGAAAGAGCGGAACCAGACGCAGGAACAGCAGGTAGTTGAAGGCATCGGCGGCAAAGCCATGCGACAGTTTCTGGACCAGCGGCCCGGCCCGCTCGGCCAGGGCCGTGCCGAAGGAGGTCTTAACAATCTGGAACACGATGACCGCGCCGGCGGTCGCGGCCGCGATGGTTACCGGCACGCTAGTCATCCAACCAAATAGGAAGCCGCCGATGATGCTCATCGCCGCCGCCCCCGGCAGGGAAAATGCCACCACGGCGACATAGACCGCGCCATAGAGAAGGATGGCGGCCACGAGATTCTGGTGTACAAAGGCCTCGATCGCGGCGCCATTGGTGACGAAGGACTCGAAGGACAGATGGCGGTAGAGGCCGGTCAGATAGACAATCGCAATCCCCGCCAGCAAAAGGCCAGCCGGCAGCCAGCGTTTGAGAGGCGTCGTGGTGTTGGCAACCATAATTTGGCCGGCCCGCCCTTGCATTTGCCGCGGATGGCGTTGGATCTGGACCTACACATGACCCAAATCCATGGCCGCGCCTAGGGGGCCTCACCCCTTCGTGAGAACAGTTCAAGCCGCGTGCGCGACCGCGACGCGGCACCTGGCCGTCCGGCGCGTTGACTTTGGCGGGCTTTTGCCCCTATAAGCCCCGCCCAATTCCTGAAGCGACAGCAGTTCCTCTCAGGGCAGGCCCGGCGGGTTCGCTCGTGACCGGGCCATGATGTTGAATTTACTGGCCCTGAGCCACCATACGGAGTTCGATCGTGAAGCGCACCTACCAGCCCTCGAAACTTGTCCGCAAGCGCCGTCACGGCTTCCGCGCGCGCATGGCCACTGTCGGTGGCCGCAAAGTCCTGGCCCGCCGCCGTGCCAAGGGCCGCAAGCGCCTCTCGGCCTAAAGGCCGGACTGACCACGGTCATGGAACGCCTCAAGCGTCGGCAGGACTTCGTTGCCGCCGCCAAGGCTGCCTATGCCGCCACCCCGGGCATGGTGGTGCAGGCCCGCAACCGGGGAGACACGATGCCCGCCCGGATCGGCTTCACCGCAACCAAGCGGCTTGGCAAGGCCGTCATCCGCAACCGCATCAAGCGGCGCCTGCGCGAAGTCGCACGCCTGTACCTGCGGGCCAATGCCCGCGCCGGCTTCGACTATGTTCTGATCGGGCGCGCGCCCACGCTTGACCGGCCCTTCGCAGACCTCCACAAAGACCTCACTTCGGCCCTCAAGCGATTGCATCATTCGCGCAGCCCTTCCGCCGGCAAGGACGCACCATGAACTACGACAACAAGAATTTCATCCTGGCCATCGTCCTGTCCATGGCGATCATCTTCACCTGGCAGTATTTCTATGCCGCTCCGCTGGCCGAGAAACAGGCCCAGCAGACCCAGCAACAGCAAGCCGGGACTCCCGCCGCGCCGACGACAGCCACCGGACAGAGCGGCCAGGCGCCAGCACAGTCGGCGACCGCGCCAGTGACCCGGGACGAGGCCGTCAAGGCCAGTCCCCGCATCGCCATCGAGACACCGCATCTCTCCGGCTCGATCAATCTCATGGGCGCGCAGATCGACGACCTGCACCTGCTCCATTACCGCGAGACCATCGATCCCAAGAGCCCAACCATCACCTTCCTGTCGCCGGCCGGAACCCCGGGCGCCCTGTTCGCCGAACAGGGCTTCGTGCCCGCCCCCGGCACCACGACCAAGTTGCCGACCTCCGAGACGCTATGGACCGCCCCTGACGGCGCCGTACTGTCCGAGGACAAGCCCCTGACCCTGACCTGGGACAACGGCGAGGGCGTGGTCTTCACCCGGACGGTATCGGTGAGCGACGAATATGTCTTCACCATCAAGCAGACGGTCGAGAACAAGACGGCGGCGGCAGTTTCGCTGTCGCCCTATGCCCGGATCATCCGCCAGGATACACCGCATGTCGCGGGCTACTGGGTGTTCTTCGAGGGCATGCTGGGGGTCGCTGACACGAGTCTCGAAGAAGTTCACTACAGCGATGCCGCCGAGGCAACCGAGCCGCTTCGCACCGAGGGCACAGGCGGCTGGCTGGGCTTCACCGACAAATACTGGGCGGCGGTGGTCATTCCCGATCCAGGGCTCGCCGTGATCAGCACCTATGACCACGAGAAACTGGCGGATCGCGACGTCTATCAGACCAACTACATCGCCAAGGAACCGATGACCGTTCCGGCCAACGGCAGCGCCAGCTACCAGGGCCAGCTCTTCGCCGGCGCCAAGGTCGTCAACACCATCGAGGCAATCGGCAGCAAGTACAAGATCGACCGTTTCGACCTGATGATCGACTGGGGCTGGTTCTATTTCCTGACCAAGCCGATGTTCTACCTGCTCGACTTCCTGAAAGGGCTGGTCGGAAACTTCGGCATCGCCATCCTGCTGGCGACGGTTCTGGTCAAGCTCGCGGTGTTTCCGCTGGCCAACAAGTCCTATGCCTCGATGAGCAAGATGAAAAAGCTGCAACCCGAGATGCAGAAGCTCAAGGAACTTTATCCGGACGACCGGATGAAGCAACAGCAAGGCATGATGGAACTCTACAAGAAGGAGAAGGTCTCGCCGATGTCGGGCTGCCTGCCCGTGGTGGTGCAGATTCCGGTGTTCTTCTCGCTCTACAAGGTGATCCTGACCTCGATCGAATTGCGCCACGCACCATTCTTCGGCTGGATTCACGATCTCTCGGCACCCGACCCGACCACCCTGTTCAACCTGTTCGGCCTCATACCCTGGACACCGCCGCACATGCTGATGATCGGCATCTGGCCGCTGCTCATGGGTGTCACCATGTGGATCCAGATGCGTCTCAACCCGACACCGCCCGATCCGGTGCAGGCCAGCTTGTTCAACTGGATGCCGGTAATCTTCACCTTCATGCTCGGCACCTTCCCGGCCGGATTGGTGATCTACTGGGCGTGGAGCAATACGCTGTCAATCATCCAGCAGTCCTACATCATGAAGAAGCATGGCACCGAGGTGGACCTGCTCGGCAACATCCGTGACAGCCTGCCGTTCCTGAAGAAGAAGCAGGCCAGTTGAGCGACCGCTTCACGACCGACCAGATCGATTCGGGCCGCCGGCTGTTCGGTGGCCCGACCATTTTCGTGATGGGCGTGGCGCGACTCGAACAGCTGCCGCCGATGAAAGGCGTGGAGATTGCCATAGCCGGACGATCCAATGTCGGAAAATCCTCGCTGATCAATGCCCTGACTGGCGTCAACGGCCTGGCGCGGGCATCGAACACGCCAGGCCGCACCCGCGAGCTCAATTTCTTCGATGTCGGCGGCAGGCTGACTCTCGTCGACATGCCGGGTTATGGCTACGCCAAGGCCTCCAAGCAGGAGGTCAAGCAATGGCAGGCGGTGCTGAAGGGTTATCTTCGCGGCCGGCCAGGTTTGACGCGGACCTTTGTGCTGATCGATGCGCGGCACGGCATTCTCGCCGCCGACCGCGAAATGTTCGATCTCCTCGACGAGGCGGCGGTGACCTATCAGCTGGTGCTGACCAAGATCGACAAGATCAAGGCGGCCGAACTGACCAAGGTCTTTGCCGCGGTCGAAGCGGAAATCAGAACCAGGCCTGCCGCCTTTCCGCTGATCCATGCGACGTCATCGGAAAAGGCCATCGGCCTCGATGACCTCCGCGCCGAGATCGCCAGCCTGCTCTGAGGTCTTGGCGCTGGCGCACAATGATTTATAAGGCGGCTTTCCGACCAGCCGGGACCGATGCCAGATGACCGAAATTCCGATCAACGAAACCGCCCGCATCCTGTCTGAGGCGCTGCCCTTCCTGCAGCGCTATGACGACCAGATCATCGTGGTGAAATATGGCGGGCATGCCATGGTCGATCCGCGCCTCGCGCACCAGTTCGCCCGCGACATGGTGATGCTCAAGGTCTGCGGACTCAACCCGATCGTGGTCCACGGCGGCGGACCGCAGATCAACAAGATGCTCGACAAGCTGGAGGTCAAGGCCGAGTTCCGCGACGGCCTGCGGGTGACCGACGCCGAGACCATGGCGGTGGTGGAAATGGTGCTGGCCGGCGCCATCAACAAGTCGATCGTCGCCTCGATCCAGCAGGCCGGTGGCCGCGCCGTCGGCATTTCCGGCAAGGACGGCAATCTGATGATTGCCGAACGGCTCACCAAGAAGAAGACGGATCCGGAAACCGGAAAGGTGATCGAGATCGACTTCGGCTTCGTCGGCGAGCCGGCACGCGTCAACACCGAGATCCTCGAGACCATCATGAAGAGCGACGCCATCCCGGTGATCGCGCCAGTGGGCGTGGGCTGGGAGGGCGAGACCTTCAACGTCAACGCCGACACGGCCGCGGGCGCCATCGCCACCGCCACCCAGGCCAAGCGGCTTCTGCTGCTCACCGACGTTGCCGGCGTGCTGGACAAGGACAAGAACCTGATCAGTGAACTGAAGATCGGCGAAGTGCCGGACCTGATATCCAATGGCACGATCACCGGCGGAATGATTCCCAAGGTGGAAAGCGCCGTGGCGGTGGTCGAATCGGGCGTCGAGGGCGTGATCATCCTCGATGGCCGGGTACCGCACTCGGTGCTGCTCGAGCTGCTGACGCCGCACGGCGTCGGGACGCGCATCTCGCGGGCCGGCGTATGAGAGGCTTCGGCCACGTCGACACCTGGGTCTTCGACCTGGACAACACGCTTTATCCTGCTTCATGCCGGCTATTCGACCAGATCGACGTTAAAATGGGAAACTTCGTGTCGCAGCTGCTCGGCGTCGATTACGCCGAGGCCAAGCGGCGCCAGAAGGAACTGTTCTACAAATACGGCACGACGCTGCGCGGGCTCATGACCGAGCATGGCATCACGCCGGACGACTTTCTCGACTATGTTCATGACATCGACCATTCGCCCATTCCCGCCAATACCGCGCTTGATGAGGCGCTCCACGCGCTGCCCGGCCGCAAGCTGATCTTCACCAACGGCACCGTGGCCCATGCCGAGAAGGTTCTGGCGCGGATCGGCATCACCCATCATTTCGGCGACATCTTCGACATCGTGCATTCGGACTTCATTCCGAAGCCGGAGATGGAACCCTATCGCAAGTTCATCCGGCAGACGGGGGTGAGGGCGGAAACGTCGGCCATGTTCGAGGATATCGCCCGCAACCTCGAGGCGCCGCACGCCCTCGGCATGACCACGGTACTCGTGGTGAGCCCCGAGAACCACGACGCCGAACACCTCAACCGGACGACGGGCGGCACCGGGCAGGAGCACATCCATCATATCACCGACGACCTCGCCGCATTCCTGCAAGGGCTCGTCGCGAAGCGCTTAGACTAACGGGGCCTGCCGGCTAGTCTGCCGGCCGATCATAAGGGACAGGACATGACCGATCTGCAAACCACCATTGAACAGGCCTGGGAGGGCCGGGACAAGATCAATCTCGAGACCAGGGGGCCGGTCCGCGATGCAGTCGTGGCCGCGCTCAACTTGCTCGATTCAGGCAAGGCGCGGGTGGCGGAAAAGGCAACCGGCGCCAACGAAGGCCAATGGCATGTAAACCAGTGGCTGAAAAAGGCCGTGCTGCTTTCGTTCCGGCTGAACGACATGTCACTCATCGACGGCGGGCCGGGCATGAGCGGCTGGTGGGACAAGGTGCCGTCCAAGTTCGACGGCTGGACCGAGACCGAGTTCCGCGCCGCAGGCTTCCGCGCTGTGCCGAACTGCGTGGTGCGAAAGTCGGCCTATATCGCGCCGGGCGCAATCTTGATGCCGAGCTTCGTCAATCTTGGCGCCTATGTCGATTCGGGCACCATGGTCGATACCTGGGTGACTGTCGGCTCCTGCGCCCAGATCGGCAAGAACGTGCATCTTTCGGGGGGCGTCGGGATCGGCGGGGTGCTGGAACCGATGCAGGCCGGGCCCACCATCATCGAGGACAACTGCTTCATCGGCGCGCGTTCCGAGATTGTCGAGGGCGTGGTGGTCGGCGAGGGTTCGGTCATCTCCATGGGCGTGTTCATCGGGCAGTCCACCAAGATCATCGACCGGGCCACCGGCGAGGTGTTCATGGGACGGGTGCCGCCCTATTCGGTGGTGGTTTCGGGATCGCTGCCGCAGAAGCCCTATGCTGATGGCTCGCCGAGCCCTTCGCTCTACTGCGCGGTGATCGTCAAGCGGGTGGACGAGAAGACCCGGTCCAAGACGTCGATCAACGAACTGTTGAGAGACTAGCCAAGCCGCGGGTCTGTCCCCTTTTCGACAACTTCAGATTAGGCGATATTGCCCTGGGGGCGATTTGGGGCGCTCGAGCGCCGGAAAAGGACAGCCATGGACTGGAAATATCTCTTCACGAGTTTTGAAGGCCGCATCGGCAGACAGCAAATGTGGATGGGCGTCATCGTGATCTGCGCGGTCAGCTTCATCGCAAGCGCGCTGGACTGGATCCTCGGCACAATATCGTTGGATCGAGGTTTCGGCATCATCGGCGGGATCGTTTCGCTGATCTCGATCTACCCTTCGCTGGCGCTCTATGCCAAGCGCTGGCACGATCGTGGCAAATCGGGATGGTGGAGCCTCATCATCCTGGTGCCGCTGATCGGGGTCATCTGGTGGTTCGTCGAATGCGGTTGCCTGCGTGGCACCGAGGGACCTAACCAGTATGGATCGGACCCGCTGGCAGCCTGACGAAATAGACCTGCGCACAATGCCCGGTCACGGTGGCCGGGCATTTCGATTCCGGGTAATATCACGCCATGAGGAACACTCCCACCGATCCGGTTTCCCTGCTCCAGGACCTCGTGCGCTGCAAGTCGGTCACACCGGCCGAAGGCGGCGCTCTCACCTTGCTGGAGAACACGCTGTCGGCGGCGGGCTTCGTCTGCCACCGGCTGATCTTCCGGGAAGAGGGAACGCCTGACGTGGAAAATCTCTTTGCCCGAATCGGCAGCGGCAGTCCCCATCTCTGCTTCGCCGGTCATACCGATGTGGTGCCGGAAGGGCATGCGGATGCCTGGTCGCATCCACCCTTTGCCGCCGAGATTGCCGATGGCTTCATCTACGGCCGCGGCGCCTGCGACATGAAGGGATCGGTGGCCGCTTTCGCCGCCGCAGCGGTCGACTTCGTCAGGTCTGCCGGCAAGTTCAAGGGTTCGATCTCGTTCCTGATCACCGGCGATGAGGAAGGTCCAGCCATCAACGGCACCGTCAAGGTGCTGCAATGGATGAAGGAGAACGGCCATGTGCCGGACCATTGCATCGTGGGCGAGCCGAGCTGCGCGGAAAAAATGGGCGATACGGTAAAGATCGGCCGGCGCGGATCGCTCAGCTTCATCGTGACGGTGGACGGCAGGCAGGGCCATGCCGCCTATCCGCAGAAGGCCGATAACCCCGTGCCGAAGCTGGCGCGTTTCGTTGACCGGATTTCCCACGCCACGATCGATGAGGGAAACGATCACTTCGATCCCTCGAGCCTGGCGGTGACGAGCTTCGACGTGGGCAACCCCGCTGGCAATGTCATTCCGTCGCGGGCGGTGGCCAAGTTCAACATCCGGTTTTGCACCGAGCATGACGCCGCATCGCTGAAGGCCTGGGTCGACGGGCAGATCGAAGCGGTGAAAACCGAGATGGGTGGCAAGTGGAGCTACACGGCCGTGGAAGGGGCCGAAGCCTTCATTACCGAGCCCGGCCCCTTCGTCGGTCTGGTGCAGGACGCGGTCGAGGCGGAGACCGGGATATTCCCCAGGCTTTCCACATCAGGTGGCACATCGGACGCCCGCTTCATCAAGGACTACTGTCCCGTGCTGGAGTTCGGCCCGACCAATGCCACGATCCACCAGACCGACGAACGCATCGCCATCGACGAACTCAAGGCGACGCAAGCGGTCTATGGCCGGATTCTGGCCGACTATTTCAATAGTCAACTTTGAGAAGGTAAAGTCCGTCGGGCGGCGCGACGGGTCCGCAACGGGCGCGATCCCTGGCGGCAAGGGCCAATTCGAGATCGCGCCGACGCCATTTGCCTTCGCCGACCAGCTTGAGCGAACCGACGATGGAGCGCACCTGGTTGTGGAGGAAGGAGCGGGCATCACAGCGGATCTCGATCAACTCGCCATAGCGTGCCACATCGCAGCGGTCGAGGGTCTTCACCGGTGACGCCGCCTGGCACTGGGCGGCGCGAAAGGTGGAGAAATCGTGCTTGCCGACGAGGCACTGGGCTGCCTCGTGCATCGCCTCCGACTCAAGGTCCATGGGCAGCCACCAGACCTTGCTGCGATCGAGCGCCGGCGGACTGCGGCGGTTGAGGATGCGATAGAGGTAATGGCGGCCGCTGGCCGAGAAGCGGGCATGAAAGTCCTCTCCCACGTCTTGCACATCGAGCACGCTCACCGGATGGGGGCGCACATTGGCATTGAGGGCATTGCGCAGGACAAATGGATCCCATGCCCTGACCAAGTCGACATGGGCCACCTGCCCCAGGGCGTGAACACCGGCATCGGTGCGGCCGGCGCCATGGACCGTGGCGGGGGACCCATTGATCTGGGCCACCGCCTTCTCCAACACACCCTGGACGGAATGGCCCTGGGCCTGGAATTGCCAGCCGACGAAAGGCTGGCCGTCATATTCGATGGTGAGGCGATAGCGCGGCATCATTCGACCCGGGTGCCGGCTGGAACGGCAAAGCCACGCAGGAAGGCTTCGGCGGCCATGGCCCCCTTGCCTTGGCGTTGCAGGCGGAGCAGGCGGATGGCGCCGGTGGCGCAGGCGATCGTGAGACTGTCGTCGATGAAGGTGCCGGGATGCCCCGTTGCCGTCACCACCTCGCATTCCAGCACCTTCACCCGGCTGCCATTCACCAGGAACCAGGCGCCGGGAAAGGGCGAAAGCCCATGGATATGATTGCGGGCTTCCACGGCGGACCGGGTGAAGTCGATCCGCGCTTCGGCCTTGTCGATCTTGCGGGCATAGGTCACGCCCTCGATGGACTGTGGTTGGCAGTCGATGCGTGATTGGGCCAGCGCCTCGACCATGAGCCTCGCGCCGAGGCTGGCCAGTTCGTCGTGCAGCGACTGGGCCGTGGTATGTGGCCCGATCGGCACCCTGCCGGTCATGCACACGGGACCGGTATCGAGCCCCTCCTCCATCCGCATGATGGTAACGCCGCTTTCGGCATCACCGGCCATGATGGCGCGTTGTATCGGAGCGGCGCCACGCCAGCGCGGCAACAGCGAGGCGTGGACGTTGAAGCAGCCCAGGCGAGGTACGGCGAGAATGGCGGGGGGCAGCAGCAGGCCATAGGCGACAACCACCGCGGCATCGGCGTTCAAGGCGGCAAAGCGAGCCTGTTCCTCTTCCGGCTTGAGTGACAGGGGATGCCTGACCGCGAGCCCATGGGCTTCGGCGAAGGCATGAACGGGCGATAGCGTTTCCGCCATGCCGCGCCCGGCCGGCCGCGGCGGCTGAGAATAGACGCAGGCGATGTCATGGCCGGCAGTCTGGAGGGACTTGAGGGTTTCCACGGCAAAGCCGGGCGTGCCCATGAAGACCAGGCGCATGGTCTCAGATCTTTCCCAGTTTCTGGGCCTTGACGAATTTCTTGACGACGCGTTCGCGCTTCAGCCGGGAAATATGGTCGATGAAGAGAACCCCGTTCAGATGATCGATCTCGTGCTGCAGGCAGGTGGCGAGAAGCCCACTCGCATGCAATTCCCTGGCCTCGCCCTGGCGGTCGAGATAGCGGATCTTCACCTCGGCAGGCCTGGTCACCATCTCATAGAATTCCGGAATGGAGAGACAGCCTTCCTCGTAATCGCTCTCGGCTTCGCTGGACCAGACGATTTCCGGGTTGGCGACGAAGAGAGGTGCGCTCGGCTCGTCCTCCTTGGCAAGGTCAATCACCAGAAGGCGCCGCGGGATGCCGATCTGGATGGCCGCCAGGCCGATGCCCGGTGCATCGTACATGGTCGCCAACATGTCATCCCAAAGCTTGCGCGTGGCATCGTCAACCTGTCTTACCGGCTGGGAAACCTGGCGCAGGATCTTTTCGTCGGGCAGCTTGACAATCGGCAGGATGCTCATGATCGCTCAGATAGGCGAGAGCCTTTCCCGGGTCAATCCGCCGCCGCTGCCAGTTACTTGTGATGGTGGGGAACGCAGAGGCGCTTGTACTTTACATACTTGCGATTGCCGGATGCCGAATAACTCACCTGGTGGGCATGGCCGAACATGTCATGATAATGCCAGCGGTGCGGCTTGCTGTAGAAATAGTTGCCAGCCGGGCGATCAGCCAGGCTGTGACCCGGCGCATAATGCATGTGGGCCTTGCAGCGCGTCCCGTCACCCCGGCACTTTTCCATGATGTAGTAGGGATTGCACGGACTCTGGACGCCATGAGCCGCCGCAGACCCGGCCAATCCGGCGGCAGCCACCACCATGACGGCGGATGCAAAGGTCACAACAGCTATTCGCATTTGCCCAAACCTTTCCCTTGAACCTCAAAGACTTGCACAAGAGTGGTCTGATCGGACTGATTTGGCAAGTGCGCAGGACTTGCGTTTTGGGCCGAGGCGGACCATATAGCGCGCGGGAGGTTGGCGGCGGACGT
>JAGRLX010000132.1 GCA_020441605.1 Alphaproteobacteria bacterium
TTCACGCGCTCGGCGAAGGCGCCGATGATCAGCGCAGGTGTGATGGCGGCGAAGGTCATCTGGAAGACGATGAAGATGTATTCTGGGATGACGAAGCCACTGGAAAAGGTTGCGGCCATGGAGTCCTTGTTGACGCCGGCCAGGAACAGCTTGCCGAAGCCGCCGAAGAAGGGGTTGTCGCTGCCGCCGAAGGCGAAGGAATAGCCGTAGACCACCCAGGCCACCATCATCACGGCGGCGATCATGGTGGTTTGCATCAGGATGGACAGGATGTTCTTGGCCCGCACCAGGCCGCCGTAGAACAGGGCGAGTCCCGGCAGGGTCATGAACAGCACCAGGGTGGAGGCGGTCATCATCCAGGCGACGTCGCCCTTGTCCATGACCGGGGCAGCGGCCACGGCTTCAGACGTGGCCTCCTGGGCGAGGGCGGGCAGCAGGCCGGCGAGAACCAGTCCCGCGGCAAGCGCCAGCGTCTTGGCAGGTTTCGAGATATTCAACATGGTGGGTCCTTGTCTTTAATGTCTTGATTTTCAGGTTGGGATCGCCGGGCTTGGGACGGCGCAAAGGAACCGAAGGTCATAGCGTGAGGTTTGGCGGGCCATCGGGCTTTGGCGCTAGAGGGCTGCGGCGCCGGCCTCACCGGTGCGGATTCGAACGGCCTGCTCAAGGGGCAGGACGAAGATCTTGCCATCGCCGATCTGGCCCGTCTGGCCGGTTTGCTGGATAGCTTCGACCACCTTTTCGGCAATGGCCTCGTCCACGGCCAGTTCGAGCTTGACCTTCGGAACAAAGCTCACCGTGTATTCGGCGCCGCGGTAGAATTCGGTGTGTCCACGCTGGCGGCCGTGTCCTCTCACTTCGGTCACGGTTATTCCCTGGATGCCCAGCGCGCCCAGTGCTTCGCGCACATCCTCAAGTTTGAATGGCTTGATCACAGCGATCACGTATTTCATGCAAAACCCCTCTTGTTATCGGTGTTGCACCGCAAAACAAGAATTGTGCCAGAGTCAGAATTCAGTATAAAATATTGTTTTATATGCGTATTTTTATAGACGATCGAAATTGCAGACGGAGCAAATGCATAAATTTCCCTCATCTTCGAAAAACTGCCTAAATTTTTTGCAGATGCTGTTGCGACCACGCGGCGCTTGCCAGCGGCATTGAAAGCCGGTCATGTGCGCCGATGCCTCAGAACCCGGATGTGATCGTTATCGGTGCCGCCCTGAACGGGCTGGCGGCCGCGCTGGCCCTCGGCGGCCATCGCCTGCGCCGGCCGCTCGATGTGGTGGTCGTGGACGCCAAGGATCCCCGCGGTTTCGCCAGCAATGCCTTCGATGGCCGGGCTTCGGCCATCACCGCAGCGGCGCGGCGGATGTTCGAGGTGCTGGGCGTCTGGTCCAGGGTCGCGAACGAAGCCCAGGCGATGGAAGAGATAATCGTGACCGACAGTGACTCGCCCGACAGGCGGCCGGTGCTGCTGCGCTTTGACGAGGAGGACATGCAGGGCAGTCCATCGTCCCACATGATCGAGAACCGTTTTCTCTACGACGCCATGCTGAAGGAGGCGGAGGCCTCGCCTCAGGTTTCCTTCGCGGTTGGTCAGTCGGTCAAGGGCTATCGCTTTGGACCGGGCCTGGCCGCCGTGGAACTGGCCGATGGCCGGAGCCTGAGGGCGCCTTTGATCGTGGCCGCCGATGGGCGCAATTCGCCGGCGCGGGATGCCGCCGGGATCAAGTTGATCGGCTGGCCCTATGACCAAACTGGCATCGTCGTCACGGTTGAACACGCCTTGCCGCACCATGGTCGCGCCGAAGAGCATTTCACCCCCTCCGGTCCCTTCGCAATCCTGCCCTTGCCCGGCAATCGCGCATCACTGGTGTGGACCGAGCGGGGCGAGGAGGCGAGGCGTATCCTGGCCCTAGACGATGCCGGCTTCCTGGCGGAGTTGCGCCATCGCTTCGGCGATCATCTGGGCGAGGTGCGGCTGATCAGTGGCCGCCATGGCTATCCATTGGCGCTGTTCCTGGCCGAGTCATTCCATGGTCCCCGGCTGGCGCTGGTGGGGGATGCCGCCCATGTGCTGCATCCCCTGGCTGGGCTTGGATTCAACTTGGGATTGCGCGATGTTGCGGCCCTCGCCGAGTGCCTGCATGAAGCCGCCGCACTCGGTCTCGATATCGGCAGCGAGAGCGTGCTCGAACGCTACACGATGTGGCGCCGTTTCGACACGGTGCTGACCGCGGCGGCCATGGATGGCATGAACCGCCTTTTTGCCAATGACAACGCGGCGCTGCGCCTGGCGCGCCAGGCGGGGCTTGCGGCAGTCAACCGGTTGGGCCCACTCAAGTCCATGTTCGTGAGAGAGGCGGCGGGGTCATCCGGGCAATTGCCGAAGCTGCTGCGCGGCGAGACGTTGTAACAGGTCAACCCCTGCCGCGTCCTGCGGCCTCCAGCCTGGCGATGTAGTCCGCCCAGATTGCGTCGCGTTCGCGGCCGAGTTTCAGCAGATAGTTCCAGGTGTAGAGGCCGGTTTCGTGGCCGTCACTGAACACGATCTTGATGGCATAGGTACCCACGGGCTCGAGCCGAATGATGGCTACATTGCGCTTGCCCCATACCAGTTGCTCCTGCCCCGGCCCATGGCCCTTGACTTCGGCACTGGGGCTTTCCACCCGCAGGTATTCGGCGTCGAGATCGAAGCGCTCGCCGGTGTCGAAGGCCACCGTCAGCAGACGGCCCGCCCCGGAGAGGCGCAACTCCTCCGGCCACGGATCATTCACGGTTGATGTCCCGCGCCTCTTCGGGAAGCATGATCGGAATGCCATCGCGGATCGGATAGGCGAGACCGGCGGCCCTGGAGATCAGTTCCTGACGCTCGGCATCATAGGTCAGGGGCATCTTGGTCACCGGACAGACCAGAAGCTGCAACAGGCTGGGGTCGGTGCGGCGGGGTTCTGCCATGGGGCTACTGCAGCCTCTGCTTGCCGCCGGGCGCCATCTTGCGCAGCGCCATTTCGGTCAGGGCAACCAGGACATCGGCCCGGGTCTTGAGGTCCGGCGCTTCGAGAAGGGCCTGCTTTTCCTGGGGCGGGTAGGGCGCCAGGAGAGAGAGGGTGTTCACCAGGACTTCGGTGGAGGCGGCATCGACCTGATCCCAGTCGGCTTTCATGTCATTGGCGTTGAGATAGTCGCGAAATGCTTTCAGCAGAGCCGGCCGGTTCACCTCTCCCGACCCGAGATCGGCGACAAGGTCGACCGCGAAGGGATGAAAATCGACATGGGCCTGGCGATAGGGGGTATCGGCGTCCAATTCCTCCAGAATGGCAAAGCGACTCACGCCGGTGAGGGTGATCAGGAAGCGGTCGTCGGCGGTTTCGGCGTAGGCGGTGATCCGCCCACTACACCCGACGCGCAGAAGCGGTGGCCGGTCTTGCTTCTCCGTGCCCGGCTCGGGCTGGATCATGCCGATCAACCGGTCGCCGGACATGGCGTCGGTCACCATGTCAAGGTAGCGCGGCTCGAAGATGTTGAGCGGCAATTCGGCGCGCGGCAGCAAGAGGGCGCCCGAGAGCGGGAACAGGGGCATGCGCTGCGGCAAGTCGGAAGGTTGGCGATAACGGTCGATCAAGGTTTGCAGTGTCCTCAGGAGAACAGGAGCGACGACAGCTTGCGGCGGCCCTGCAGGGTGAACTCGTCCTTGGGGCCCCAGGCCTCGAAGAACTTGACCAACTGTTTGCGTGCGGCCTCGTCATTCCAGTCGCGCTTCTTGCGGATCACGTACAGCAACTGATCGGTGGCCTCGCCGCGTTCGCCGGCGCCGTTGAGCAGGACAGCGAGATCGACCCGGGCCTGGAAATCATCCGGGTCGCGGTCGATCCGGGCCTTGAGCGCGGCGCTCTCCGAGAGATCCACCGGATTGAGCGCCATGTCGAGGGCGGCCTTGACGCTGAGAACATGGGGATCGCCTGCCTTGGCCGGCGGCACCAGGGCAAGCGTGGCCTGGGCGTTTTCAAGATCGCCAGCCAGGATCTGGCAACGCGCCAAACCGGCGATCGCGCCGGCATGTTCACGGTCGGCCTGCACGATGGAGGCGAAGACCTGAGCCGCACCCTGGATATTCTGCTGTTCGAGCAGTTCATGGGCCTCGGCCATCGCAGCCTCGATTTCCGCGGCCATGCTGCCCTGGCCGCCGAGCCGATCCACGAACTGCTTGATTTGGCTCTCTGGCAAGGCCCCCATGAAGCCGTCGACGGGCTGGCCATTGACGAAGGCGAAGACCGCTGGAATCGACTGCACCCGCATCTGGGCGGCGAGCTGCTGGTTCTCGTCGACGTTGATCTTGACCATGCGCACCTTGCCGCTGGCCTGTTTCACGACCTTTTCCAGCGCCGGACCCAGTTGCTTGCAGGGGCCGCACCAGGGGGCCCAGAAATCGACGATGACGGGTACCTTGCGCGAGGCTTCCACCACGTCCTTCATGAAGTTCTGCGTGTTGGACTCCTTGACCAGGTCCGCGGCTGCGGCTGGTTCGCCGCCAATTATCATGTTCATTATCCGATCCTCGCTATTGCCCCTAAATGGCCCAATCGGGCGGGGATTTCAATGACTGCTCAGGCAACCGGGACGATCCTGGGGCGATGACCGCAGGATTCGATGAAGGTGACGAGGTCGCGGGCGGCGATGGTGGTGGTCGCGTCGTTGCGCAGGGGATGGAAGTTGAGCCGGTCGTGGGCCATCATAGCGGCATCGAGCACCACGTTCACCCGGCAGGCCGCGTCATTGATGACCGCGAAGGGCGTCACTGATCCAGTTTCGACGCCAAGTGCTTCCATGAGCAGGTCGGGCTTGCCGAAGCTCAGACGCCGCGAGCCGATCTTGGCCGGGGCGGCCTTGAGGTCGATCTGGGCGTCTTCCAGGCAGACGACCAGCCAGAGACCGCCCTTGTCGTCCTTCAGGAACAGGTTCTTGCAGTGGCCGCCGGGGATCTCGCCGCGCAGCTTGCGTGCCTCCTCGACCGTGAACACCGGCGGATGATCGCGGGTTTGGGTCTGGATTCCAAGGGCTTCGAGGCGGGACAAGAGGTCTTCACGGGTCGCTGGCATGGCGGCCGGTCTTCCTTTCCTTAGCTGAGAAATCTTGTTCTTGCATTTCGCCAGCGCTTAGGCAATAAGACGCGCCACCTGCCGGCGCCAGCCGGTCACGCATATGGAAGCGGGCGTAGCTCAGGGGTAGAGCATAACCTTGCCAAGGTTAGGGTCGCGCGTTCGATTCGCGTCGCCCGCTCCAATTTCTCCCAATGATTTGAATAAGTTAGTGTGGTGTAGCTCCACTCCCCGGAGGCCCGTCACGCTCTGGGGTAGCGGAACTGGCCATGAAGGTATGGGTCGATTATCCCCTGCTATGGCAGTGCTCGTTCCCGCGCTTGCCTGACGGCTCGGATACGAGAACGAGCGCCTATTGGTCGACGGCGAAGAGATTCGGAGCAACCAGTCTCTCCTTTTCGCCTGTACCGCTTCGCGCAATGTAGTCGACGTTCTGAATCACGAGAGGCACTCCGCAGATGTTTCGCTGTGCCAAGCAGCGTGCGAGCGAAGCCTGGATGTCCTCCCAAATGGGAGTCGGTTCCAAGCCAGCCTGGACCGAAAAGCAAAACGTGAGGCCCTCCGGACCGGCGGAGAACTGGAACTGTTTCAGTCCCTCTATGCGGATCAGCGGCGAACGGAGCACTCCTGCATGGAGGTGATGATCAGTGCCATCGGCTGAATGCAGATGCACGATCTCTTCGCGGCGGCCCTGAATGGCGGTCAGCCGCGCGTATGGTCTGCCGCAGTTGCAGGGGGCGCGCGTGATCGAGACAATGTCGGTCATTTCGTAACGGATGTCCGACGATGTCTTCATCGAGTACAGCTGCATCATCAATCCCAACACTTATCTCACGGCCGGGTTCAGTATCGCGGTTCCAGGCAAGGGCATTCGCGACGTGTTCCCTGGCAATGATCCCATCTGGTCCGGAGGTTTCGTCAATGTCGTTGTCAATTACTGATCTTGTGAGGACGGTCATCGGCGTGCTTGGCATTCTTGCGGTCGGCGCAACTGCATCGGTGGCACAGCAAATTTTTCCGTCTGCCGCCGATAGTGATCCCGCCAAGCTTGGGTGGATGCAGAGTTTCCCACCGCCGCCGGACAAGCGCATCGGGCATCCGGACTCGGATTTCTTCAGCTTCCCGAAGATGCGCTGGACAGTCTGTCACATCCGGGAGCTGTTGCCGACCAAGAACGTGAGCCGTGGGCTGGGTGCGCCTGATCCACTGCAATATGCACTCGATGAAGGTGTTGACCAGGTGAGCTTCACGCCACTTGGTGGCGGGGCGGCCATGACCTGGGCCGAAGCCCTGGATGAGAACTATACAGACGGCATTCTCATCATGCACAAGGGCCGCGTCGTCTACGAGAAATACTTCGGCTGTCTCGGCGAGGCCGGAAAACATGCCGCAATGTCGATGACCAAGTCCACGGTCGGCCTGCTTGCGGAAATCCTCGTTGCCGAGGGCAAGCTCGATGAGACCGCGCTCGTGTCCACCATCATTCCCGAGCTGAAGGACAGCGCTTTTGGCAGCGCCACCGTCGCCCAGGTGATGGAGATGACGACTGGCATTCAATTCAGCGAGAATTACGCCGACCCAAACGCCGACGTCTGGATCTACAACGCGGCGGCAAGCCCATTGCCGATGTCCGCGGACTACACGGGGCCTCGCGGCTATTATGAATACCTCCAGACGGTAAAGCCTGAAGGTCGGCATGGTGATGCCTTCGGTTATAAGACCGTCAATACTGATGTGCTGGGCTGGATCATCAGTCGGACGACAGGCAAATCAGTCTCGGACTATCTGTCGGAGCGGATATGGAGCCACATGGGCGCCGAACAGGATGCCTACATGACGGTCGACTCGCTCGGCACACCCTTTGCAGGCGGTGGACTCACTGCGGGTCTGCGCGACTTGGCCAGGTTCGGACAACTCATGCTCGACGAGGGCGTGACCACTGGCGAGCGCCTGTTCCCGGCGGCGGCCGTCGACCGCATTCGTAAGGGCGGCAGCAAGGAGGCCTTTGCGAAAGCGGGTTACAAGAACCTGCCCGGCGGCAGCTATCGTGCCATGTGGTGGGTCTTCCACAATGTCCATGGCGCCTATGCAGCGCGTGGGGTTCACGGCCAAACGATCTATGTTGATCCCACCGCACAAATGGTCATCGTCCGTTTTGCCTCGCACCCTGTGGCAAGCAATAGCGCAAACGACCCGACATCGTTGCCGGCCTACCAGGCCGTGGCCGAGTATCTCATGAGGAAGCCCTGAATGGCGGCGCCTGGACCAGGCGTAGCTTCAAGTCAAAAGGGGCTGCCTGTGTCTGCACCCCCTGGCCATGACTTCAATGCCTTGTCGAGTTGGGGGTGAGTGTCTGGCAACCGGTCCTGCGCCAGCGTCAGGCGCTCCACCGGCTGTGGTGTGAAGAGCATCCTTGCACTGTCCCTCGACATCGTCCGTCTCCCATTCAGCTACCCCAGGCCTTGCTGTGGAGCAGGTGACGGTGGGTTCCAATGGAACTGGCAGAGACGATCCGGGATCAGTTTTCCACGAAAGACAAAGCATTGGGGGGAGTGTTGTTTGCGGAATGATAGGCCCTGGGACAAAAGGAGCGGCTCTTGCCACGGTCGGGGTAGCGCGTTCGCTTCGGGTCGCCTGCTCCAACTTCTCCCGAGGAATTCGAGGCGAAAGTCTGGGGTGATGTTGTGTCCTGCCGTATAGTCACGAATAGACGTGGGTGGTGAGGTCCGCCCCCGACGGAAAGGGTGACCGCTCTGCAAAGGCGATGGCCTCGTCGACCTGAGCGTGAATATCGGAATCGACCGCTTCCAGCGCGGCCTCGCACAGTTCCCCGGCCATTCGCACGCGCTCGACGAAGATCCTTATGCAGTCCTGATTCTCGCGGATGCGATCAATCTCGCCTTCGGCGCGGTAGGTCTGGGTGTCGCCCTCGTAGTGGCCGAACATGCGGGCAACCGTGCACTCCAGAAGGCTCGGGCCGCCGCCATCCCTGGCCCTGGCAATCATCTCGCCGGCGGCCTCATGGACCGCAAAGAAGTCCAGGCCATCGACCGTGATTCCAGGCAGGCCGAAACCGGCCGCCCGGTCGACATAGGAATCGACCGCGACGGCGTAGTCGCGTGAGGTCGAATCGGCATAGCCATTGTTCTCGACGACGAACAGGACCGGGAGATTCCATACCGCCGCGAGATTGAGGCTTTCCAGGAAGGTGCCCTGGTTCGAGGCGCCGTCGCCGAGGAAGACCACGCCGACAGAGCGCTCGCCTCTCATCTTCGCTGCGAGGGCCGCACCGCAGATCAACGGCGCGCCGGCGCCGACGATGCCGTTCGTTCCCAGGATGCCACGGGCCCGGTCCGCCATGTGCATGGTGCCGCCCTTGCCGCGGCCGAGGCCTGTGTCCTTTCCGAAGATCTCCGCCGCCATGGCCGGAAGTTCCATGCCCTTGGCGATGCAGTGGCCATGCCCGCGGTGGGTGGACGCGATCTTGTCGCGATCGTCCAGATGCATGATGACGCCCGCAGCGGAGGCCTCCTGTCCGGCATAGAGATGGAGGAAACCGGGAATCTTGCCGGCGCTCGCCTCCTCGTGCAGACGTTCTTCGAAGACGCGGATCGTGCGCATCAGGCGATAGGCCCGCAGAAGTTCCTCCTGGCGCATCGTCTGGTCAAACGTCAGCGGCGAGCCGCGCCGCTGCTCAACATCGGGGGAGACTTCAGCCATGGCGTTTCTCAGTCCAGAACTGACGTTGCGGTGATGTTAGCGCCGCCAAAAGGATCGTCAAGCTTGGGAAGACCTCGACGAGGACATGTGTTCGGCATCGCCTGCCCAGATTCCCCCAGGATGGCGCCTTGTCGTTCGCCAGTGCGGAGAACGGGTGGGCGCTCCGTTTGCGGCAACAATCCATCATCGAAGCACCTGCAAGCCCCTGATCTGCTCAGGGCGTGTCGTCGGCCTGTCGCTCACTTGGCCATGGCCACGATTTGCGGCGCGATTTCGCGCACGAGCTTGCGACGGAACGCCTGGGCGTAGTCGGCAAAGTTCCGGATATCCATGACGAAGGCCCCCGGGCCGGTGATCACCTTCTGCTGGTAGTATTGGGCTAGATCGGTCTCCTCGTTGGAAATCGTCAGCGCGTTGATCGTCACCCCTTCGGCCGCGGCGCGGGCTCGCACCTCCTCCAGACGCGGCGATTTGCGACTGCGGCGCGACAGGATCGTACCCTTTCCGTCGCCCGAAACATTTATGATCGGCCGGTGGGCGCATCCCATGGTTGCGAGCTTGTCGAGTGCAGCTTCCAGCCCGGCGCTCAAGCCGGTGTTTCCCAGAACCCGGCGCGGCATGTTCTCGATGATCCCGGCCAGGCGGTCGGCGCCGTCGCGGCCAGTAATCACGACGGCCTCCGTCTCCTGGACGGGCCGGTTGGGATCGCCCCAGAATACTGCCGCAACCGACACCGTGCCGGCACGCGCCATGGCCTCCAGGACGTCCGGGTCTCTGAGCGAGTCCGCAATCGCCTGCTGCTGGAAGCGGAACTCGCCCGCATCGATGCTGCCGGAGCCGTCGACCGCGAGGACCAGGGCCACATCGCTGCAGGCCTGGGCCAAGGCGGCCGGGGCGAGCCCTATCGACAGAACCGTCGATGCAACACAGGCGGCTTTCAGGCATAGTGCCGCCCATCGTGTACTGGAGACCATGACGTTCCCCCCTCGTCTCTTTCCGCTTTCCTGACTTGCTTCGTACGAGGGACCCTGCCGCGCCAGCCGTTCTGGCTGGTCAGGCCGGACGATCCGGCGGGTGTGACAGCGGCGACCGCTGCCATGCGGGACCACGGGCGTCAGATGCCCAGTTGCCGGATCTTGATGACGTCCGGATAGCGATCCAGCGATCCCGATGCCGGGGATACGTTTTCATGCGGCACGCCGATGTCTTCCAGGATAGTGCGATCCAGCTGGCCCAGCAGTTGCGCGGTTCGCCACTTGCGGTAGGACCCGCGAAGTTCGTTTGCCAGGCGGTGCGGAAGGTCCCGGGGAAGGGCGAGCCAGGCCGGCCACCAGACCATACGGACTTCGGCGCGCATCTCGGTCATAGCCATCTTGTAATCTCCTCTGTTTCGTTCCAGGCGATTTCATGACGATAGCCAGCCGGCAAAAAACGGTTGTGATCGGCCCGCAAAAATTCTGTCAAATCTGTACAAAGTGCGGATATGGTGCCAACAAAACTGGTTGTCGCGGCCGATCCCAAATTTCTCAACCATGGCGGATAGCATTTCCTTGATTGCCCGGCTCAGATTGATGGGGACCTTTCAGCTGGAGGGGCCCGGCGGCGATCAGATCGCAATCCGCAGCAAGAAGAACAAAGCCCTCGTCGCAATCCTGGCCTTGTCGCCCAATTGTACCTCTACCCGGGAACGCCTCGGCGATCTGCTTTGGGGAAGCCATGGCGAGGAGCAGGCGCGCGCCAGCCTGCGTCAGTCGCTGACCGTGCTCCGGAAGGACCTGGGTTCTCTCTGGGAGCCGCTTTTCGTGGAGGCTGGCGACAACCTGTCGCTGCAGTCTGCGGGACTGGCGGTCGATGTGCTTGGGCTGCTCGGTCACGAAAGCAAGACGGATGTGTCGGAACTCCGTCTCATTGCGGATGCTGCGCACGCCGAGCTTCTCGCCGATGTGCGCTTGGTCGAACATGCCTTCGAAGATTGGCTGGTGGTGGAACGCTCGCGAGTCCACTCGGCCGCTATCAGCCTGCTGGAGAGATTGACCGCCCTCGAGGCGGGGCTGCGGCGGGTGGCGACGGCCAGGGAACTCGTGCGGCTGGATCCGCTGCGGGAATCATCTCACCGCGTTCTCATGCGGGCCTATGTCGACTCCGGCGATGCGAGCCTGGCGCTTAAGCAGTTTGAGGAGTGCCGTGGCCTGCTCAGGCGGGAACTGCAGATCGAGCCTTCTGCAGAAACCCGGGCCCTGCGCGATGAGATCGCGGGAAACAAGCACACTACGGTCCAGACCTCTCCGGCCTCCGAGAACATCCAGCGGGACGATTCGCCCGTGGTGCAAGAACGTCTGTCCATTGCTGTGCTGCCATTCACCGATCTGCAGCCGGACGCCGATCAAGCGTTCTTCGCCGATGGCATTTCCGAAGAGTTGATCACCAACCTCTCCAGGTTCAGGCATCTTTTCGTCATTGCCAGATCGTCCTCCTTCGCTTTCCGGGGCACCGCGCTTCATCCTCGCGAAATCGGCGTGAAACTGGGGGTGAAATTCCTCCTGTTTGGCACGGTGCGGCGGGTCGGAGAGAGTGTCCGGGTGACTGCCGAACTTGTCGATGCAGAGACCGATGCCGCCCTGTGGAGAGAACGGTACGATCGGCCTGCGGCCGACATCCTCGATGTGCTTGACGAACTTTCAAGCACGATCGTGGCCTCCACTGTCGGACAGATCGATTACAAGTTGCTGCGCGGCAGCCGGCGCAAGCAGACGGAAGCGCTTCCCGCCTACGAGCTGTTTCTCAAGGGGCGCGCCCTGATGCACAGCCCGAGCTGGGAAGACAAGCTTCTGGCGCGCAGGCACTTCGAGCAGGCCATTGCGCTGGATGATCAGTTCGCCCAGGCCTGGGCCCAGCTTGCTCACACATACCTCTACGAGTTTTTCCTGGATGATTCCGGCCGCGGCCTCGACCGCGCCAAAGAGCTTGCCACGCGGGCCATGCAGATCGACGAGGAGGAGCCGTGGTGCCATCTCGTCCTGGGTCTCGGCTATCTCTATCGCCGGCAGTTCGATCTTGCCCTGAAGCATTGCCGGAGGTCGGTGCAGCTCAACCCGAGTGACTCCGCCCTTTCTGCCAAGCTTGGACTGGTGCTGACCGACATGGGCGACGGCGAACAGGCGATCCCGATCGTGCGGAAGGCCATGCAACTGAACCCGATGAATGCCGATTCCTACTGCGACTACCTGGCCCTGGCGCTCATGGTGGCACGGCGTTTCCGAGAAGCGGCGGACGTCCTGGAGTCGGCGCCGGAAGACGCCTATTACTATCACGCCTGGATGGCCATTTGTTACGCCCAGCTCAGGGACGAAACAAAGGCCCGCTGGCATGGCGCCAGGACCATGGAGATGGAGCCGGACTTCACGCTGCGCAGGGTGGCGGAGCGGGAACCGTTCCGCAGACCCGAAGATCTCGAGCTGTGGGTGACCTCGCTGCGCTACGCGGGCGTTCAGGAGTAAGGGTCAATGTGCCTTCGGGCTGACCTGGAGCCTGGATGGCCGGGTGAGGACGTGCGAACGTCTCACGTGGCCAGAAAGGCCTCCACCTCCCGGTTGAAGCGGTCCGGGTTCTCGAAGAACATGAAGTGTCCGCCGCCCTCGGTCTCTTCGAAGATCACCGCACGGGCGTTTGGGTTCACCGCGGCAATCCATTCCTGCGATTCGGCCGAGAAAATGCTCTTGCGCCCGCCGATGACCAGGGCTGGCAGCCGGGTCGCCGCAATCACGTCGCGCCAGTCGCTCAGGCAGTGGTTAAACAGCAGGTCGGCAGCGGCGGCCCGTGGCATCTTCAGGTTCTCGGTGGCGATCCAGCGCAGGTCGTCATCGGAGATTGCCGCGGTGAACATGCCGCGGAGGATGTTCATCGTACCGTCCACCGAGGATGTGGCACGGACCGTGTCGCAGAAGCCGGCAACGGACTGCACGTCCGGAAGCAGACAGCCGTAGCGGCGCCTGTCGTCGTCCGACCAGGCGGGCAGGGCGGCGACCATGGGCGCCTGATCGACGATCACCAGCTTGCGCAGGTGCTGCGGCCCGAACAGATCGAGATAGCTCCAGATCACCGAGCTGCCCATAGAATGGCCCAGCACGTCGACAGACGTGAGGCCGAGGGCATCGATCACCTCGGCCAGGTCCTTGGCCAGGCGTTGAATGCGGTAGCCCCCCTCGGGGTTGCTGCTTTCGCCATGGCCGCGCATGTCGAGCGCGATGACCCGCCGCGTCCTGGCCAGCGCGTCGATATTGCGGCCATATTCGGCCGCCGACTGGGACCAGCCCGGGATCATGATGAGCGGCGTGCCCTGTCCGGCCTCCAGGGCGTGCAGCGTCACGCCATTCGATATCGTGATCTTGCGCGGCTGGGCCATGGTTACATCCCTCCTAGAGTTGCACGCCCTTGGTGAGGGCGCCGTCGATCACCAGGTTCGTGCCCATTGTGAAGCTCGAGGCCGGGCTCGCCAGGAAGACGATGCCCTTGCCGATCTCCTCGGCGGTCGCCATGCGGCCGGTCGGATTGAGCGCCAGGGCCGACTTGAACAGGTCGGGCATGTTGATCTCGACATATTCCCAGATGCCGCCCTTGAAATAGACATTGCCCGGCGACACCGAATTCACTCGGATCATCTTGGGCGCCAGCTTGTGGGCAAGGCCATGGGCATAGTGGATCAGCGCCGCCTTGAAGGCACCATAGGCGGGCGACGTGAAGTCGATCTCGCGGCCCGACACCGAAGACACGATGACAATCGAGGGCCACTTCGAATTTTCGAGGTGGGGCAGGGAGGCGTTCACGGTCCGCACCGTATGCATCATGTCGATGTCGAACTGGGCTTGCCACGAGGCCTCGCTATCCTCCGCCGCGGCAAGTGCCGAGACATTGGCGACGACGATGTCGATGCCACCTAGGGCCTTGGCGCTCTCCTCGACCCAGGCTTCCAGGGCGGCCTTGTCGCTGACGTCGATTGCCTTGCCGAAGCTCTTGACGCCCATGGCCTTGTAACCTGCGACGGTCTCGCTTACTTCCGCAGCATTCCGGGCGCAAACTGAAACATTCGCGCCTTCGGCGGCGAACATGTCGGCGGCGCGGCGGCCGATTCCCTTGGTGCCGCCGGTGACAAGCACGTTCAGTCCCTTCAGTCCGAGATCCATGTCGATCAATCCTCTTCCTAAGTCATAATGGATGAATGGCCCGCGGCGTCCGACCGCTGACCGGGTCCGCGGGGCGTGGCAGATGAAGCGGTGCCGAAAGGCCGGTCAGGGCTGCGATGCGCCTCGCTGGGCTGCAGCGGGCTCGGCATGACTGAACCTTCGGCAGGCCCTTCCGTGTGTTCCGTTTCAGCCAGTTGTCGCCCAACACCGTCTCGCTCCAGGCCGCCAGGATTGAATAAGGCTATGCCATCCCTGCCGGTCCGTCCAGACTTTCGGGCCGCCGCTGCCATGTTCCTGGGCGAGGGCGGTCATGCGCGCCCTATCCCGCGATGCAATGTGTTTTCGCACCTGCAAAACTGATGCGGCTCATGCTCAATTTCTTGACAGCCCGAATTTTTCGAGTCCATCGTAAAGCCTGTGTGGAGGGAAGCCGATCGCAACGGCAGAACGAGATCACGTCGAGGAGTTGGTCCGCACGGTCGAAGGCCGTGAAACGGGGCGCGACCGTTTGATCCGCGAGTCGTGGGTCCGTTGCGTTCTCAATCACCGTCTCGATCCGTCGGTCCGGCGCAAGGCCGTGATCGTTGACCACCGCTTCCTGCGCGAGCGGCAGGAAGCGATCGATAACCTGCTGCGCACGGCGCGTTTTGGTGTCGAGGCCCTTTACCGCCAGGTTGCGGGCCTCGGCTACGTGCTGCTGCTCACCGACAATGAGGGCATCACCGTCGACTATATCGGCGACGAAGCGGCCACCGACCTGTTGCGCGAGGCCGGGCTGTACCTTGGGGCCGATTGGAACGAGCGCCGGGCAGGAACCAATGGTACCGGCACCTGCATCGCCACGGGAGAGGCGCTGACAGTTCACCAGACCGACCACTTCGATGCTCAGCACATTCCTTTGAGCTGTACCGTGGCGCCGATCTTCGACGGCACCGGTGAACTGGCGGCGGTACTCGATATTTCCGCGCTCACCTCGCCGGCCGAAAAGACGAGCCAGTTCCTTGCTCTGCAGATGGTCAAGAGTTTTGCTCACAAGATCGAGACGGCCCATCTGATCCAGTCCTGTGCGCGTAACTGGATCGTGAAGCTTACGGCCAACCAGGGACTCGCCGTGGTCGATACGGAATATGTGCTGGCGCTGGATTCCTCGGGCCGCATCACCGGCTTCAACCATTCTGTCCGCCAGTTGCTCGCCCAGGAGATGCATCAGGACTGGCGGATGTCCGGCCTCCTTCTGGGGCGCCTGTTCTCGGATTTCTTCGACTGCGATATCGATAGCCTGACGCGCTTCGTCTCGCCACATCGCATCGAGCGCAATTGCGTGCGGCTCCGGGGCAGCGGCCGTACCCTTTATATCCAGGTCATCCCGCCCACGTCCTTCCGGGTGCTTCCGAAAAATGCGCCGCAGCCTTCGGCCGGCGCAGGAAAGCTGCCGGACGCGCTGCGTGCCGTGGCCGGGGAAGAGCCGGCCATGGCCGCCGCCCTGTCCAAGGTCGCCCGGCTGGTCAACACCAACATGAGCCTGCTCATTCAGGGCGAGACCGGCACCGGAAAGGAATTCATGGCCAAGGCCATCCACATGGCCAGCGCCAGGGCTCGAGGCCCCTTCGTGCCGGTCAATTGCGCGGCCCTTCCTGAAAGCCTGATCGAGAGCGAACTCTTCGGTTACGAAAGTGGCTCGTTCACCGGCGCATCGAACAAGGGCAAGAAGGGTCTGGTCCGCGAAGCCCATGGCGGAACCCTGTTCCTCGACGAGATCGGCGACATGCCCATCGCATCGCAGACCCGCTTGCTTCGCGTGCTGGCGGAGCGCGAGGTCACGCCGATCGGTGCGCTCAAACCGCAAGCCGTGGACATGCGGGTGATCGCCGCCAGTCATCGCGATCTGACCCAGCTCATCGCCAAGGGCGAGTTCCGGGAAGATCTTTATTTTCGTTTGAATGGCGCCATCGTCACGCTGCCACCCTTGCGCGAAAGGCAGGACCTGCCCTGGCTCATCGGTCAATTATTGGCCAAGCGGCCAATGGCCGACGGACGGGCCCGCAGCCTCTCCGGCGAAGCGCTCGGTGTGCTCAGGTCGCAGGCGTGGCCAGGCAACATCCGCGAACTGGTCAACGTCCTCGACTTTGCATGTGCGGTTGCTGCGGAACCGGAGATCACCATCGAGGACTTGCCGGATCAGGTGTTTGGCAGCAGCCCACTGAACGATGTGGTAGCGGAATCCGTTGCATCCCCGGGCAAGACCGAGGCCGATGCCCTGCGCATGGCCTTGCGCGCGGCCGGCTGGAACGTCTCGGCGGCAGCGCGCAATCTCGGTATCGACCGCACGACGCTGCATCGCCGGATGCGGCGCATGGGTGTCGCGTTGCCGCCCCGTCTGCAGTGACTCTGCCACACCTGTTGCGCGCTACCTGCAACAGGTGTGGCGTCAACGATGCCGCCGATCATCGGAATCGCCCATAATTGATTGAAATTGAGAGTCGGGACCGACTGGCACACGCCTTGCTTCGCATTAACCAAACACAGAAGAACGACAAGGGCCAATGGGAAACGCAATCGGGATCATCGCCAATCCTGTGTCGGCGCGCGACATTCGCCGCGTGATCGCCAACGCGACCGCGCTGCAAATCACCGACCGCGCCAATATTGTGCTGCGCGTTCTGTCCTGCGTGAAGGCCTGCGGCGTCGATCACGTCTACATGATGCCTGAGAATGGCGGCATTCGCCATCATGTGCGGCGCGGCATCGACCGGGCCGAGAACCAGGGCCTCAAGCACTTTCCCCAGATCGAATATCTCGACTACAAGATTTCCGGCACGGTGGATGATACGTTCAAGGCCGCCCGGCTGATGAAGGAAAAGGGCGTGTCGACCATCGTCGTTCTTGGTGGAGACGGCACGCATCGTGCGGTGGTCACCCATTGTGGCGACGTTCCGATTGCCGGCATTTCGACGGGTACCAACAATGCGTTCCCGGAGCACCGTGAGCCTACCATCACTGGCCTGGCGGTCGGCCTGGCGGTCAGCGGCAAGGTTCCGCCGGAAACAGCCTTCCTTCCCAACAAGAAGATCGTGGTGCGGGTGAACGATCACGAGGAGATCGCGCTGGTCGATGTCGCGGTGGTTACCGAGCGCTACATCGGCGCGCGGGCGTTGTGGCGGACCGAGACGTTCCGTGAGCTGTTCGTCACTTTCGCTGATCCCGAAGTCATCGGCATGTCCGCCATTGCGGGCCTGCTTGAACCCGTTACCCGCCTCGATCGGCACGGCCTGCATGTGAGGCTTGCTCCGCCTGAGGACGCGCCGATCCTGCTCGATACGCCCATCGCGCCGGGCTACATGCGCGACATCGGCATCGAAAGCTACACACATATGACGCCGGGCAAAATCTACCGACCCGATATCAGCGACGGTTCGATTGCCCTGGATGGCGAGCGCGAGCTATCCTTCACCAAGGGCGACAACGTCACCATCGAGCTTGTCAACGATGCCTTCAGGACTGTCAATGTGAGCGCCTGCATGCAGTATGCAGCCCGCCACGGCCTCATGCGCATCAAGCAAGACACGTAACCAGCAACCACCGGGAGGAATGTCATGAATGCATCCACTGCGAAGAAATCCGGTTCGAAGAGCCCTGGAGGCGGAATTTTTCCGCTCGACAAGGATGGGCTGCTTCACGCCTACCGGACTATGCGTACCATTCGCGAGTTTGAGGAGCGGCTGCACGCCGATTTCGCCAAGGGCGACATTCCGGGATTCGTGCATCTCTATGCCGGCGAAGAGGCTGCCGGCACCGGAATCATGATGCATCTGGAAGACAAGGACCGCATCGCTTCGACGCATCGTGGACACGGCCATTGCATCGCCAAGGGTGTGGACCCCCGCGAAATGATGGCGGAGATCTACGGCAAGGTCAGCGGCTCATGTCGCGGCAAGGGCGGCTCGATGCATATCGCCGATCTGTCAAAGGGCATGATGGGCGCCAACGGCATTCTGGGCGCCGGAGCTCCGCTCGTCTGCGGCGCGGCGCTTGCTGCCAAGTACCGGGGCGATGGCGGGGTTGCAATTTCCTTCGTGGGTGACGGCGCTTCGAACCAGGGCACCTTCCTGGAGAGTCTCAACCTCGCGGCGGTGTGGAACCTGCCGGCGATCTTCGTGGTTGAGAATAACGGCTATGCCGAGTCGACCTCGCGCGACTATGCGGTTGCCGTCGATTCCTATGTCGACCGTGCGGCCGGCTTCGGCCTGCCAGGCGTCACCGTCGATGGTCTCGATTTCTTCGCGGTTTACGAAGCGGCGGGCGAAATCATCAAGCGGGCCCGCGAAGGCGGCGGCCCGGCGTTGCTCGAGTGCAAGATGATCCGCATGTTCGGCCACTTCGAAGGCGACCAGCAGACCTACCGCGCCAAGGGCGAACTTGAAGACATCCGCAGCAACAAGGATTGCATCAAGATGTTCTCGGAGCGGGTCATCGAAGCCGGCGTCATCAACCGCGCCGAGCTGGATGCCATCGACAAGGATGTCATCAAGCTCATCGAAGACTCGATCGACTTCGCGAAGAAGGCGCCGCTGCCGACCGCTGCGGACCTGACCACCGATGTCTATGTCAGCTACTGATCGCAGGGGAGAATAGAATAAATGGCACGCAATATCAGCATGCGCCAGGCTATCAACGAGGCGCTCGATCAGGAGATGACCCGCGATCCGACGGTGATCGTGATGGGCGAGGACATTGTCGGCGGCTCCGGTGCCTCCGGTGAGGAAGATGCCTGGGGCGGCGTTCTCGGCGTTACCAAGGGTCTTCATGCCAAGCATCGCGGCAAGCTGCTCGACACGCCGCTGTCAGAGTCGGCCTATATCGGTGCCGCCATTGGCGCTGCCACCTGCGGCATGCGTCCGGTTGCGGAACTGATGTTCCTCGACTTCATGGGCGTCTGCTTCGACCAGATCTTCAACCAGGC
>JAGRLX010000133.1 GCA_020441605.1 Alphaproteobacteria bacterium
AAGGTCGAGCCGCGCAGCAACAACGCCATCGCGGCGGGGCTGTCGTCGTTTAGCGCGACGCACCACCAGGGTCTGGACGTGGCGCGGCACCCCTCCAAGCGGCACGCGACGCACGCGCAGCTACGCGCCAAGGACCGTCCGCTGGCCAATGACTTCGTGACCGACGAGGCGTTCGTCGAGATGCTGCGGGCGTGGTTCGGCAACGCCGCTCGCGTCCTGCTGCCGGGGCGTGGGTTCTACATCTGGGGCGGCTACGCCAACCTTGGCAACTACCCGCCGTTCCTCAAGAAGCATGGACTGTACTTCAGTCAGGGGATTGTGTGGGACAAACAGCACCCCGTGTTGACGCGCAAGGATTTTCTCGGTTGCTTTGAGCTGGCGTTCTACGGCTGGAAAGAAGGGGCAGCGCACCGCTTCTATGGGCCCAACAATGTTCCCGATCTGTGGCCGATCAAGAAGATTCCGCCACAACAGATGGAGCATTTGACGGCCAAACCTGCCGAGTTGGCGGTGCGGGCCATGCAATACTCCACCGTCGCCGGCGAGCATGTCCTGGACCTGTTTGGCGGTTCTGGTTCGACCCTGATTGGTGCTCAGCGCACCGGCCGCAAGGCCTTCCTGATGGAACTCGACCCGCTCTATTGTGATGTCATTGTGGATCGCTTCCAGCGATTCAGCGGTCAGGCAGCCGTGCTCGAACGCACCGGGACATCCCCCATTCCGATGAAAGCCCGCGAGGAGCAGATGCGATGAACCTCCCAGCGCCCCGAGGTTCCGGTGTCACGCCACACGGCTATCGGCGTCTGAGGACCAAAGACCGCCGCCTGCGTTTTGAGCACGTACTGGTCTGGGAGGCCCACTTCGGTCCCGTCCCTCCCGGCCATGAGATTCATCATGTCAATCAGGACAAACTCGACAATCGCCTGGAGAATCTGCGGCTCGTGACAAGACTGGAGCACAAGCGGATTCACAGCGGCTGCATCCGGTTCGGGGCAACATGGCTCAAGCGCTGCCGCCGTTGCCGCTGGTACCGTGACATCGCCACGGAGTTCTATGTCTATCCCGGCAGCAACGGCGTCATGGGAATCTGCCGCCGCTGCGCGGTGGACGTGGCGGTCGACAACAAGCGACGGCGGGCCCTGAAACGGTCAAGTTGAGGGCCACGTAAGCGTCTGTGAATCGCTCGTGTCGATTATGGCGTTTTCTTCCGTTTCGAGGGACGCCGTAATCGAATCGGTGGCAACACGATCGACTCGATGTCTGACCAATCAACTTCCCTCTCACCATTCTCAAGGGTGGCCCCGAAGGCCATCAGCCGAGTGAAGAAGTAAACACTCCAGCCCATGCTGACGACTCCAATCAACGTTCCCGTATCAACCCCAATGGACGGAATGATCCAATGGAGGAGGAATCCCATCCCGATACCGACGCCACAGATCAGGCTGAGGATGAGAAGAAACAGGAGTATGATGGCAAGTACGAAACGCATCTGTTTGGCTCAAAGGCAATGAGAGTACTTCGGGCGCATTGGACCGTCAATTCCTGGTCAGCCAAAGAGATGTGAGCGATTCCTGTGCGAACTCGAATGGCCTGAAGCTTCGCGAACAAGACCGATTCGATGGCGAGGTTCCCCGCCCGGAAATCCCAACTTGCTGGATGACTTAATCCGTTCCACGAGAAGAACGCCCGCACGGTTTGACGTGGGGCGTCTGGTCGCGGAACTCGCGGGGGCTACCGCGCGGCCGGGTCGAAGGTGATCCCGCAGGAGGAGCACCGGACGAGGTCGTCGGCCTCGTGGACAAGGCGGTCAATGTGGCGTTCGCCACATTCGGGACAGGCGAATTCGGCAGCAACTTCATCGGGCACCGGCGGATCGAGGCGGTCGGCGATGGCCAGCAGCACCTCGACCAGGTCATCGGCATCGATCATCCGCGAGCGGTAGCCATCGGCGATGGCCTGCTGGACCGAAGCGGTCACGTCGCGGAGGGCATCGGCCAGTTGGTGGTTGGGATTCATCATGGCGGGGCCTCAGATCTTGAACAGGTCGGAGACCGCCTTGGGGCCGGGCGTCCCGTCGGCGGGCTTGGTCTTTTTGGTAATCTTCTTCGTGGCCTTCTTGCCGGTGGTCTTGGGGGCCGGCTTCGTCGCGGCCGCGGGCGTGTTGAGGGCGAACTGGCCCCGGTCGACCTTGGTGAACCGGGACTCGTCTCCCTTGTTGGCGATCTCGCGGATTAAGGCCGAGTAAAGCGTGGCCCAGGGGGTGGCCCCGCCGGGGCTGGTCCAGTACCCGTTCGCGGCCATCGCCTCGATCATCGCCTTGGTGGTCATCGGCTCGCCCGCTTCGGTGAGCACCTTGACCGCCGCCTCAAGCTGGCTGAGCTTGCCCTCGGACGGCTTGCCGTCGGTCTTCGGCTTGCGGGCCTTCGCGGGTTTCGTGGCGGCGGGACTGGTCGTGGCCTTGGCCGGTTCTGCCTCGGGGGCCTTGGCATCCGTCAGCGCCTCGGCTTCGCGGCGGCCGATCTCGACCCACTCGTCGTAGTCCTTCTTGGAGAGCTTCTTCGCCAGCTCATCCAGGTAGAACCGGTCGGTCGTCTTCGAGCGATTGGGGTGGCCGGTCTCGAGGTTGAACTCGATGCTGCGGCCTTCAAACGAGGCCCCGTGCTCCTCTTCGTCTGTGAGGCGACCGTTGGTCACCTCCAGCAGTTGGCCGGAGTTGGTCTCGTAGATGTCCCCCTTGCGGACGCTCGT
>JAGRLX010000134.1 GCA_020441605.1 Alphaproteobacteria bacterium
CTCGTTTCATTGCTCCGCTACGCCGCTACACGGCGAGATACTTCCTGATCGTATCGCGATCATCGAGTTCATGGGGTTCGAGTTCCGCCACGATACGCCCCTTGTCCATGACATAGCAGCGTTGTGCGATCGCCCTGATCATGTCGAGATTCTGCTCGACGAACACAATGGTGATCCCCGTGTGCCGGTTGAAGTCGACGATGATACGGCCGATATCCTGAACGATCGAAGGCTGGATCCCCTCCGAGGGTTCATCCAATAGGATGAGTTTCGGACCGCCGATAAGGATGCGGCCGATCGCAAGCTGTTGCTGCTGGCCGCCGGACAGCGTGCCGGCCCTCTGATCGGCCCGTTCCTTTAGGATCGGAAACAAGCTGTACACCTGGTCATAGGCCGACGCGTCGGCACGCCCGCGCATGGCCTCGCCCACCTGCAGGTTCTCCCTGACCGTCATCCGCGGGAAGACGTCGCGACCCTGCGGCACATAGCCGATGCCCAGCTTGGCCCGGCGGAAAGCCTCGAGGCCGGTAATATCCTGCCCATTGAACCTGATTTCGCCCGACATTGTGCCGATCAGGCCGATCAGCGTTTTCATCAGCGTGGACTTGCCGACGCCATTTCGGCCGATGACCGCGACGATCTCACCGTTAGTCACGTTCAGGTTTACGCCCTGGAGGACGGGCTTACCGCCATAACCGGCGCGAAGATCCTGCAGATGGAGAATGGTTTCAGGCATGATGCTGACCAAGGTAAATTGCAGCCACTCTCTCGTCAGCGACGATTTGGTCGATCGTCCCCTCGGCGAAGACCCGCCCGAAGTGGAGTACGGTAATCCGGTCGGCGACTTGACGGACAAAATTCATGTCGTGTTCAACGGCCAGAATCGCCATTCCTTCGGCATTAAGTTGCTTGACGATCTCGCCGGTAGCATGGGTTTCCTCAGGCGACATTCCGGCCGTGGGCTCGTCGAGCAGCAGTAGGCGCGGCTTCAGGCTGATAGCCATGCCGATTTCCAGCCATTGTTTGAGGCCGTGGCTGAGAAAGCCCGCCGTCTGGTCCGCGACGGTTTCCAGTTTCAGGAAGCGCAGAACCCGATCGATCTCATAATCGACATTCTCCTGGTCCACGTGGTGCTGCAGCGCGATCTCGAGATTCTGTCTGACGCTTAGCGCAGCGAAGATGCCCGGCACCTGGAACTTCACACTCATGCCGCGGCGAATACGTTCGAAGGATTTGAGGTGGGTGATATCCTCGCCGGCGAAGGAGATCTGACCACTCGACGGACTGTGCTCCCCGAGGATCAGCCGGAACAGCGTGCTCTTGCCGGCACCGTTCGGACCGATCAGGCAGTGGATTTCGCCTGGTTCGACCGTGAAATTCACATCGGCTGTCACGTGAAGGCCGCCGAAGTGCTTGTTTAGATCGCGCGTGGCGAGCAACGACATGATCAATCCGCCTTCCGTCCAATCCTGGCCAGCCATATGCCGAGCGTGCCAACAATGCCACGCGGTGCCACCAACACGGTGATGACCAGCAGAAGTCCCATCACCACCAGCGCATACTGGCTGCCGTAGATCGTGAGTGCCTGGAAGACCGAAAGCACAAGCAGGGTGCCGATGAGCGTGGCCGTCAGATCGGAGCGCCCGCCGACCGCCACCCAGATGATGGGCAGAGCTGCCGCGGTGATGCCCATGCTAGAGGGTGTGATGTACTGCCCCCAGCTCGTGTACAGGACGCCACTCAGCCCGGCCAGAGCCGAACCGATCACGAAGCCTCCCAACTGATACTTGCGGATGTCGTAGCCCAGCATTTCGGCGCGCTCTGGGTTTTCGCGCAGGGCCACCAGCACGTTGCCGAAACGCGAATTCACCAGGATACGCAGCCCCAGATAGACCACGACCAGTAGCGCGAGGATGACATAGTACAAAGCGACATCGGGATAGAGCTGGATATCGCCGCCGAAGTACGGGATGGTCAGTGGCGGCATGCCGCTCATTCCGTTGAAGCCGTTGAGCCGGGCTGCGCCGACTTTCCATTCCGGTCCCGCCGTCTGCGCCATGAAGCGCTCGATGGCAAGCGTCACCGAAAGTGTGACGATGCCGAGGAACACGCCGCTGATGCGGCCAAAGAAAAGGAAATAGCCGAGAACCGCAGCAAACAGCGCAGCAATCAGCACCGCGATCACGACCGCCGCCAGACCGAAGCCATAGGCCGCGCCAAAATTTATGGTGAGAATCCCGTAGCTGTATCCCGCAAGCCCGAAGAATGCCGTCTGGCCAAAGGACAGGGAGCCGCCGTACCCCCAGATCAGGCTGAGCCCGAGGGCCATGAACGTCCAGTTCAGGAAGTATACGCTGTTGCCCACGGTATAGCCGTCGCTGGTCAGCGGGTAGATGATCGCCGCCACCAGGACCGCCGCGAATCCCAGCCAGAACAGCCGGCCGCGTCCCAGTGTTTGCGGTCCCTCAACATGCCTCATGATGCGCGCAAATGCCATTGTTGAACCTCAGTTCCGGTCCTTGAGGATGAAGCCGGTGATGCCTTTCGGCAGCAGGCGGATCACGATGATGACGGCCAGCAGCAGACCGATCTGGCCGAAGAGTTGGCCCTGCCAGGAGGTGAGGCTCGCTTTTACCACTGCGAGAAGCGCGGCGGCAGGCGCCGTTCCCAGGAGCACGTCGGCACCGCCGACAACCACCGTCACGAAGGCTTCCATGATGAAGGTAGCCCCCATTGTCGGCACCATGGTCATGGTCGGTGCATAGAGCCCCCCGGTCAGCCCCGCCAGCGCCGCGCCAATGCCGAAGGTCAGAGCGTAGACGCGCCGGGTGTCCACGCCAAGGGCATTGGCCATGTGAGGCACCTGGATTGTCGCCCGGGCCAGTATGCCGAACCGTGTCCGGTTGAAGATGAAATAGAGCAGGAGAAGAACCAGCACGGCCGCGGCCGCCAGCACAATGCGATAGTAGGAATAGGACAGCCCGCCGAGGCTGAAGCTCCCCAGCGGCGTGCCGACACCCTGCATCGTCGGTCCAAAGGCGATTAGCGTGCCCTGCGAGGCAATCAGGCTGATGCCCCAGGTTGCAAGAATGGAATCGAGCGGCCGGGCATAGAGTTTCTGGACAACGAGGCGTTCCACGATGATCCCGATAATGCCGGCGAACAGGCTTCCCGTGAGGATCGCGATCGGCAGCGGCAGGCCCCAGCGCACCGCGAACACGGTGACATACGCGCCGCACATGATGAACTCGCCGTGCGCAAGATTAATGACACCCATCATGCCGAAGATAACCGCCAGGCCACAAGCCGACAGAACGAGAAACGCAAAGGCATCTCCGAACTGATAGACCGACGAGAAGAGTATGCTCAGCAATTCCATTCGTGCTGCCCTGCCGTGCTCGCCGGCTGCATTTGGCGGCAATGAGGTGAGCGGCGCAAGCGTCGCTCACCATGCACGCCCGTGTTTACGGTTTGGGAGGAGGATTCGACGGCGTGTACTGCTCGCTCGGGTCCGCCTTGGTCAGATCGCAGCCCGCGTCACCGAGCCAATAGGGCTTGATGTTGTCCCACACCTTCGGGAAGTCGATCTTGTGCTCGCCATCCACATGGGCAAGGAAGATTGTGTGAGACATGTGCTGGCTCTTGGGATCGAGGCACACATTGCCCGACGGTCCGTCAAAGCAGACGTCGCCAGCCGCGAGAACCTTGCGCAGGTCTTCCCGGTTGGTCGAACCGCCGGCCCGTTCGACCAGCTGTTTGTAGAGGTTCATGGCGATGTAGGAGTTCGCGGCCTCCTGGTTCACATACGGCTCGTCGGGGAATTTGGCATGGAACTTCTCAAGGAACGCCTTTGATGCTGGCGTGTCGACCTCTTCGATGTAGTTGGTGGTAACATACATGTCCTTCAGCGACGGTGGCGTGAAGCGTTTGTGCTCGTAGCCCTGACCGACGTTCACCGATGACGCCATCGGCAAGCCGAGATTTGCCGAGGCTGCCTGCTCGTAATACGACGCTTGTGCGGCGCCGACCAGCAACGTGACAACGAAGTCCGGTTTCGCATTCTGGATGTTCTGGATGGTTTGTGAGAACTGCGAGACGCCGAGCGGAATGAATTCCTCACCCGCCATCGTGCCTCCGTTGTCCTTGACGATGTTGCGCACCCATTCGGCAGAGATCTGGCCGAAGTTGTAGTCGGCAGCGATAGTGTAGACGTTCTTGCCGTATTTTTCCATCATCCACGGAATGAGTGTGGAGAACTGCTGCTCCGGCACCGCGCCTGTCACGATCATGTTTGCGTCGCAGACGCCGCCTTCGTACTGGTTATTGTAGAAGGCCAGCCCGTCGAACTGGTTGACGATCGGCCGGTAGGCTTCGCGCGAGGCCGAGGAGAAGCCGGCGAACACGACGTCCACCTTGTCCCGCTGCAGAACGCGGCGCATGAACTCCTGGTAGCGGTTGTTGTCGGATTGCGTATCATAGACCACGAGTTCGATCTGGCGCCCGGCGATACCGCCGGCCTTGTTGATTTCCTCGGTCGCCAATTCAATGGCATGGACCTTGCCAATCGTTGCGGCGGCAAAATCGCCGGATTGGTCCTCGAGTACGCCGATCTTGATGGGATCGGCCGCAAAGGCATTTGATGCGAAAACAGCAACCCCGAGCAGGGCTGCGGCACGCAGCGAGTTGGCAATATTGCGTTTCATGTCGTCAGTTTCCTCCTTGTTTAGATTTTTCGGCAGAAGTCGGTCCCTGCAGCATTAAACTTCGCTCATGTGCGCCAGGGAGCGCGCGCATGAAGCCTTCGCAGTAGTCTTCGATTCCTTGCCTGTGCCGCATGCTCTCGCGGCGCAGTCGGTCATAGGCCGTATTCTCGTCGCAGCCGGTGGTCTGCATGATGGTGATGATGGCACCGACGAGATGACGTCGTCCGCGGCGGCGGCGGTCCTGCTCGTCGAGTTGCAGTTTGAGGGTACGGCGCTGGCGGAATTCATTCACGCCGAAGAACAGCGCCGAATAGACCGACCCGCCATGAACTGGCTTGCGCAGTGTCGCGGTGGCACCAAGCCGCATAAGAGACTTCAGCCGACTCGGTGCCTCCACCCCGACGATGCCGATCACTGGCATCTGAGGCATGCGCTCCGCCCCAGGTGTCTCGATGGTGACGTTCATGTCGGAGTCGATGAATAGTACCGTATGATCGTCTGCGAGGGCATCTTCCGGGAGTTGGACGCCGCCGCCCTCGATCTCTGGATATCTGAGAGTGAGGCCGAGCTTGGACAAAGTGGAATCGAGCTGCGTCACCGCAGACCGTGCATCGGTAATGATGAGTGCTCGGTAGCCGAGGAAATTCTGTATGATACGCGGTTCGGTCATTTCACCAGCATCAATTTCGGCCGACGCGCGAGTGTCGCATAACGTGGTGTGGTCTGAACCAGATAGGGGTCTGGCCGTACCGGCTGACCGGCTGCAAAGACGACCTCGAACCCCCCTCCGGTATTCGATCGCCCGATGCGTGGCGTCAGATAGGCATGACTCGTCTGGTCATCGATCCACACAGGCCCCTGGGGCGCTTCGATCCGCTGCTGGGCGATAACATGCCGGACAGCATCGACATCATCGCTGCCGGCCGCCGCAATCGACGCCGCGAGCAGCTTGACCGCGACATAGGAGGCTTCGGCGTCCGCCGAGACGCTGGGGCCAGACGGAAACATGTCACCATAGTCCCTGACGAATCTGCGATTTGTTTCTGTCTCGATGGTCGAGAAATATACACTTGAACTGATGTGGCCATCCATTGCGCCTGGGCCGATTTCGGCGAGTTCGGGTTCTGACAGGCTGCAACTGGCGATCGGGATTGTGCTTGCCTGATCAATCCCGCATCCCCCGCAGGTGGCCCGGAACGCCCGGAAGAAGTAATAGGCGCTGGTGCCGATCAACGTGTTGAAGACGAAGTCCGGACGGGTCTCCAAGATCGCCTGGATCACCTTCGAGTGATCGGTCTCGCCAACTGGAAAGTAGCGTTCGGCAATGACCGACCCGCCGGCGGCGTTCAGGCCCTCACGGAGGATCCGGTTGTTCTCCCATGACCAGATATAGTTCGATCCCACGCAATAGGCCCGCTTGCCCATGTGGGCCAGGAGATACTGGATCAGCGGTATGATGTGATGGTTCGGAGCGGCGCCGGTATAGATTACATTGGTGGAACTCTCGAAACCCTCGTAGTGAGACGGATACCACAGCAGAGAGTCGTATTTCTCAAACAGCGGAATGACATCCTTCCGGCTTGACGAGGTATAGCAGCCGACCACGTGCCGGATGCCTTGTAGCAGCAGGGCCGCGCCCAGCTGCGGGTAGCGCGCAGGTTCACCGGCAGGATCTACCGTGACGGGTTCCAGCGTGAAGTCATATGAACTATCGCGGGCGATCTCATCGAAGGCGAGCAGCGCACCGTTGCGCATCGAGCCCGAAACCACCCCATAGGGGCCGCCATTGGAAAACAGCACTCCGATCCGGTAATGTTTGGACGCCATAGCTGCCGCTCCCAAAGACAATCCTACCCTCCGGTAGGCATTCACCGCAGGCACCATTGCCAAGTAAATATGTCAGGAACGACGCGCCCCAATAAGGCCACTCTGCCCAGCGCGTTGTCATACTTTTACGAAACGCTTACATTGTCAAGATCTCCTTGATCCCATCAGTCGGTCGATCTTCCAGCGCCAACGACGGCCCAAAGCAACTCGTGCTGCACCGTCTAGCTGTAGAGTTCGACATCGGCGTTCTGATGTGGCTGCATGAGGCGGGACTGTCAGGAAACTATTGCACCGGGCCGGTTGACATTTGCTGGCCCATGAAGCGTTCGCCGAACATGACGGCGAACTGGGTCCGAACTTACAATCATTCACGCAGCGTGTTTTCCGGTTGTCGCCCTGAAGGATGAGAACAAGATTCGGGAACTTCACTGCTGCGTTACCACTGTAAGAGTGTGACCTGCCCCCAGAATTTCGGACTGTTCAGAGCTGGAATTTTCCAATTATGATCCCGCTTGCGGGAGCAGGAAGGTTCCATGAAGACGCCGAAGTTTTCGGAGGCGCAGATCGCCTTCATCCTGCAGCAGGCGGGTGAAGGCACACCGGTGGTGGAGGTGTGGCGCAAGGCTGGCATTTCCGATGCCACGTTCTACAACTGGCGTAAACGATATGGTGGCATGACACCATCCGAAGTGAAGCGGATGCGCCAGCTCGAAGAAGAGAACAACCGGCTGTAGAAGATCGTCGCCGATCTCACGCTCGACAAAGCCATGCTGCAGGATGTCGTTCGCCGAAAGCTATTGAGCCTGCCCGCCGCCGGAAGCTTGTGGATGATGTGAGAGGTGACTGGAAGGTATCGATCAGGCGTGCATGCGCCACACTAAAGAACGATACCTCTATCTATCACTACAAGTCGAATCGTGGCGAGCAGGCTGAGCTGAAGACCAGGATCAAGGAGATTGCCCAGAGGCGTGTGCGCTACGGTTACCGGCACGTGCATGTGCTGCTGTGCCGTGAAAGATGGCATATGAACCCCAATCGCATTTACCGGCTCTACAAGGAGTTGGGCCTGCAATTGCTCAATAAAACACCGAAGCGGCGGGTGAACGCAAAGCTGCGGGAGAACCGATCCGATGCGAGGCAAAGCAACCAGGTTTGGGCCATGGACTTTGTTCACGATCAACTGGCCACTGGCCGCAAGCTGCGGGTACTCACCGTGGTCGATACCTTCACGCGCTACTGCTCGGTGCTCTATCCGCGCCTCAGTTATCGCGGTGAAGATGTGGTGGCGTCACTTGAGCAAGCTTGTCATGCCCTTGGCTATCCGAAGACCATCCGAGTTGATCAGGGTACCGAGTTCGTATCGCGCGTTCTCGATCTGTGGGCATACCAGAAGGATGTCGAACTCGACTTCTCACGGCCCGGCAAGCCGACCGACAACGCCTTCATCGAAAGCGCCAAGGGCAAGTTCCGTGCAGAATGCTGAACGCCCACTGGTTCCTGACGCTTGACGACGCCCATGCAAAGATGGAGGAATGGAGAAAAGACCACAACAACGTCCGACCCCACAGCGCGATCGGCAACAAACCGCCGGCAACGCTCATCGAATCCGCTCAGGCGCCTTCAAAGCCCGGTGCGGACAGGCCCGGAAAAACTCCAGCCGGGTGATCCGAAGATGGGGAGCAGCTCAAAACGGCCGACACCTCTGGCCTCAGGTAATCCAACGCTTGGGAACGGAGCAGTTGCTTGTGTAGGATTTCGACGCCGCGGTCGACAGCATGGTTGCAAGTCACTCCATGAAGACGCAACTTCACCTCCAAACAGATGGGAACCAAAGGAAAGAGATATGGCCAACCGCTACTCAACCAACTACCGCATGAACCGAGTGCTGCGCGACGACCGCGCGGCACTGATCGTTCCGATCGATCACGGCCTGGTCTGGGGGCGCGTGAAGGCGTTGGAAGCGCCTGTCACGGTGATGAAGCGGTTCATCCCTGAGGACGTTACTGGATTTATGGTGTCGACCGGGATCGTCAAGCAGTCCGAGGTAGTGATGGCCAAGGCCTCGCATCATGCTCGCGTTCTAGCGATTGACGCATTCTGGCCCACTGGAGTGCCGGACACCGGCACCGGGACGCTGGTTTCCGGCGTCGAAGATGCCGCCCGCTTGGGCGTCGACTGCGTCAAGCTGCTGTTACCATGGAATGTCAGCGATGCAGAGAAGGTGCTCTATTGCAAGCGCATCGGGACGGTCGTATCAGAGGCTTCCAAATGGCATATTCCAGTGATGGTGGAGCCAGTCTTTCTTGCTGCACCGCGCACGCCGCAGATTATCGAGGCCGAACTCGAAGTGGCGCGCGTGGCGTATGACTTGGGTGCCGACATCATCAAGATCACCTTCCCTGGCCCAGATGCGACGGCAAAGCTCTGCGCCGAACTCGACATTCCCATTGTCGTCGCCGGTGGTCCCCTGACCGGTGACAAGGACTCGACGTTGAAGGACATTCGCGAGGCTGTGGAGGCGGGTGCGCAGGGCGTTGTGGTGGGTCGCAAGATCTGGCAGCGCCCAGAGGCTGAGGTGTCGGCGATGATCAAGGAAGTCGCGGCTATTACGCGAAAGCATTTTACGCGCCGCTGGTAGTATGAAAGATGCAGGCCGTCTACCTGCGAAATCGATATAGGCATCACCAACCTCAAGATCGAGTTCATAAACGAGCAGGGGCGGACAGTGCATGTCCGCTCCATTCCTTCCCCGAGTGCCAGCGACGGCGTGGGCCCGGTAACTTGTCCTCTCGACTTGGTGGATCGACTGGAGACATTGATCATCAATGGCTGGAGCAAGAACGGAAGCGGCGAGCCCTGTGGTGTGAGCCCCGCAAACTGATCCAAAGAGGATTAGAGTCCGACGGCCTCAAGAGGAGGAGTTGGACGATGAAGAAGAGCCGGTTCAGCGAGGAGCAGATCATCGCGATCCTGCGAGAGCAGGGACAGGGCGTGGCAACAGCGGAAGTCTGCCGCCGCCGCGGCATCAGCAGCGCCACATTCCTCAAGTAGAAGGCCAGGTTCGGCGGCATGGACATTTCCGACGCCCGCCGCCTGAAGGTCCTCGAGGACGAGAACGCCAAGCCCCCTTCGCACGAGGCGGCCTGCTCAGGCGATCATGGAGGGCTGGATATCTCTAGAACGCAGTTGTCTAAACTCTCTCAGGAGATGATCCGCCATGCCCAACCGCAAATCTATCCCTGATGAAGTCGGCGATCGCGGCGAGCACCCGGAAGCGGAGTCCGAGGGCGAAGACGTCGGAGACGAAGTCCAACGACCAACGCTGGTTCGGAGCCTGCGGGATCACGAGCGGAGCCCTTGTGCCGGAAGCCTTCTTGCGGCCCTTCTAGCGCTTCACCTGCAGCCGCCCCTCAGCCAGGAACTTCTTCAGATTGCGCCACTGAAGGGCCCCGCGTTTCGCCGTCTCGGCGGCTTGCTACCTCTCATTCCGCAGGTGTTACGGCACCGAACTCATCAGCATGGCGATCATGCGGTGAGTGCAGGTGCAGCAGATTGAATGGCACTACTTCGCGCCGGGAAAGCCTCAGCAGAACGCTCTTATCGAGAACTTCAACGCCAGGCTCAGGGAGGAGTTGTTGAACGAAACGGTGTTCTCGCCCCTGAACGAAGCGCACTTCCTGCTCGAGCAGTTGCGGCGCGACTATAACACCCAGAGACCACACTCAAGGCTGGGCTGGTTGACACCATCCGAATTCGCAGACCGTAGCCGCCTGAGCAAGCACTGGCCATCGGGCGCAGCGCTACCTGAGGGTTCTGCGCTCATGGCCATTGCATCAACCGCCCAACATGCAATCATGCCGCCGAGACTCTATCCACGACTGCATCGTGAAAGGTGCACACACCAGTGCCAGCCCGTGCATCACCGCGGACTCCACTTGCCAAGTGTGGCCGTCCACACATCGGAGTCCCAAAAGAGTCATTTAAATCGGATGCAGCACTAGGCTCAGGACTCATTGATCA
>JAGRLX010000135.1 GCA_020441605.1 Alphaproteobacteria bacterium
TCGCAATCCACCAATGACGTCTATCCGACCGCGGTCCGCCTTACCCTCCTCCGCAATTGTCCGGACCTCATCGACAGCCAGCAGGCCCTGAAGGATGCGCTGCTGGTAAAGGCCGAGGAATTTGACGATGTCATCAAGATTGGCCGGACACAGTTGATGGACGCGGTTCCAATGCGGCTCGGTTCGGAGTTCCGCGCATTCGCGGTCACCATCGGCGAGGATATCGACCGCCTGCGCGATGTGGCCAACCTGCTGCGAGAGGTCAATCTGGGCGGAACCGCGATTGGAACCGGTATCAATACGCCCAGTGGCTACTCCAGGATGGTCATCGAGAACCTTTCTGCCGTCTCTGGCGTGGATTTGGTTGCAGCAGGTGATCTGATCGAGGCCACATCGGACATGGGCGCCTTCGTCATGTTCTCGGGCGTGCTGAAGCGAATTGCCGTCAAGCTCTCCAAGATGTGCAACGATCTTCGGTTGTTGAATTCCGGGCCCCGCGGCGGGTTCGGTGAAATCCGCCTGCCGGCGGTGCAGGCCGGATCATCGATCATGCCGGGAAAGGTCAATCCGGTCATGCCGGAAGTGGTCAACCAGATTGCTTACCAGGTGATCGGGAACGACCTCACCGTCACCATGGCGGCCGAAGCAGGTCAGCTTCAGCTCAATGCCATGGAGCCGGTAATCGTGCTGAACATTCTTCAATCCATGCGGATGCTGATGCGAGGAATGACGGTGTTGCGCGAGAAGTGCATCGTCGGAATCGAGGCCGATCGCGAGCGCTGCCGCGAACTTCTGGAGGGCTCTCTCATTGCCGTGACCGCACTCAATCCCTACATCGGCTATGCGGAAGCGAGCCGGGTGGCCAAGCTTGCCCTAAGGACCCGGCAGACGGTGCGTGAAATCGCCCTGCAGGAAGGCCTCATGACGGAAGTTCAACTGGAAGAAGCCTTTGCTACCGAAAACCTGCTCGGCCAAGCGCATCGATAGCTGTGATCGGGCAATCAGCAGACCTCAATTGATTGCCCGAAAGCTGGATGCCCGATCCCGTGGCAGCGATTACATGCCCCAACGCAGAGCCGGCGTGTGAACAGGGCGATCCCAGTACTTGGCGATTTGGTCATCCAGCAGCGTCACAGTGATGGAACAGCCCGCCATGTCGAGAGACGTCACATAATTGCCCACCAGGGCGCGCGCCGGTCTAATGCCATGCCGCAGCAGCTGTTTCCGAGCGGACTCGAACATCAGATAGAGTTCCATCAACGGTGTTCCACCAAAACCGTTGACGAAAACAAGCGCATCGCCCTTTCCGCCGAGATCAGACGCGATGGCCGTGACCATTTCCTCCGAAATGCCGTCGGCCGGGCGCATGGCGACCCGACGTCGGCCAGGTTCGCCATGGATGCCGACGCCCATTTCCATTTCATCATCGCCAATGGAGAATGTGGGCTTGCCTGCCGCTGGTACCGTACAACTGGTCAGAGCAACGCCCATCGATCTCGTTGCCCTGTTGACATGATCTCCCAATACCTTGAGCGACCGGAGATCGGCGCCCTCCTCGGCCGCGGCACCGGTGATCTTCTCAACAACCAAGGTTCCGGCCACGCCCCTCCGGCCGGTCGTGTAGAGTGAATTTTCCACGGCGACGTCATCGTCAGTGAGTACGGTGGCAATCTCACGGCCGCTCATTTCGCGCGCCATGTCGAAGTTCATGACGTCGCCTTCGTAATTCTTGACGATGAACAGAAGGCCTGAACCAGTATCGACTGCGTCGGCAGCAGCCATCATCTGGTCAGGCGTCGGCGAGGTGAACACCTGGCCGGGGCATGCGGCATCGAGCATGCCATAGCCGACAAACCCGGCGTGCAGCGGTTCGTGTCCCGACCCGCCCCCAGATATGAGGCCAACCTTGCCGGGCTTCAGTGCGGCTCTCCTGACGAACTTGCGTTCCTCTCCAAGACTGATGAGATCCGCATGGGCAACGGCAAAACCATCGAGACTCTCGGCCAGGACATCGGCAACATCATTGATCAGTTTCTTCATGATCGGCTCTCTTTCCTTGTGGCGCTTCGTATCAGCTCAACGATATCTTCGACAAATCCATTGACTGCCGTCCGCAGACGGCGATTGTGCGCGTCGTCCCCAAGGTCCGGCAGCTCAATCGTTCGAACCAGGTGTTTGTCGTCGCCGCTGACAATCTTCAAGCGTCCGGGGTGCGCACGCTCGTAAGCGGCAACGAAACGGGTTCTCTCAGCCTGGGAGAAATGGCACAGATCAAAAATCGTTTCGACGTGGGTGGCGGGAATGGGTGTAGCATAGACCGGATTGGTGATCTGACTGATGAAGCTTCGATTCTTCTCCAGCGCAGAAGCCAGTCGTTGCCGCGTGCCAGACGGGCGTTGCTCGAGGACGGAGGCCAGGATCCGTTTGTAATCCGCCACGGCGGGAGCCGGGCCGCCAGAGTTTTCCGGGGGCACTCTTCCCATTTCAGATTTCCGCGAGGGCCGCCTTGACGCGCGCGACGCGTGAAGGGGCAACCGAGATTGACCTGAGCCCTGCGGCAATCAGCGCCGGCAGATATCTGAGGTCGCTCGCCATGTCACCGCAAAGACTCACAGGAATGGCGTGCTCCCGACCATAGGCCGCGATACCTGCAATGAGCTTCAACATCGCCGGATGGCCGGGGTCATTGAGACTTCCGACTGCCGGAGCATCGCGGGAGGCGGCAGTCACGTATTGGGCAAGGTCATTCGAGCCTATGGAGAAGAAGGCGGCCGTGGAAAAGCACTCTGGAGCGATTGCAACCGCGGGAACCTCCACCATGATGCCGAGCGGTGGACGGCTTGCGGAAATTCCGGCGCTGCGAAGTGCTTCGACGCAGTCATCAAAGAGCGCGCCCGCAGCGGCCAGTTCCTCGGCCACCGTGACCATCGGGATCATGACCTTCATGTTGCCATGTGGTGCTGCGCGGGCAAGGGCTTTCAATTGCGTGCGGAAGATGTCGGGATGGGCCAGCGACAAACGGATTCCGCGAAGACCAAGGAATGGGTTAGTCTCGCCTTGCGGCGTCAGGCCTCGGATCGGCTTGTCACCACCGGCATCAAGTGTGCGAACCGTGACAGGACGATCTCCGGCCCATTCCAGAAGCCTGCGGTAGGCGCGATACTGTTGCTCCTCATCGGGAAGCATCGACCCGTCCCCGAAGAGAAATTCCGACCGCATGAGACCGATCCCATCGCAAGACCTTGGGTCGAGATGGTCCAGCTCTTCGACACTCGCCACATTTATCAGCAGCTGGATCAGCGTTCCATCCTTCAGCCTCGCAGATTCAAACAGAAAGCGGCTTTCAGCCTGGCGGATTGCAGCCTCGGTCTCGGCCTTGCGCGCATAATCATCCCTGTCATCCTCGCTCGGCTCGAACAGCGCGAGACCTTGAGCGCCGTCGACGATGGCATGCTTGCAATCTTTCGCTGTTTCAAGTCCCAGACCGACGACCATGGGTATGCCGCGCGAACGTGCCAGCATGGCAACATGACTGGAAGGGCTGCCGCCCCAGAGTGCTATGGCGCCACCGTGCGACCAATCAATCTCGAGGAAATCGGTCGGCGCCATGTCCTCGCCCACAAATACACCGCTGCCTCCGGGACGACGCCCCTCAGCACCCGACAATCTCCGCAAGACCCTGTTCCGGATGTCCTTGAGGTCCGCAGCCCGCGCCCGGAAGTATTCGTCGTCCGATACTTCATAACCGTGTATCTCTGCATCGAGAGCCTCCGACCAGGCACAGTCGGCGGGCTGACCACTGGCGATGGCGTCGAGCGCGGGCGCACGGAGCGCATCATCCTCAAGCATCGCGATCTGGAAGGCGAGTATCTCCGCAGCTTCTCCCTGGCAATCAGCGATCAAGGATGCGATGTCTTCGGTCGCGGCAAGAATTGCGCGTTCAAGGTCCTGCCGTTCGGTTTCGGCGTTGCCAGGCATTCGCGGCGCGACCGTTTCCCGATCAAGCCAGATAACTGCACCATAGAAAGTGCCGTCGGAGGCGCCCCTTCCTCTTCGCTCAAGCTGTGCCATGTTCAGCAGCCTCGTCGAAGTCGCGCCGCACGAGGTCGACCAATGCGTCGACCGCCTCCGCAGCACTGGTTCCTTCAGCACGAACAAAGAGTTCGGCGTTTTGACGAACCTTCATTGCCATCACCTTGACGATACTCTTGGCATCGACCCAGGGGCCGGCAGCGTTTCCCGCAATTTCGATCTTTGCGCCGAAGCCCTTGGCAAGCTTCGTTAGTTTCACCGAGGGCCGTGCGTGCAGACCCACATCATGGGTGATTACCACCGATTTGGTCACCATGGTGCTCATCGTGCCGTCAACTCCTCTGCCGTATTCCGGACATCCTCCAGCGAACCGCCGCCCCAAGCCTCCGTGGCGGCCATGACGGCACCTTCAACGATTGGCGCGTTGCAGATGACGATCTTTGCCTGGCGCTCCGGCGGCAGCATTTCGACGGCCATTTCGCTGTTGGTCTCGGCGCCGCCGAGATCCACCAGAATGGCTACGCCGCCTTCCGACCAGGCCTGGTCGATTGCCGACAGTATCTTTTCGACGCTGGTACCGAGCCCACCATCAGAGTTGCCGCCACAATAACCGAGAGGAACTTCATTGCCGACCATCTGCCGCACCATGTCGGCCGCCCCCTGGGCGACGAGAGGTGAATGCGAGACGATCACGATGCCAACCTTGTCCGTCAAAGCCGGCCCTCCAGAACGTCGCACACTGTCTCGATGATGATCTGACTCGAACGGGCACCGGGATCCATGTGGCCGATGGATCGATCGCCGAGGAAGGACGCCCTACCACGAATGGCCTTCATCGGAACTGTGGCCGCGGCGCTGTCTGCCGCAAGCCTTCTCACCGAATCAAACGTGACCGATCCCGATGCCAGCTGATCCGCAACCGGGGACAGGACATCCAGCATGGTCTTGTTCCCCACTTCCGCCTTGCCCCTCGCCTTAACCGCAGCGACCGCGGCGGACATTGCATGTGCAAGATCGACGAATGTGGGCTCCGCCGGCAGTTCCTTGCCGAGAGCCATGAACAAAGTTCCATAAAGTGGCCCAGAGGCCCCACCCACCTTCATGACCAGAGTCATGCCGATGGTCTTCAGAGCGTCCGGCAGGGGACCAGTCATGACCGCGGCTTTCTGCGCCAGGATCGCTTCAAAGCCGCGCTTCATGTTCAGACCATGATCGGCATCACCGATCGCCGAGTCTAGAGCCGTCAATTCATCGGAAGCCGCTATGATGTTTGCCGAGATCCTATCGACCATCGCTTCAAGATCAACCTTCAAACATAGTCTCCCCAGAAATGAATTGTTTAGTAATTTTGTTGAGTAGAATACAAAATACTAAACAATTCAAGGGGCCTTTTGCGCAAATGCGAAAGCGAGGATAAAGCTGCAGATTCTTGCGGCACTCCCGAATTGCTATGGCATAAGACAAACATCGGCTAACAGGAGCTTTCAAATGCCTCGCTTTGAACGACGGGTACTTCTGGAACGGTTTCAGGAGATGAAGCGCCGCCGAATCCCAATTGTGGGAGGTGGCGCGGGAACCGGTTTGTCGGCGAAGTGCGAGGAGCTTGGCGGCATCGACCTTATCGTGATCTACAACTCTGGCCGCTACCGTATGGCCGGACGGGGATCGCTATCCGGCTTGCTGTCCTATGGCAATGCCAATCAGATCGTCATGGAGATGGCCCATGAAGTTCTGCCGGTCACCCGCAATACCCCGGTTCTGGCAGGCGTCAATGGAACGGATCCCTTTTGTATCTTCGAGCACTTCCTCGATCAACTCAAGGCTATCGGCTTTTCCGGCATCCAGAATTTTCCGACTGTGGGCCTGATCGACGGTGTCTTGCGCGCGAATCTCGAGGAAACGGGCATGTCCTATTCCCAGGAGATCGATCTCGTTGCCTTGGCCCGCTCAAAGGATATGCTGACTACTCCTTATGTCTTCAATGCCGAGGAAGCAGCGGCAATGACTAAGGCGGGAGCCGACATCATCGTCTGTCACCTGGGTCTTACCACTGGAGGTTCGATTGGGGCCGAGACGTCATTGAAGTTGAAAGACTGCCCGGCGCTGGTTGACGAATGGTCGGAAGCAGCGCTCCGGGTCGACAAGAATGCGATCGTACTCGTCCATGGCGGACCGGTTTCACAACCTGAAGACGCTGAATTCATTCTCAAGAACACAAAGAATTGCCATGGCTTCTATGGCGCATCGTCCATGGAACGGCTACCGACCGAAATTGCCCTAACGGAACAGACACGGCGGTTCAAGGCGATCCAGTTTGCCTGAATACAGTGGCTAGCAGACTTTTTGTTCCACAAATGTTCTTGCCAAGGCCTTTTGCCTACTGTAGCGTCAACCTTGCTCCACGGGAGGTTGGCCATGATTTCACGCGTTTCTACCGTAGCGTTTCAAGGGATTGACGCGCTTTCGGTCGATATACAGGCGCAATTCGTTTCAGGGCAGGTAAACTTTCTCGTCGTTGGGCTTCCGGACAAAGCGGTGGCCGAGAGTCGTGAAAGGGTTCGTTCGGCGCTTCACTCGATTGGGTTGGCGCTCCCGGGAAAGCGCATAGTCGTCAATCTGTCGCCAGCAGACCTCCCAAAGGAGGGCAGTCACTACGATCTTCCGATTGCGCTGGCATTGCTCTCCGCATTGGGCGTAATTCCTCCCGACTTCCTGACGCGATATGTGGTGATGGGAGAATTGGCTCTGGATGGCTCGATCCTCGGCGTAGCCGGCGTCTTGCCCGCAGCCGTCGCGGCCAATGGATGGGACATGGGGCTGATTTGCCCCAAGGCTTCTGGGCCAGAAGCAGCCTGGGCAGGCGCCGACGTGGACGTTCTGGCTCCGGAAAATCTGATTCAGCTGATCAATCATGTCAAGGGCACACAGGTCTTGTCGCGACCCAAGGCTGGCGTCGTGGAGGACCCGCTAGCACTGCCCGATCTCCGCGACATCAAGGGACAGGAAGCCGGGAAGCGCGCACTGGAAGTCGCGGCCGCCGGAGGTCACCACTTGCTGATGGTGGGGCCACCGGGCGCGGGCAAATCCATGCTGGCCCAGCGCCTACCATCGATCCTTCCGCCTCTCGATCCGCGAGAAATGCTCGATATCAGCATGATCGCTTCACTTGCCGGCGAGCTTCCAGGTGGCAGGCTTTCGCGGCGGCGCCCTTTCCGGAACCCTCATCATTCGGCGAGCATGCCAGCACTGACGGGCGGAGGTCTTCGTGCCAAACCCGGCGAGATGGCTCTCGCCCATCACGGCGTACTCTTTCTTGATGAACTGCCAGAATTTCAGCCCCGGGTACTCGAAAGCCTGCGACAGCCACTTGAGACCGGTGAAACTGTCGTTGCCCGGGTCAATTATCACGTCACCTATCCGGCCCGTTTCCAACTCGTCGCCGCAATGAACCCGTGCAAATGCGGCATGGCGGGTGAGCCCGGACATGTATGCAGGACTGGGCCGCGTTGCGCTGCAGAGTATCAGGCCAGAATATCGGGTCCGTTGCTCGATCGACTCGACATTCAAATCGAGCTGGCGGCGGTCAAGCCGTCCGACCTCGCACTGCCCGCTCCCAAGGAAACAAGTAACGACGTGGCCGCGCGCGTTTCAGCGGCCCGCGACATTCAACGCAAACGATTCGCATCGCTGGGGAAAGCGGGGCTGCGCACAAATGCAGAGGCAGATGGTGCCTTGCTCGAGGAAATCGCCACGCCGGACCCACCGGGCCTCAAACTCCTGCGTGATGCTGCCGATGCCATGAATCTGTCGGCCCGCGGCTATCATCGCGTCCTGCGCGTCGCGCGGACATTGGCCGATCTCGACGGCCGCTCCCAAGTCTCACGTCTGCATATTTCAGAGGCCCTGAGCTATAGGCAGAAGCTGGCCGCCTTCAGGATTGTAGCCTAGTCCTGGACCCTAGGTGAGTGATCTCGGGTCTGAAATAGTCTGCTAATAGGTAATCTATCGGACGGTGGACCAATAGGTTCGATGGCGACTATGGCGATTGATCGGTAATCTCCTCGAATTTGCAGGGGTCTGGTGCAGGATGCATTCTGGGGAGCGGTCTTGATGAAGCGTTCGGCCTCGCCTCGTGGCAGAAAAGCTTCAGTCACTTGTTTGCTGTCTTCCAGGTGAACCCGCAGGTGTTGGCCAACGTGGCAGCGGATCGACACCAGCACACATGCGCTGCGCCGGTTCTGCCCAGCTCTTCGGGGCCAGCAATGCGCTTTCTTAGATAATCAATCTGGTCTCATCGAAGTTACTGCCAACTTGCATCCACGGCTTCCCGGACCCGGATTGGATGGACAACCGATCGAAAGCGCAGTGTCTGCATTAACCACGGATTCATCGTATTTCGACAATGTAAAGCTTTTGCAATTTGTCCATGTCAGGTGTTGCGTCGTGGATCAGATTCTGACATCGGCAAGGACGGCAGGCGACGCGCCGGCAAATGGCGACGGACACAGGGATCGCGAGCTCCAACGGGCGCTGCAGGATCTCTCGCGCCCGGAGTTTGGCTATGGCGTGCTTGTCACCGCTGCTTCCTTCATTGTGCTGATCAGTGGCGGGTTCTTCGCGCTGGCTCTTACGCAATACTCTTACACGGCATTGGTTTCGCTCATCCTAGGCGGCCTTATTCTGACCTTGGGCGTGACAATTGGCGAATTCATGTGGCGGAAGCGAACACGCCGCAGGCTTGAAGCGCTGGAGACGGCGATCGTTGCACTTCAAGAGGCACGTCGGCAGGCGGAAGCTTCAAGCAATGCAAAGTCCCGGTTCCTTGCAACGACGACCCATGAAATCCGGACGCCAATGAATGGCGTGATCGGCATGATCGGACTGCTGACGGAGACCGACCTTACGGCTGAACAATACAACTACGCGAAGACCGCGGAGTCCTCGGCAAGGGCGTTGCTCTCAATCGTGGACGAGTTACTCGATATCAGCAAGGCCGAACAGGACAGTCCGCATATCCGGAATGCTCCGTTCGATCCGGTAGCCCTCGTGGAAGGAGTCACGGAGCTTCTCGCCCCGCGCGCCCATGCCAAGGCAGTAGAGATTTCGTGTTTCGTTTCGCGTAAACTTCCAGGCCGGCTGATCGGTGACGAGCAACGCCTGCGGCAGGTCCTCTTCAACCTGTGCGGAAACGCCATCAAGTTCACGACCAGCGGAGGGGTATCCTTGGTGATGACAGCCGATGACCCTGACCATTACCAAATCGATGTATCCGACAGTGGCATCGGCATGGACCGCGACGAGTTGGCTCGGGTGTTCGATGAATATGCACAAGCGAATGCAGACACCAAGCGCCAGTTCGGTGGGACCGGACTGGGGCTCGCTATTGCACGCAAGCTGGTCATGGCCATGGGCGGAACCATCGCGGTAACCAGCGCCAAGGGCAAAGGAAGCTGCTTCTCGGTTCGAATGCCGCTGTTGCCGGATGGCAAACACTCCGCAGCACCAGCAAGCCTGACCGGCAGGACATTCGTGATTGCGATGGTTCCTGGCCCGACTGCCGAACACCTCGGCAAGTTGTTGGCTGAACTGGGTGCCTCGGTGTCATTTGTAGAGTGCGGTGATCGGCTACGCGAAATTCTGGCTGACATCGACAACAGTGTCACCAACGATCTCATTTGCGACGCCGCCTTCGCCGATGTCCTCCGAGACTGGGCGGCGACGTCCCGAAACGCGGCAAGTCGGCGGCGCGTATATGTGATGATGCGCGCAGAAGAACGGCGTCGACTTCAGGATCTATTGGGAGCACCGTTTGCCGGCTATCTGCTCAAACCTTTCCGGCGTCATACGATCGAGGTCAGGTTGTCGCATACTGTCGATAGTAGCCTGTCTGAAACCATCAGTGAATTGCGGCGGATCGTTGGCCGGTCGAGGACGGGTGTCAGTCTCCGTGTGCTTCTAGCCGAGGACAACCCGGTCAATGCGCTTCTCGCAAGAACCATGCTGGAGAAGGCTGGATGCGATGTGACCCATGCCCGCAACGGATTTGAAGCATTGGCCGCCATTGCCAACGGGCTGCGTCCCGAGATTGTCATCATGGATGTTGAGATGCCAGGACTGGATGGGTTGGAGGCGACACGCAGGATACGATCCGGCGAAAGCGATTCTGGAACGGGCCGGGTCCCCATTCTCGCCCTCACCGCGAACGCGCGTCCGGCTGACGTTGCAGAATGTCTCGCAGCTGGCATGGACGGTCATCTGTCAAAGCCATTTGATCGGCAAGATCTCGATGAGGCGATTGCCAAACTCGTGATGCGCCGGAAGGCTGCCTGACCCCAACAGGGAACTTCCACAAACCCCCACACTATGGCAAGAAGTCTATCAAGGAGCATAGAAACTGTCTGAGCGGATTGCCATTCGCACCGAGCGTGGCGGCCTCGTCCTTCGAATAGCCGAGGGCGCAGACGAAATTCGCGCCTGCCAAAGACTGCGCTACCGAATATTCTATGAAGAACTACAGGCGCAGCCCACTGCAGAGGCCGCAGCCAATCGTGTCGATGCCGATCGCTTCGATTCCTTCTGCGACCATCTTGTCGTCGTGCAAACCGTGGGGCGATCGGCGGATAACCCGATATTGCTCGACGATGGCGAGCTGGTCGGGACCTACAGGCTGCTCAGGCAGGAAGTTGCTGAGCGGCATGGAGGTTTCTACTCACAGGACGAGTTTGACGTCGCCGCTGTTGTGAAATCACATCCAAACCTGCGCTTCCTGGAACTCGGGCGGTCCTGTGTTCTGAAACCACATCGGACCAGGCCAGTCGTTGAACTATTGTGGCAGGGCATCTGGAATTATGTCCGTGCCCATGATCTCCACGTCATGATCGGCTGCGCAAGCCTGGAGGGCACCAATCTCGCGGATCATTCGGCTGCGTTGAGCTTCCTGGCGCAGGCGGCGGCGGCCCCGGCCGAGTGGAGGGTCAAGGCGCATTCCCATCGCTATGTCCCGATGAACCGAATACCAGCCAGTGAACTTAATCATCGTGATGCCTTGCGCAGTCTGCCCCCCTTGATCAAGGGCTATCTGCGGCTGGGCTGCTATATTGGCGACGGCGCGGTGATTGACCATCAGTTTAACACCATCGACGTGCTGATCGTGCTGCCTGTATCCGTGATCAATGCCCGCTATTTCTCACACTTCGGACAACCTAACGATTGATGTCAAAGGCAGCAATCGCAGCCAAGTTCACGATGTCCGACGTTGTCGCCGACATCGAGGCAATCTGGACGGGCCGATCCAATCCTGTCAGCAATGGGCCGATTACCGTCACACCGCCCAACTGCTGCAACATCTTGGTGGAGATCGCCGCCGAATGGGCAGCCGGCATGACGAGCACGTTGGCTGGCGCAGTGAGACGACAGAAAGGATAGAGAGCCATGGCATCCCGCGATAGCGCGACATCGGGACCCATTTCTCCATCATACTCGAAATCGACATGACGCTTGTCCAGAACAGCGACTGCATCTCGGACATATTGCGCCCGCTCACCCTTCGGGTAGCCAAAGGTGGAATAAGACAAGAAGGCCACGCGCGGCTCGTAACCAAAGCGCTTCGCTACACCCGCTGCCTCCTGTGCGATATCCGCAAGTTCCAATGCAGACGGCAATTCGTGAATGGAGGTATCGGCGATAAAAACCGTGCGACCGCGCACCAAGGCCATCGAGACACCGATCGGCCGGTGCCCAGGTCGATTGTCGATGGCGCGCCGCACGTTATCGAGGGCAAGGGAGAAGTTTCTGGTCAAGCCTGTCACCACCGCATCGGCATCTCCTACCGCCACCATGCAGGCGGCAAATACGTTGCGGTCCTGGTTTGCCATCCGCTGGCAATCGCGGAACAGAAAACCTTCGCGCTGCAGGCGCTCATAGAGATAATTGGCGTAATCGACGTTGCGCTCCGAGATTCGCGCGTTGAGGATCTCGACATTCTCGTGAAGCTCAAGACCGGAAGTCTTCAGTGTGGTTTCGATTTCAGCTTCGCGACCAATCAGAATGGCCCTGCCCAGGCCGGCCGCCGCAAACGTGTTTGCGGCGCGGATCATTCTGTCTTCCTCGCCTTCGGCAAAGACGACCCGCTTCGGCGTTACCCTTACCTTTTCGAACACGCTATGCAGCGTTCCAGCGATCGGATCGAGCCGTGCCGACAACTGGGCTGAATACTCTTCAAGATCCGCAATATGTCGCCGGGCGACGCCCGATTCCATTGCCGCCTTGGCGACAGCCACCGGAATCGTGGAAATAAGACGCGGGTCGAAGGGAACCGGGATCAGATAGTCGCGGCCAAAGGTCAGCCGCGAGCCGTGGTAGGCTGCCGCAACTTCATCCGGCACATCCTCTCGCGCCAGTTCTGCAAGCGCCCGAGCAGCGGCAATCTTCATCTCTTCATTGATGGTGCGCGCCCGCACATCAAGCGCACCCCGGAAGATATATGGAAAGCCAAGCACGTTATTCACCTGATTGGCATAGTCGGAACGGCCCGTCGCCATAATGGCGTCGGATCGCACCTTGGAAACTTCTTCAGGCGTGATCTCGGGATCGGGATTGGCCATGGCGAAAATAATCGGGTCGGGGGCCATGGAGGCGACCATTTCGGGCGTGAGGGCGCCCGCTATCGACAATCCAAAAAAGACGTCAGCACCTTCCACGGCCTCCGCCAACGTGCGCGCCTTCGTCTCTACGGCATGGGCCGATTTCCATTGATTCATGCCTTGGGTACGGCCCTTGTATACCACACCCTTGGAGTCGGCGAGGATGACATTGCCATGGGGTACGCCCAAGGATTTCATCAACTCGACGCAGGCAATAGCCGCTGCGCCGGCACCGTTGCAGACCAGCTTTACCGAGGACAGATCTCGACCCGTCAAATGGAGAGCATTTATGAGACCCGCGGTCGCTATGATTGCCGTGCCGTGCTGGTCGTCATGGAAGACCGGGATCTCCATGAGTTCGCGCAACCGTTGCTCGATGATGAAGCAGTCCGGCGCCCTGATGTCTTCAAGATTGATGCCGCCGAAGGATGGACCGAGATAGCGCACTGCGTTGATGAATTGATCCACGTCCTTTGTATCGACTTCAAGATCGATGGAATCCACGTCAGCAAAGCGCTTGAACAGAACCGATTTGCCCTCCATCACCGGCTTGGAAGCCAGCGCACCCAGATCACCCAGGCCGAGGATTGCCGTTCCGTTTGAAATCACGGCAACCAGATTGCCCTTTGCAGTATAGTCATAGGCAGTTTCAGGAGCCTCGGCGATCTTTCGCACCGGCACGGCAACACCCGGGCTGTAGGCCAGTGACAAGTCACGCTGCGTTGCCATGGGCTTGGTAGGATTGATCTCAAGCTTGCCGGGCTTGCCCTGCTGATGGAAGAGAAGCGCTTCCTCCTCCGTAAACGTTGGTCGCTTGCCCTGCTTTTTCTCGACACTCATGAAGCTTCAGCCCTTCCGCTCAGAACATGGCAAGACTAGTGACACCCGACAACTTCCTCAAGTCGGCAAATCGGCTTATTTCAGCACATATCGTGCGGCATGCACCGGGACTTGGCGGTCAGGCCTCGTTGGCCGGCCGGCAGTACCCGTTGGCCGCATTGACGTCGCTGATTGTCATCAGTAACCGTTCGCGGCTGTTTCCACCCGCCCGTCCATTGCGGTATGGAAGCGATATGAATGAGCAAACTGCCACCGCCGAGTCGCTCCTCGATAGGGACGCCGGACGCGCCACACCGGTCATGGCGCAATATCTCGATATCAAGGCGGCGAATCCCGGCAGTCTATTGTTTTACCGTATGGGCGACTTCTACGAACTGTTCTTCGGGGATGCAGAAATCGCCGCCCGCGACCTAGGTATTGCTCTGACGAAACGCGGCAAGCACCTCGGTGAAGACATTCCGATGTGTGGGGTGCCTGTCCATGCAGCCGACGGCTATCTGCAGAGATTGATCCGTCTAGGCCACCGGGTAGCCATTTGCGAACAGCTGGAAGACCCTTCAGAAGCCAGGAAACGCGGATCGAAGGCAGTCGTCCGGCGAGATGTGGTCCGGCTCATTACGCCCGGAACCCTGACGGAAGATACGTTGCTCGAGTCCCGGAGCCACAACTATCTCGCCGCTCTCGCCAGGGTCCGCGGTTCTGGCGAGATCGCCTTGGCCTGGGCAGATATCTCGTCTGGCGACCTAAATGTGATGTCTACACGTCCCGATCGTCTCGGTGCGGATCTCGCAAGACTGGATTGCCGTGAGATCGTCGTTCCTGACAGTCTTCTCGACGAGGAGCCTTTCCAGGGGCTCCTGGGCGCGGCGGGAACATCCGTCACGCCTCTGCCGGGTGCCAGGTTTGATTCCATCTCGGCAGAGCGACGTCTGGCGGCCCACTTTGGAGTATCGTCGCTCGACGCCTTCGCTTCGTTCACCAAGGCGGAATTGTCGAGCTTGGGTGGTCTCGTCGAATATATAACGCTGACCCAAGTTGGACAGACTCCCTATTTGCGTCCGCCGCGCCGGGAAGTACCTGGCGGCTACCTGCTGATCGATGCCGCGACACGCACCAACCTCGAGTTGTCACGCAACCTGTCGGGAGCCCGCGACGGAAGCCTCCTTTCGATCATAGACATGACGGTGACGGCCAGCGGCGCCAGGCTTCTTGCCGAGCGCCTGTCCCGCCCATTGACCGAACCAGTCCTTATCACGGCCAGGCTGGATGAAATTGACTTTTTCCTTGAGCACTCGGATCTGCGCCATGACATCCGCAACAACCTTCGCCGCATGCCGGACATGGCTCGTGCGCTTGGCCGACTGACGGTCGGCCGCGCCGGACCACGGGATCTGGCCTCCATCAGGGACGGCCTGCAATCTGCCCTGGCAATCGATGCCCTCATTCGACAACGAGAAGGATTGGGCGGCTTTCCGCTGAACATCGCCGCTGCCTGCGATGACATCCGAGCAACGGATGTGGGTTTGGTATCGCAGCTTTCCGCCGCCCTAGCGGACGATTTGCCGTCACAGACACGGGAGGGTGGGTTTGTGCGCGAAGGTTACCTCACGGACATCGATGAAACCCGCCGGCTTCGCGACGACACCCGCCAAGTGATCGCTGGCCTGCAAACGCAATACGCCACCGAAACCGGCCTGAAGGCGCTCAAGATCAGGCATAACAACATCCTTGGTTATTTCATCGAGGTCTCGAGCCAACAGGCCGCCAGCCTGACATTGCCGTCCCAAGATGGGCGCTTTATGCATCGCCAGACAGTCGCCAATGCAATGCGTTTTGTCACAAGGGAACTCACTGATCTGGAACGGCGAATCGCTAGCGCGGCTGACCGACTTATGGCCTTGGAGACGGACATTTTCGAGCAACTTGCGGCAAGGGTGACATCCCAGCGCGATGCCATCGCCCATTGCACGGAAGCAATATCAGCCATAGACGTCGCCACATCACTGGCCGAACTGGCCCAGCAGCGACGCTATGTGCGGCCTAGGCTAGACATGTCCATGGCCTTCGAGATCACAGGCGGCCGTCATCCGGTAGTCGAGGCCAATCTGGAGGCGAAAGCCGAGGGTTCCTTCGTGACGAATGATTGTCATCTGTCCGGCAAGGGAACCCGGATCTGGCTATTGACCGGACCGAATATGGCCGGAAAATCGACATTCCTTCGGCAAAACGCCCTTCTTGCCATTCTCGCACAGATGGGCTCGTTCGTGCCCGCCGACAGCGCCTATATCGGCATCGTCGACCGCCTGTTCAGCCGGGTTGGTGCAGCCGACGATCTGGCCAGAGGGCGGTCGACCTTCATGGTCGAAATGGTAGAGACGGCGGCCATCCTGAATCAGGCGACACCGCGGTCCTTGGTCATTCTTGATGAGATCGGCCGTGGTACGGCAACTTTCGATGGTCTATCAATTGCCTGGGCAACAATTGAAAGCCTGCACGATACCAACTGCTGTCGGGCGCTCTTTGCAACTCATTATCATGAACTCACCGCGCTCTCTTCGCGGCTGGAGCAGTTGTCGAATGTCACAGTGAAAGTGCGAGAGTGGCACGGGGAAGTCGTCTTTCTTCACGAGGTCATTGCCGGTGTTGCGGATCGTTCCTATGGCATTCAGGTAGCAAAGCTCGCCGGACTGCCGCCAGCTGTGATCGCCCGTGCCAGCGATATTCTGGAACATCTGGAACAAAGCGAACAATCGTCCGCACGAAAGAGCATGGTAGACGACTTGCCATTGTTTTCAGCTGCCAATTCGGCAAGCAAGAAATCATCCCTGCCCCAGCAAGGCGAAATCGAAAAGAGGCTTGCGGCTGTTGTGCCCGATGAGCTATCGCCACGACAGGCGCTCGAACTGCTCTACGAACTCAAAGAAGCCCTGCCGGATTTGCAGACGTCATGAACACGGTTCCCAAGGCCCTGATTGACGGCAACAAGCTTGAGAGAGAACTCGCAAATCTGACCGCGGGACATGGCTCAAACCCTGCAACCCTTCGCCCGGTAATTGTTAGACACCTGAAAGATCTTCTCCAGTCGGTGCGCAAGGGAGCGGAACGTCGTCTGCTGAAGGATGGCAGAGGGACGTCCTGTGCCGAAAGTCTAAGCTTTGCACAAGACGAGATCATCCGTGCGCTGTTCAAAACTGCGAGCGATGTGCTTTTCCCGTCAGGGAAGTTCAGTGCTTCCGAAGGGTTGTCGGTTGTCGCGGTCGGTGGGTATGGCCGGGGCACTCTCGCACCCGGATCGGACATCGACTTGCTTTTCATCCTGCCGGCCAGACAATCACAACGCATCCAGTCGATAGCGGAGTTCATTCTCTACACGCTGTGGGACCTGCGTCAAAAGGTGGGTCACGCCACCCGCAGCATCGAGGAATGCATCCGGCTCGCAAAGACCGACAACACCATCCTAACGGCAATCCTGGAAGCGCGATATATCTGCGGCGATCGCGATCTCTATGATCAATTGGCGCATGACTTCCGGCGGGACATCGTTGCAAAGGGTGCAAAGGAATTCGTCGAAAGCAAGCTCGCCGAGCGCGATGCACGTCTGCACAAGGCTGGCGAAAGTAGATATCTGGTCGAGCCAGACGTGAAAGATGGCAAGGGAGGACTGCGGGACCTGAATACGCTCTTCTGGATCGCCAAGTTTCTATTTGCGACGAATTCTCCGGATCAACTTGCCGAGAAAGGTGCCTTTAGTCGCGAAGAGCTGGCGACCTTCAAGAAGTGCGAGAATTTCTTGTGGGCGGTCAGGTGTCATCTGCATTTCATCTCGGGCCGCAGCGGAGACCGTCTGGGTTTCGACCGGCAATCCGAGATTGCAGAGCGACTAGGCTACAAGGCGCACGGCGGCTTAAAACACGTCGAGAGGTTCATGAAGCACTACTTCCTGGTTGCAAAGGATGTTGGCGACCTGACCCGCATACTGTGTGCCAGCCTCGAGGCGAGACAGGTCAAGAGTGTTCCAACCCTCAGCCGTGTGTTCGGACGGTTCCGTCTACGCGAGTCCGGTGATCTGCCGGACGCGCCAGACTTCCGACTGGAAGGTGGCCGCATCGCTCTGAAGTCATCAAGCGTGCTCGGCCGTGATCCGGTGAACATCATCCGCCTGTTTGCGATAGCTGGCCGCCAGAGTGCAGAAATCCATCCGGATGCGCTGAAACAGGTACGCCGGTCACTGCCTCTGATACGAAGGCATGTCAAGAACGACCCTCAGGCGAATGCCATCTTCATCGAAATGCTGACGGCTGGTGGTGAACCGGAGCGCATTCTGCGCTTGATGAATGAAGCAGGCGTCCTCGGCAGGTTCATTCCTGAGTTCGGGCGGATTGTGGCGATGATGCAGTTCAACATGTACCATCACTACACGGTTGACGAGCACCTCATTCGTGCCGTGGGCATCTTGTCTTCCATCGAACTCGGTGATCTCGCCGATGACCATCCGTTGGCCGCATCGATCCTTCCAACCATTGCCAGCAGACGTCCACTCTATGTCGCCGTTTTGCTCCACGACATCGCCAAGGGCCGTAAGGAGGACCATTCGATTGCCGGTGAGAGGATCGCCCAGAGCCTTTGCCGCCGGTTTGGTCTTTCAGCGGCGGAGACCGAGTTGACCACCTGGCTCATTCGCTATCATTTGCTGATGAGTGAAACCGCGCAGATGCGGGACTTGAATGATTTCAAGACCATCCTCGACTTCGCCAGTGCTGTTCAAAGTCTGGAACGTCTCAAGCTGCTGGTGATTCTGACGGTGGCCGACATCCGCGCAGTCGGCCCTGGTGTCTGGAATGGTTGGAAGGGGCAGTTACTTCGGACGCTTTATGCAGAGGCCGAATCCGTGCTTTCTGGGGGGCATACGGCCGTCTCCAGGCATGAGCGCGTCATCGAAGCTCAACACGCCTTGTTCGACCGCATGCCCAACTGGACCGAAGAGCAGAAGAGAGCCTATGCCGCCCTACATTATGACGCGTACTGGCTGAGCGTGAGCACCGAAAAACAATTGCGTCACCGAGAACTCATTTCCAACGCACCATTGAAGAGCGTTGTCACGTCCTTCGAAACCGACGCCTTTACGGCCATTACCGAGTTGACCATTTATACACCCGATCATCCGCGACTGCTGGCCCTGATCACAGGTGCATGCGCCGCTGCCGGTGCCAACATCGCCGGCGCCCAGATCTTCACCACCGCAGAGGGGATGGCGCTGGATACGATCTTAATCCAGAGAGAGTTCCAATCCGAAGAAGATGAGCAACGCCGTGCCGAACGCATTTCCGATCTCGTGCGAAAGGCTCTGCGTGGTGAACTGTGGTTGAAGGAAGCCGTTGCGAAGGCCTATCGTCCCCAGAGTCGTTTGAATGCGTTTACCGTGGAACCAAGGGTCATAATTGATAACCAGTCGTCCAACCGATTCACCGTCATCGAGATCAATGGGCTCGACCGCATCGGTCTTCTCTACGATCTCACTGAAGCTCTCTATAAATTGAATCTCAATATCGGATCGGCCCATGTCACGACCTTTGGTGAGAAGGCAGTGGACGTCTTCTACGTCACCGATCTTACCGGCGCCAAGATCGAAAGTACTTCACGAAGAAAGGTAATCGAGACAAGCCTGGGTGCAGTCCTTGCTCCTCCACCCCTGTCGGCCGCATCGGCCTGAAAACCGGTCACCAGATGTCACTTCTCAAATCAGTAGCAACGGTTGGCGGTCTCACACTTGTTAGCCGCCTTCTCGGCTTCGTAAGAGATCAATTGGTGGCCTACACGCTCGGTACCGGTGCTATCGCCGAGGCCTTCTTCGTCGCGCAGCGATTCCCAAACCTGTTTCGCTCGCTCTTTGCCGAAGGTGCATTCAACTCCGCTTTCGTGCCACTCTTCGCCAAGCGCATAGAGGGTGAAGGCGAGGCGAAAGCTCACGACTTCGCCGTTGAAGTCTTCTCAGCACTATTGGCTTGGCTCCTGCTGTTTTCTGGCGGGGCGATGTTGGCGATGCCCCTCTTGATGTTCGTCATTGCGCCGGGCTTTTCTGGCGATCCCAGCAAATTCGATTTGGCTGTCGATCTGACGCGCATCTGCTTTCCATATTTGCTTTTCATCTCGCTTACCGCTCTTCAATCGGGAGTTCTTAACAGCCTGAACCGTTTTACAGCCGCCGCCGCGGCACCCATATTCCTCAATCTTGTGATGATCGGCGCGAATGTGGTCGCGTGGTTGCTCTCAACCGGCAACACCCCCGCCACCGGATTTATTTTTGCCTGGGGCATTTTTGCTGCCGGGGTCACGCAGTTTGTGGTACTTGCCATTGCTTGTCGCCGGGCGGGGATGCCCCTTTTTCCGCGGCGCCCGAGATTGACACCCGATGTGAAGCGCGTGATCATCTTGTCGATACCTGGAATCGTTTCTGGTGGGATCACGCAGATCAATCTGGTCATCGCGACGATGATCGCGACAACGATCGATCGCGCGGTTTCTTACCTCTACTATGCCGATCGCCTCTACCAGCTTCCATTGGGTGTCATCGGCGTTGCCATTGGTGTTGTTCTCTTGCCGGATCTTTCCCGGAAGTTGCGCGCCGGCAATGAAAGCGGCGCGCGGCATAGCCAGAACCGGGCATTGGAACTTTCACTCTTCCTGACGTTGCCTGCTGCCATGGCGCTCATGTCAATCCCGGTACCCATCATCCAGACGGTATTCGAACACGGAGCCTTCACCCGAGCTGACACCCATGCGGTCGCACCTGCGGTCCTGATCTTTGCCGCCGGGCTTCCGGCCTTCTCGCTGACCAAGGTCTTTCAACCCGGATTTTTTGCCAGGGAAGATACCTCCACGCCCATGCGCTTCGCGATCATCTCAGTCGTGATCAATGTTATCACAAGCTTCAGCCTGTCGTATTTCTATGGTCATGTTGGCATTGCGATGGGAACCACGTTGGCCGCGTGGGCCAATGCTTGCCTTTTGGGGTTCGCCTTGTCGCGTCGCGGCTACTATGACATGGATGAGAGGCTCCGGCACCGTCTGCCAAGAATTTTGGTGTCCAGTTTGGTCATGGGTGGCATCCTGCTGCTCGGTTACTGGCTTTTGGCCGCAAACTATGCCGAAGGAGCGGGCTTCATTGCGGCGCTTTGGGGTCTTGCACTGCTGGTCGCAGCCGGCATAACCACGTATTTTGCTCTCGCTCACTTTACTGGCGCAATGCGGCTTGGTGAGATCAAGGCTATGCTGACACGTTCGTGAACCACAAGGGTAAAGTCACGCCATGACGGACCAAGCTACTGACAGGGATGTCGCATTCGGATTCCGCAAGGTTGCCGAAACGGAAAAGCAAGGTCTGGTCAACGAAGTCTTTGCAAAGGTTGCCGAGCGCTATGACCAGATGAATGACCTGATGTCCGCGGGACTTCACCGGCTGTGGAAAGATGACCTGGTTGCAATGCTCAACCCACCGCGCGGCATGATGGCCTTCCATGCGCTGGACGTTGCCGGGGGAACGGGTGATGTTGCGTTCCGGATCCTGCAAGCTGGCGGCAGCGGGACCCAGGTTACGGTTGCGGACATTTCGCCTGAAATGGTGGCCGAGGGGCGCCGTCGTGCAGAGGCCGGCGGCTTTCTGGACCGTTGTCGTTTTATTGTTGGCAATGCAGAGCAATTGGCATTTCCCAATAGCTCGTTTGATTCCTACACGATTGCATTTGGCATACGAAACGTCACGCATATCGATCGGGCCCTGTCCGAGGCCTACAGGGTCCTGAAGCCCGGTGGCAGATTCCTTTGCCTCGAATTTTCCCAGGTCGATGTTCCTGTGCTCGATTCGATTTACGACGCCTACTCCTTCACTGTCATCCCTGCGGTGGGCAAGGTGGTGACGGGTGACGGTCATCCCTATCGTTATCTGGTCGAGTCGATCCGGACCTTCCCCAAACAAGAACAGTTCAGGAGGATGATCGAGACAGCCGGTTTCGCCCGTGTTGCCTATCGTAACCTCACTGGTGGCGTCGTTGCCATTCACTCAGGCTGGCGCATCTGATGTTCTCGAGTCTCGTCCATATCGCCCGGTTGCTGCGCGCGGGGCGAACGCTCGCCCGTTACGACGTTCTTCTGCAGTCTGGTCAATTTAAGGATCTTCCCCCAACGGTCCGCTTTTGCATTCGTGTTGCAAGGTTGGGGACACGTTCGCCGCAAGCGGATCCCGAAAGCCGGCTCACTGAGGCTTTGGCATCGCTCGGACCGAGCTACATCAAACTTGGCCAGTTTCTGGCGACACGCCCCGACATCATCGGACCTGCCCGCGCGTTTGAACTCAAGGCATTGCAGGACAGACTCCCGCCGTTCGACATGGAACAAGCCAGGGCGATCATTCAGGGCAATCTGGGTGGCAAGATCTCCGATCACTTTTCGGAACTGTCGCCTCCGGTCGCGGCCGCGTCAGTTGCGCAAGTCCATCGTGGTGTAACGGTGGATGGAGAGACGGTTGCCGTAAAGGTGTTGCGACCGGGGGTAGAAGGGCGCTTCGCGGCCGATTTGCAGAGTTTCTATTTTGTGGCGCGGTTGATCGAACGGTTCAGCGCCGAAGGGCGGCGGTTGCGTCCCGTTGCTGCTGTGGCGATGCTGGAAGAGTCCATGCGCATTGAACTCGACCTGCGCATGGAAGCTTCGGCCATTTCGGAAATGCAGGAGAACATCAGGCTAGATCCCGGCTTTGTGGTGCCGCGGATTGATTGGCGCCGGACAGCCCGACAGATACTGACCACGGGATGGATTGACGGAACTCCGATTTCGGATGTGGAGGCGTTGAGGGCGAAGGGTTTTGATGCAAAGGCGCTCGGTGATACCGTGATTCAGAGCTTCCTGCGTCATGCAATTCGTGACGGCTTCTTTCACGCCGACATGCATCCCGGCAACCTTTTTGTCGACAATAGCGGGAAGATTGTCGCGGTCGATTTCGGCATCACCGGACGGCTCGGTGAAAAGGAACGGTCGTTCCTCGCTGAAATTCTATTTGGTTTCATTACCCGGGATTATATGCGGGTCAGCCTCGTTCACTTCCAGGCCGGCTATGTCCCCGCAGACCAAGACCCCGCGACTTTCGCCCAAGCGCTTCGAGCCATCGGCGAACCCATCATGGACCGTGCTGCAAACGAGATATCCATGGCACGGCTCCTTACACAGCTATTTGAGGTGACAGCACAATTCAATATGTCGACGCAGCCGCAATTGCTGCTGCTTCAGAAGACAATGGTGGTTGTCGAAGGCGTCGCCCGAACCCTCAATCCCGACCTGAACATGTGGGTGAGCGCAGAACCAGTGGTTCGCGGCTGGATCGAGCGCAGGCTTGGGCCGGTTGGAAAGGTCGAGACGGGCACATTGGTGTTAAGCCGTCTCGTAATGGGCTTGCCGTCTATGCTCGACGACGCTCACCGTGCGACGGCCCTGTTGGCCTCGATGGCACAATCGGGCGGACTGCGCCTCGATCCGCAGACGATCAAGGATCTGGCGAGGGAAAAGGCAGGGACCCGGCGCCTAATCCATATGGCGCTTGGTGCCGGGATAACGGCGCTGATGATCATTGCCTATGCATTGATCCGCTAATCCAGGCGATGGCGTCCGCGATCGATTTCTGCCATCATATGCCAATGATACCAGCGTTGAAGAGATCGGTTCTTCTCATCATCGGCGGAGGGATAGCCGCCTACAAGTCCCTCGAACTCGTCCGGTTGCTCCGCAAGCGCGACATGCGCGTCCACGCCATCATGACACGCGCGGCTGAGGAATTCGTAACACCACTTTCGGTCGCGAGCCTCACGACCGCGAAGGTGCATACGGCACTCTTCAGCCTGACAGATGAAGTCGAGATGGGACACATCGAACTTTCCCGTTCGGCGGATCTCGTGGTCGTCGCACCTGCAACTGCCGACCTCCTGGCCAAGATGGCTCATGGTCATGCAGATGATCTGGCTTCGACGGCTCTTCTTGCGACAGACAAGCCGGTGCTCGTCGCCCCAGCCATGAATGTCCGGATGTGGACACATGGCGCAACTGCGCGAAATGTCCAATTACTGCGCGACGATGGCATCCATTTCGTTGGGCCCAGCGAAGGCGACATGGCTTGCGGCGAGTATGGTCCTGGCCGGATGGCAGAGCCCGCCGACATCCTCGAGGCGATCGAGAGCCTGTTGTGCCCGCCGCCACGGCCATTGGACGGGCGCAAGGTTCTCATTACGGCCGGGCCGACACGCGAAGCCATCGATCCGGTTCGGTTCATCTCCAATCATTCCTCTGGCAAGCAGGGCTATGCCATTGCCGAAGCTGCGGTTGCGTTGGGAGCCGAAACAGTCCTGATCTCCGGGCCAGTGTCGTTGCCCATTCCACCTGGTGTTCAGATGCGCCCGGTTATCAGTGCCAACGATATGCTCGACGCGTGTGCAGACGAACTGCCGTGCGACATCGCCATCTTTTCGGCGGCCGTTGCGGACTGGCGGATCTCTGATACAGCGAACCAAAAGATCAAGAAGCAATCCGGCGGAGCTCCGATTCTGCATCTGACCGAGAATCCTGACATCCTGCAAACCATTTCGACTCTGAAGAAAGATCGCCCGGTGCTTACCGTTGGATTCGCTGCCGAAACGGAAAGAATCTTCGAACATGCCCGCGAGAAGCTAAAGAAAAAGAACTGCGATCTCATCGTCGCGAATGATGTTGGTGAGGGAACTGCCGTCTTTGGAGGTGATCGCAATACCGTCCACCTCGTTTCGGCAGCAGGTATTGAGTCCTGGCCCGAGATGAGCAAGCGAGCCGTCGCCCAGCGCCTCATGAACAGGCTCGCAGTGGCACTCGTCGAAAGGACTTAAGCACAATCATGACCATCGTGCGGATCAAACGCTTGGAAAATGGAGGCGATCTTCCACTTCCCGCCTATGAGACAGCTGGCGCGGCTGGAATGGATCTCAGGGCGGCCGAACCAGTCGTTTTGAAGTCTGGTGCCCGTTGCCTCATGCCCACTGGCTTTGCAATAGCCCTGCCCGATGGCTATGAGGCACAGGTCAGGCCCAGGTCCGGTCTCGCGGTCAAGCATGGAATAACCGTGTTAAACGCCCCAGGCACCGTCGACTGCGATTATCGCGGTGAGGTCAAGGTTCCGCTGATCAATCTTGGCGACACCGATTTTGTCATCAATCGAGGTGATCGCGTCGCACAGATCGTCATCGCACCGGTCTCGCGTGCCCGGTGGCTCGTTTCCGACGATCTCGAAGAGACGGAACGTGGATCGGGTGGATTCGGCTCTTCGGGAACACACTGATGGCCCTTTCTGACGATGAGCTCGAGCGCTATGCCCGCCACCTCGTGCTTCACGAAGTTGGCGGACCGGGGCAAGCCAAGTTGAGGGCCGCGAAGGTTCTTGTAGTCGGGGCGGGTGGACTGGGATCGCCGGCCCTCCTCTATCTTGCCGCCGCAGGCGTGGGTACGATCGGCATCATCGATCACGACAAGGTGAGCCTCTCAAACCTGCAGCGACAGGTGGCTCATCAGACGGCGCGCGTCGGGATCAGCAAGACGGCCAGCGCCCGCGAAACGATGCAGTCCATCAACCCCCATGTTCACATTGTCGAACATGATTACCGGATTGCCGCAGAAAACGCGCTGGATATCATTTCACAATATGATGTTGTCGCCGATGGTTGCGACAACTTTCCAACCAGATTCCTTGTCAGCGATGCCTGCTACTTTGCAGGAAGGACACTGGTTTCAGCCGCCGTTGGCCAGTTTGACGGCCAGATTTCCACGTTCAAGCCCCATCTGACGTCCCCGTCAGGGACTCCCTGGCCAACCTATCGTTGTTTCATGGGCGACATTCCACCGAGAGGGCTGTTCCCCGCCTGTGAGGAAGCTGGAATACTCGGCGCGTTGCCAGGCATCATGGGGTCAATGCAGGCAATGGAGGTACTCAAGGAAATTCTCGGCGTTGGCGAGAGCCTGGCGGGCCGGCTTGTCATGTATGACGCCCTGTCGACCCGCTTCTACGAGACAACTCTGGCCTGGAACCCAGACAATCCACTGACTGGCAACAGGCCGTCGATCACGTCGATCGAAGCAAAGAATTATGTCGCAGGCTGATCTGCCGGCTTGGCAGTCATCTGATCGTAAGCGTCCACAGCGTGGGCTGCATACATGACTGACGGCCCGGCACCCATGTATATTGCCATTCCCAACGTTTCGAAGATTTCAGCCCGACTGGCGCCCTGCGCGAGTGCAGCCTTGATATGAAACCCGATGCAATCATCGCAACGGGTCGCAACGCCGATGGCCAGTGCAATGAGTTCCTTGGTCTTGGTATCAAGCGCATTGGCTTTCAAAGACGCCTGCGCGATAGCCGAGAAACCCTTCATGATATCGGGCGCACCTTCGCGCAGTTCGCGCAAGGGGGCAGACAGACCATGCAACAGATTGTTCCAGTCCTTGTGCATATCGACCTCCAACGGCCGATGTGTGTCAGGGACCGGTCACCAGGACCTTGATTTGGCTCAAACTCAGCCCTTGATATCTTCCGGTCGCGGCATGGAGATGATGTTATACCCAGAGTCCACGTAGTGGATCTCCCCCGTTACCCCACCCGACAGCGGCGAGAGAAGATACAATCCGGCACCGCCAACCTCATCAAGCGTGATGGTACGTCTCAAAGGTGCATGACTCTGCTGGTAATTGAACATCGCGCGGGCATCGCCGATACCGGCACCAGCCAATGTCCGCATGGGTCCCGCTGATATTGCATTGACTCGAATTCCCTGGGGACCGTAGTCGGCCGCAAGGTAGCGCACGGATGCTTCAAGAGCCGCCTTTGCAACGCCCATCACATTGTAGTTCGGCATCACCCTAACCGAGCCCCCATAGGTGAGGGTGACCAAGGCGCCTCCATCGGGCATCAGCGCTGCTGCACGCTTGGCTATCTCGGTGAAAGAGAAGCAGGAAATGACCATCGTCCGAACGAAATTGTCTCGGCTCGTATCCGCGTATTTTCCCTTCAGCTCATTCTTGTCCGAGAAGGCAACAGCATGGACAACGAAATCGATCTTGCCCCATTCGGATTTCAGATTTTGGAATACCGCGTCAACAGTAGCGATATCTTCAACATCACATGGCATGAGCAGATTGGAACCCGCTTCTTCTGCCAGTGGCTTCACCCGCTTGCCGAATGCCTCGCCCTGGTAGGTAAACGCCAACTCGGCACCATGGGCGTGCAACTGCCTTGCTATACCCCATGCGATAGAGTGATCATTGGCTACCCCCATGATCAAGCCCCGACGCCCCTTCATCAAACCGTCAATCATTGTGATCAGCCATCATATCGCTGGAAGACGAGTGTTCCGTTGGTGCCGCCAAAGCCAAAGCTGTTTGACATGACGACGTTGATCGCGGCGTTGTCCATACGCGACCGGACGATTGGAATGTCTTCAAATTCCGGATCCAGCTCTTCAATATTTGCACTTTCGCAGATGAAGCCATTGCACATCATCAAGATCGAATAGATTGCTTCCTGCACGCCCGTCGCGCCAAGGGAATGGCCAGTTAGCGATTTGGTTGCGGAGATCGAAGGAATCTTCGCACCGAATACATCGCGAATCGCCTCGATTTCCTTCTTGTCACCGATTGGTGTCGAAGTAGCATGCGGATTGATGTAGTCGATGGGCTCCTTCACCGTTGCCATGGCCTGCCGCATGCAGCGGGCTGCCCCCTCACCCGATGGAGCCACCATGTCGTATCCATCCGATGTCGCGCCATAACCGACGAGTTCGGCATAAATCTTCGCGCCACGGGCCCTGGCATGTTCGAGTTCCTCCAAGACGACAGTTCCGGCGCCGCCGGCGATCACGAAACCATCCCGGTTCTTGTCATAAGCGCGCGACGCCTTTTCCGGGGTTGCATTGTATTTCGATGACATGGCCCCCATGGCGTCGAAGAGAACCGAGAGGGTCCAGTCGAGCTCTTCGCCGCCTCCGGCGAACATCACGTCTTGCTTGCCCCACTGGATCAGTTCAGCGGCATTTCCAATGCAATGCGCGGAGGTCGCACAAGCCGATGAGATCGAATAGTTGACACCCCTGATGCCAAAGGGCGTTGCGAGCGTCGCCGAATTGGTGCTCGACATCGCAGCGGGTACAGCAAAGGGTCCGACACGCTTCGGACCCTTTTCGCGCGTCGTATCAGCCGCAGCCACGATCGTACGAGTGGACGGCCCGCCCGATCCCATGATAATTCCAGTCCGATCGTTCTTCACGTCCGTCTCTTCAAGTCCGGAGTCGGAGATTGCCTGCTGCATGGCAACATAGTTCCAGGCGGCTCCGTCACCCATAAATCGGCGGATCCGACGATCCACGCTCTCCAGATCATAGTCGGGCGCGCCATGAACCTGACAGCGGAAGCCAAGGCGCACGTAGTCGTCGGCCTTGACTATTCCCGACTTTGCCTCTCGCAGAGAGGCCAACACCTGCTGTACATTGTTTCCAATGCTTGAGACGATACCAAGCCCGGTTACGACCACTCGCCGCATGCTTTACCTCCTTCGCTCAGGCTGCCACGGGTTCGAACAGGCCGACCTTCATATCGGTAACCTGATAGACCGTCTCACCATCGGCCTTCATGATGCCACTGGCCATGGCAAGCTTGAGCTTTCGCAGAATAAGCCGAGTAATTTCGACTTCATAGGTCACGGTCTTGACCGCAGGGGTCACCATGCCCTTCAGCTTCACTTCTCCAACGCCAAGAGCGCGTCCTTTGCCTGGTTCGCCAAGCCAACCCAGGAAGAACCCGGTCATTTGCCACAGCGCATCCAAGCCTAGACAGCCGGGCATTACCGGATCACCCTGGAAATGGCATGGGAAAAACCAAAGGTCGGGCTTGATGTCCAGCTCGGCCACCACCTTGCCTAGACCCAAGGAACCGCCAGTAGCCGAGATCTCGGTTATCCGGTCGAACATAAGCATGGGCGGAAGCGGAAGCTGGGCGTTGCCAGGCCCAAAGAGCTCACCCCGGCCGCAAGCCAGCAAGTCTTCATAATCAAAGTGCGATTTTCGCTCAGTCATTCTGTCTTATTCATCCCCATGAGGGTCAACCCATCCGAAGCTCACCGCGTTCCTATCACAAGCGAATGGGCCGGTCCAAGCCCGCTGTCTGGGGCCAAAGGATGCAGTTCTGGCATCAGAGTTGCGTGAAATGCCTAGGCTGGATTATATGTTCTTGTTGACATGTCCAAGTGCGAACAAAGCGTCATTGAAAAATTGCGGGTGGTGGGCCTCCGTCCCACCCGGCAGCGCCTGGCGCTGGCCGAGCTCTTGTTCCAGGGCGGCGATCGCCACGTGAGTGCGGAATCGCTCTTGCGGGAAGCCGAGACTGCCCGCATCCCTGTTTCCCTTGCCACTGTCTACAACACGCTCAATCAGTTCACAGAAGCGGGACTGCTACGCGAAGTCGCCATAGAAGGCGACAGGACCTTCTTTGACACCAATACGTCAAACCATTTTCACTATTTCCTGGAAGACGGCGGCCTCATTGACATTGGAACCGAAGAACTTGAGGTCAAGGGGCTTCCATCCCTGCCGGAAGGCACGGAGGTGGATCGGATCGATGTGATCGTGAGGTTGAGGAAGGCCGGCTCAGCCCGTTCCTGACACGCCTGCTTCCCATCCCAATATGGCCTGTTTTCGCGTGATTCCCCAGTGGTATCCACACAAGCTGCCGGATTTACCCAGAACCCGGTGACAGGGAACAACAAAGGAAATTGGATTCTTCCCCACCGCGCTGCCTACGGCGCGGCTTGCCTGTGGTGTCCCGATATGAGCGGCGATGTCCGAATAGGTCGTTGCCTTGCCCATGGGTACCCGCAGCAAAGTTTGCCAGACTTTCGTCTCAAATTCGGTCCCGATGAAGACGATACGGAGGGGCTGTTCCTCATTCCATCTTGACCTGTTGAAAATTCGCTGCACCAACGGGAGCATGCGACTTTCATCCTCGACATAGTCGGCTTGTGGCCAGCGACGGGTCATGTCGGTGAATGTTGCAGACTCCTCGCCTAAATCCGCGAAGGCCAGACCGCAGAGCCCCAAGTCCGTCGTCATAAGCAGCACCCGGCCGAAGGGGCAATCGTGGAACCCATAGTGGATTGTGAGGCCCTTGCCGCCGGTCTTGAAGACGCCGGGAGGCATCCCCTCGTGGGTCACAAACAGATCATGCAGTCGACCTGGCCCTGAAAGCCCCACCTCGTAGGCCACATCCAGCACGGTGGCCGATTCTCGCAGCAATTGTCGGGCGTGATCGAGAGTAAGTGCCTGGAGAAAAGCCTTGGGGCTCAGTCCTGCCCACCGCATGAACAGGCGCTGCAGATGAGCGCCACTCATCCCGTTCATCGCCGCTAGATCGTCCAACGAAGGCTGGTTGCGCCAATTCTGCCGCATATGATCGAGGCTCCGCCTCACCACCTCGTAATCTTGGACCAGCCTACTGTCTTCACGGATGGCTATCATCTGGCGACCCTCACATGTGAACCCAAGCGGCCCCCTCGGGCGAATTGCCAATGAGGGGTGAGTACGTTCTAGCCGCCATACAAGCCTGGTCGCCACCCGATTCCTGATCAAATACGCGGGATGGCGAGGGCAGCCCGCAGCCGGGACGCAAGATCCTTTCTCTCGCCGGGAGACAGGAATTCACCAATCGAGATGCGCGCCCTGCCCGAGGTCAGGAACAAGCTGCCAACCAGTTCTCGCTCCTGATCCTCGTCGAGGTCGACCTTCACCCAACGGCGCACAAAGCGTCGCGTCTGCAGGGGTTCGGTCCTCGATACTCTTTCGAAAACAAGTTCATGCTCGGTGATGACAATCCGCTCCGCCTGTTGGGCATCGGTGAAATTGGCTCGAAAGGCCAACCAGATTGCCAAGACGTCCAAGCCCGCAAATCCTGCCACAGGCCAAGCTCCTGCAACCAGAAACAGGACGCCTACTACAAGGTTGACGGCCACGATCAATCCCATCAAGAGCAGAAAGCCCCGCTGATCGAGGCTCCGGTGCGGCGTAAGCACCGCCTGCCATGCTTTGGGGTTGCCTCGTTCCATGTTTCCATTCTACGCAAGGATGTCATTAGTGCAGGAAATTCATGACCAAGGCAACACGACTTCCAGCAGGAGACATTACCGAGATATTTCGGCGCCTCAGCGCGAGCAATCCAGAGCCGCGGGGCGAGTTGAATTTCATCAATCACTTTACCCTGCTCGTTGCGGTGGTGCTGTCCGCGCAGGCGACGGACGAAAGCGTCAATCGCGCGACCGCTCCATTATTTGCCATTGCCGAGACCCCTGAAAAAATGGTTCAGCTCGGAGAGGAGCGGCTTCGCGAATACATCAAATCCATCGGACTGTACCGGACCAAGGCGAAAAACGTTGTTGCGCTCTCGCAAATCTTGATCGATCGGTATGATGGCACCGTTCCGGAAGACCGAAATGCGCTTGAATCTCTCCCGGGTGTTGGCCGCAAGACGGCCAATGTGGTTCTGAATTCAGCCTTTGGCCAACCCACAATCGCAGTCGATACGCACATCTTCCGACTCGGCAATCGCATCGGACTGGCTCCTGGAAAGACGCCTCAAGAGGTCGAGCTCAAACTATTGAAATGTGTGCCCAAGGAATACCTGCGTCATGCCCATCACTGGCTCATTCTGCATGGCAGGTATATCTGCAAGGCGCGGAAACCCGAGTGCTGGCGGTGTCCCATTGCGGACATATGCAAATTCAAACCGAAGACGCCAGCACCCGCTTGAAGATGTGCACATAGTAGGCTGTCGCAAAAAACGGAACGATCAGATTGATCGCAGGAATTAGTGTCAGGAAAGCCGGTGCCAATCCGGCGACAAAGACGAGCGCGGCATTCTCCTTCCGCAGCCTGCGTGCCTCCACGATTGATAGGTGGCGCATCGCAATCATCTCGAAATACTCGCGTCCCAGGAGATAGGCGTTGGCCACAATGAGGACGATGGCACCAATGCCAAAGAATACCATGGGCAAAATTGCCAGGTTGACCACCAGAACAATCACTGCGAACTGGAGCGCGGTCACAATGGCGGCTACAGGTCTCAGGGGCACGCCTGGGCGATCTCTTGGGTAGTGTCTCATTTCCACCTGTTCTGCGACGGCATCAAGAAAGAGACCGGCAAAAATCGCCGAGACCGGCGCCATGAGGAAAAAGAAGGCGACAACGAGCACGAGACCTGTTCCCACAGCCAGCGCCCACTCGGCCCAGGGCCACGAGAACTGGGTGGAAATTATCACCAATGCCTCGACGCCGATCAGCACGGTAGCGAAAAGGACAAGCGTCAGCCCCAAAGCCTTGATCACAATGCCGCGGAAGTCGGGCGAAAGAAGATCGCCTAGCGCCTTGAACAGTGCTGACAACATCATGCCTTCACCTAGTGGTCGGAGCTTGCAAGCGCAAGGGCACTGGTCTAGGCGATACCATCGATACGGACGGGGTGTTCATGACCGAGATCAAGCAGGATGTGCTTTGCATTGGCAATGCAATTGTAGACGTTATCGCCAGAGTCGATGATGCATTCGTTAGCCGTCACGGTCTGGTGAAAGGCTCAATGAACCTGATCGACGAGGCAAGGGCCGAGGCGCTCTATGCCGATATGGGGCAGGCCATTGAGATATCGGGCGGTTCGGCTGGCAATACGGCCGCCGGAGTTGCGTCTTTCGGTGGAAGTTGCGCCTATTTCGGGAAGGTGAAGGCTGACCAGCTCGGCGCGATCTATCGGCATGACATGCGTGGGCAGGGTGTTCGTTTTGACTCGATGCCGTCGGTTGCTGGACCAGCGACGGCCCGTTCCTTCATCCTGGTGACGCCGGATGGAGAACGGACCATGAATACCTATCTGGGCGCCTGCGTTAATCTGACCGTCGACGATATCGATCGCGACACCGTCCAGTCTTCCAAGGTAACCTACATGGAAGGCTATCTCTGGGACCGGCCCGAGGCGAAGGAAGCTTTCAAATTGGCCTCAAAGCTTGCCCGCGAAGCCGGACAACTGACTTCCATCACCTTGTCCGATTCATTCTGTGTCGAGCGACACAGGGACAGCTTTCTGGAGCTGATCCGTAACGGGATCGACATCGTATTTGCCAACGAAGCGGAGATCAAATCACTCTATCAGACCCAGAACTTTGATGGTGCGTTGCAGGCCATTCGCAAGGACTGTCCAATTGCCGTCCTGACCCGCTCGGCCGCGGGCTGCGTCGTGGTTCGCGGACATGACATCCACGCAATTCCAGCCTATCCAGTCAATACCGTCGTCGACGTCACGGGGGCCGGTGATCTGTTCGCGGCCGGCTTCCTTTATGGCTTCACCCATGGCTTGAAGCTTCCCCACTGCGCTCAATTGGGAGCGCTGGCTGCTGCGGAAGTAATCTCCCATATCGGGGCCCGACCAGAGATAAACCTGAAAGCCCACGCGCGCGCAGTCGGTCTCCTATAATTTTCGTAGGAAGACACTCCGGATGAAATGATCAGCGCCCTTGCGCAACACGAGATCGGCGCGGGGCCGGGTCGGAAGCACGTTCTCGCGAAGATTTAAGTAGTTGATCGTTTCCCAGATGCGTGTGGCCGTTTCTTGCGCCTCTGCATCAGATAGAGACGCGTACCGATGGAAGTAGGACTTCGGATTCTTGAAGGCACCGTCGCGCAGTGTCAGAAAGCGCTCGATATACCACTTGCGCAGGTCAGCCACGTCGGCATCCAGATAAATGGAGAAATCGAAAAAGTCAGACGTGTTGGGAATACCCCGCCCGTCTCGTGGGGGGCGCCCCGTCTGAAGGACGTTCAGGCCTTCAACAATCAGAATGTCTGGCTGGTCGACGACGATCCTCTCATCCTTGAGAACGTCATAGGTCAGATGGGAATAAACCGGAGCTATAACATTGCGCTCACCAGCTTTGATATCCGACATGAACCTCAGAATGGCCGGCAGATCGTAGCTCTCAGGGAAGCCCTTCCGGGTCATCAGACCCTCGCGCTCCAGGACTGCATTCGGCAACAAAAACCCATCCGTCGTCACAAGATCGACTTTCGGGTGTTTCGGCCATCTGGCCAAGAGCCGTTGAAGAATGCGGGCTGTGGTGCTCTTGCCGGCGGCAACGCTTCCCGCCATTCCGATGATGTAGGGCACCTTGCGATCGTTGAGATGCAAGAAGTTGTTGGTTGCGCGGAAAAGACCCTGCGTAGCAGCAACATAAAGGTTGAGAAGCCGGGAGAGCGGCAGATAGATCGCTTCAACTTCGGCGAGGTCCATGCGATCGTTCAGCCCCCGCAGTTCGTCGAGGTCGGACTGTGTCAGGGTCATGGGCGTGTCAGCACGCAACGCCGCCCATTCCTCCCGCGAAAATCGACGAAACGGCGAGACCTCCTTGGCAAGCTCTTCCATGTTTCAGTCCTTCGCCCGGCCCGCTTTTTCAACAATACCGCTGGTGCCCTGGCGGCGTTCGAGTTCGGTCATGACTTCCGATACCGTTACGCCGGTGGACTCGAGAAGCACCAGAAGATGGTAGACAACATCCGCGGCTTCAGAAATGACGCGGCTCTTGTTTCCACCGACTGCTGCCAAAGCAATCTCGAAGGCCTCTTCGCCGAATTTTTTCGCGCATTTTTCGATCCCTTTGGAAAGGAGGCTGGCCGTATAGGATTGGTCGGGTGGCACTTGCTTCCGATCGGCGATCGAGCGGATCAGATCCGCCATGACATCTAGTCGATCACTGCTCATGGCTGCTCCTAACTACGCCGCATTGCCACGCCGCGCGACGCCAGATACTCCTTGGCTTCGGCGATGGAGTAGGTTCCAAAGTGGAAGATTGAGGCTGCGAGTACCGCAGTTGCATGGCCATCGCGAATGCCCTCGACAAGATGCTCAAGCGTTCCAACTCCTCCGGAAGCTATGACAGGAACAGAAATTGCGTCGGCCACACCGCGGGTCAGCTCGATGTCAAAACCTGTTCCCGTCCCATCTCGATCCATTGAGGTAAGCAGAATTTCTCCGGCCCCCAAAGCCACAACTTCCTCTGCATAGGCGATAGCATCGATGCCGGTTGCCTTGCGCCCGCCATGAGTGAATATCTCCCATTTTCCGGTCGCCACCTGTTTCGCATCAATAGCAACCACGATGCATTGACTGCCAAATTTCTCGGCCGCCCGGCGAACGAAGTCGCGATTGGAAACAGCTGCTGAATTGACCGACACCTTGTCGGCACCAGCCAACAGCAACGTGCGGATATCCTCGAGGGTACGCACGCCGCCACCCACTGTGAGCGGCATGAAGCAAGCTTCCGCGGTACGGGTCACGACATCCAGAATAATGCCGCGGTCTTCGTGGGTGGCCGCTATATCAAGAAAACACAATTCATCGGCACCGGCGGAATCATAGGCTTTGGCAATCTCCACGGGATCGCCAGCGTCGCGGAGATCGACAAAGTTCACGCCTTTCACGACACGACCATCCTTCACGTCCAGGCAGGGAATAAGACGTGCCTTCAACATTCTTGCGCGCCCCTTGCGGCTTTGATCATGGCGAGCGCTTCCGTCGGATCTAACCTGCCGTCGTAGAGGGCACGACCGGAAATCGCACCTTCGAGCGGTGCGCAATCTGGCTGCAGGAGTCTTCGAATGTCATCGATGGAGGCCAATCCGCCGCTTGCGATGATCGGAATTGCCGTCGCATTCGCCAAGGCTAGGGTCGAATCTATGTTCAGCCCCTTCAAAATTCCGTCGCGGTCGACATCCGTAAATATGATTGCAGATACGCCCGCGTCCTCAAAACGCCGCGCCAGGTCGATCGCGGTCAGATCAGACGTCTCGGCCCAGCCTTCGACGGCAACACGACCATTCTTGGCATCAATGCCAACAGCGACACGACCAGGGAATCTCCTACAGGCCTGCCGCACCAACTCGGGATTGCGCAGGGCAACAGTACCGAGGATGACCCGTCGCACCCCTTTCGAAAGCCAGGCTTCAATCTGCTGCAGATTGCGCAGGCCACCGCCCAACTGCACAGGAATCGTGATTGCCTTGAGTATCGCTTCGACTGCGGGCGCATTGACCGGATGTCCGGCGAAAGCGCCATTCAGATCTACTAGATGCAGCCACGCAAATCCCTGCTCCTGAAATTGCAGCGCCTGGGCAGCTGGGTCGTCGTTGAAAACCGTCGCCTGATCCATGTCGCCCAACCTGAGGCGGACACATTGACCGTCTTTCAAGTCAATCGCCGGAAACAGGATCACGGATACCACCTCAGGAAGTTTGCGATGAGGGACAGACCGAGCCGCTGGCTCTTCTCGGGATGGAACTGGGTTCCCACCATATTGTCGCGACCAACCATGGCGGTGACCTGCATGCCGTAGGGCGTGGTCGCAACCACGTGGTCCGGGACTTGGGTCTCAAGATGATAGGAATGCACGAAATAGGCATGAGCGCCAGCCTCGCCGAGCGGTATTCCCTGCAAGAGTTGATGCGGGTGCCGCGGATCGAGCGTGTTCCAGCCCATATGTGGTATCTTCAGCGTGGGATCACTGGGTTCGATACGTTTCACATCTCCCGGAATCCAGCCAAATCCCGATGTCACGTCGTGTTCCAGTCCCCGGCTGGCCATGAGCTGCATGCCGACGCAGATTCCGAGAAAGGGCTTGCCACCGGCAATCACCTCACTGGAAATAGTGTCCCACATGCCGGCGACAGCTTGCAAACCATCATGGCAATCCTTGAAAGCCCCTACACCGGGCAAAACTATTCTTTCTGCCTTCCGAACGATATCGGGATCGGCCGTCACGACGATCGGCGTTGAAATGCCGCTGTCCCTGGCTGCCCGCTCAAATGCCTTTGCGGCAGAGTGCAGGTTCCCCGACCCGTAATCAATGATGGCAACTGACATTCCTGATCACACCATTCCGAACAGCCCGAGAGCTTCCAGGTCATCTGTTGCGGGTAATTTGCGCGAGGTATGGACAACCAGCGCCCTCTGCCGGGCAATATGCAGGAAATATTTCCACTCCGCCTCGTCAATGTTTTGGGCCTGTATCAGATCTGCCTGCCGATATCCTGACAAGGTCAACGACCAGCATCTCAGCCTGTGTGCTTCAAATCCAAGCACCAGTCCGGCTGCCAAATTGACGACCGCAATCATCTGATCATCAGGGGCGAGAATACTGAACAAGCCGGCCACAAGGGCCATCACCACGAGCATTACTGCCGCCGCAATCCACATCTTGTGCCACAGAGCCCAAAGGACGGTAAACACCATGGCCGGCACGGAGAAGCCCTCCTTGACGAAGACCACCGAATCCGGCGATCCGCCCTCCCGGCAAAATATGCTGTAAGTCGCCATCAGCCCAACAATGAACCCTTGGTTGACGGGATGCGGTCTCTTTGCCTGGGATCAATTTCGATTGCCTCGCGCAAAGCCCGTGCAAGGGCCTTGAAACAGCATTCTGCGATGTGATGGCTATTTTCGCCGTAAAGAGTCTCGACATGAAGCGTGATACCAGCGTTCATGGCAAAAGCCTGGAACCACTCCCGGACGAGTTCCGTATCAAAATCACCTATCTTTGGCCGGCTGAACTCGACCTTCCATATAAGATAGGGCCTTCCCGACACATCGACTGCGGCTCGTGCAAGGGTTTCGTCCATCGGCAAGGTAACACACGCATAGCGCTGAATTCCCTTGCGATCTGAAAGCGCCTCAGCAACGGCGCGTCCTAAGGCAATGCCTGCATCTTCTGTTGTGTGATGGAAGTCGATATGGGTGTCGCCTTTGGCGCTGAGGGAGATGTCGATCAACGCATGCCGCGACAATTGCTCGAGCATGTGGTCCAGGAAACCGATACCCGACTTAATGTCGAAGCTACCAGTGCCGTCGAGGTCGAGCGATACCGAGATTTCGGTTTCGGTCGTCTTCCGTTCAATTTTAGCCTTACGCATGAAACTCTCCTGACCTTACCGGCCGGTAACGTCCGCCATTTAGCAGATGCAACAAGAGTTGGCCAAGGTGCCTTTTCTTTCGCCTCAAGCGGGCCTACATCACTAACCGGGTTAAGAGGAGATCAAATGGCTGAACCAGTTCAATGGCATGGCACGACGATTCTTACTGTTCGTAAGAATGGGGTGGTGGTGATCGCCGGTGACGGGCAGGTCAGCCTTGGGCAGACCGTCATCAAGGGAAATGCCCGCAAGGTCCGCCCCTTGGGCTCCGGCGGCCATGTGATCGCCGGATTTGCCGGCGCGACAGCGGACGCCATGACACTTTTCGAGCGGCTTGAAGCCAAACTCGAGCAATATCCTCAGCAATTGACACGTGCATGCGTCGACATGGCCAAGGATTGGCGCACTGATCGTTACCTGCGGCGTCTGGAGGCCATGATGATCGTCGCCGATCGGTCTGTGAGCCTCGTTCTCACCGGTACAGGCGATGTGCTGGAGCCGGAACGTGGTGTGATTGCCATTGGTTCCGGCGGCAACTATGCTCTGGCCGCGGCGCGGGCCCTCATCGACAGCGACATGGATGCGGAAGCCATCGCACGCAAGGCCATGGCCATTGCCGCAGAAATCTGCGTCTACACCAATTCCAACATTACTGTTGAAAGGCTGGCATGACCGACTTCTCGCCGCGTGAGATTGTTTCTGAACTTGACCGCCATATCGTCGGCCAGATGGACGCCAAGAGGGCAGTCGCCATCGCACTGAGGAACCGCTGGCGCCGTAAACAATTGCAGGGCCCAATGCGCGAAGAGGTGATGCCGAAGAACATCCTCATGATCGGCCCCACGGGTGTTGGAAAGACCGAGATCGCCAGGCGGCTGGCCAAGCTCGCAAATGCGCCCTTTATCAAGGTCGAGGCAACCAAATTTACCGAAGTGGGCTATGTCGGCCGGGATGTTGACCAGATTATCCGCGACCTTGTCGAAGTCGGTATTTCGATGGCGAAGGCGGCCCGCCGCAAGGACGTGGAGGCACACGCCCACTTGAATGCGGAGGCGCGGGTCATCGACGCATTGGTGGGCAGTAACGCTTCAGAAGCAACGCGCGAGGCCTTTCGGCGCAAACTTAGGGCAGGTGAACTCGATCAGAAGGAAATCGAGGTGCAGGTGGCCGATACGGGCGGATTACCCAGTTTCGACCTTCCGGGCATGCCGGGCTCTTCAGCGAGCGTCATCAATCTTTCGGACATGCTGGGCAAGGCCTTCGGCGGCCGCACGAAGGCTCGCCGATTGACCGTCAAGGCCAGCCATGAGGTTCTTCTTGCGGAAGAATCCGACAAGTTGCTCGATCAGGAACAAGTCGTCCAAGATGCAATCTCTGCTGTCGAAAACAATGGCATCGTGTTTCTCGATGAAGTTGACAAGATCTGTGCGCGCTCGGAGCGCCAGGGCGCCGATGTGAGTCGCGAGGGTGTCCAGAGGGATCTTTTGCCCCTGATCGAAGGAACGGTCGTGTCGACGAAGCATGGTGCGGTGAAGACCGACCACATTCTGTTCATCGCCTCGGGCGCCTTCCATATTGCCAAACCTTCCGATCTCCTTCCGGAACTCCAGGGCCGGCTTCCGATTCGCGTCGAACTCAAGGCTCTCGGTCGCGATGATTTCAAACGCATCCTTACGGAGCCCGAGGCAAGCCTTCTCAAGCAATACAAAGCCTTGCTCGCCACAGAAGGTGTGGAATTGGAGTTCACTACAGACGGGATCAATGCAATTGCAGCTATTGCGGCAGACGCAAATTCGTCAATCGAAAACATTGGAGCCCGTAGGCTTCAGACTGTCCTGGAGCGTGTCCTCGACGAGGTGAGCTTCACCGCTACCGACAGATCGGGCGAATCCATCATGATCGATGGCGACTATGTCAATAAGCATGTCGGAGACCTTGCAAAGAACGCCGACTTGTCCAAATTCATCCTCTGATCCGGTGCCGTCCGCGATCCAAGACCATCAGGATTTCATCGAGTGATGCCTGATCCAGTTTGCCGATCTCGTCAGCCAGGCGATTTGCCACCTCGGTAGCCTTCGGCGAAAGTCCGGATGTATCGATCGTAATACGGGGGTGGGATATGCGAGCCAGCCTGACGACCTCCTCAGCATCATCCCATATGATGTTGAAATAGGTCAGGATGCGCTGGATAAGATGCCATCCGGGTCGGCCCCGCTTCCCGTGTTCCAGCGCCGAAAGATAGGCCGAGGATACACCAATCTCTCGTGCCATGTCCTTGAGTGTCACGCCTCGCTCTTGGCGTAGCCTTCGCATGCGATCGCCGAAAGGAGTCATCGCCGTTCTCGAATTCTCCGCAGCTTGACATAGAGCGCGCCTCCGCCGCCGTGCTTCGGATGGGCCGGTTGATATCCGCTGATGACAACCCGAAATGGATGCTCATGGAACCAGTCTGGTACTAACCTTCGCAGCCGACCCTGCCGCTCTTGCGTATGAAAGAGTGATGTTCCATGCAAGGTATGACGTGCAAAGGGTGAGTCACCCTTGCCGGTAATGACGAGCACGGTACGTAGCCCCTGAGACTGACACCCTGTGAGAAACTGAAGCAATTTCACCCGGGCCATCTCCACTCCAACACCGTGAAGATCGATGCGGCCATCTATGTCGACCTGGCCTCTCAGCATACGTTGCGCAGTACGCCGGTCGAACCCTGTGAACGGTGGCGGCGCATGGACCACATTGTTGGGCACGTGAATATGCGGGACAGAAATTCGCTGCGCAGCCTTCGGAATGTCAACTGCCACCGACGGCAGGGGGGACTTCCGCGGCCGATGGCGTTGAGCGAGTGGTTTCACCGTTTTCACCACCTCATCCCAAAGATCATAGTCTGGTGGCTTGCCGCTCATCGCTCGGCATTGACCCTGGTGGCGACCGCTTTTGGCAATAGAACAATCATGCGGCCTGGGCTCTTCATGTGACCGGCCGTCTCTGAGGCCTCGATTCCCATGCCCCAGAATACATCACCCCTGGCATGCCCGATGATTGCGGATCCGGTATCCTGACTGATCAGCAGTCTCCGGAATTCTTCGTGCCGGGTACTGTCAATTGGTCGTGTTGTCTCCAGCCAAACAGGCGTACCATATGCCCAGATCTTGCGATCAATGGCCAGACTGCGTGATGGCGTGAGCGGAACACCCTGTGCACCGATTGGCCCCAGCAGGGGGTCCGAGGTGGTCATTTCCCTGAAGAAGACATATGATTCATTCTGCCACATCAAGTCACGCGCTTCGGCCGGGTTATCCTTCATCCACCGCCTGATGGCCTGCATCGATATTCTGTTCCTTGGGACAAGTCCCCGGCTCACGAGTATGGCGCCAATTCCGGTGTATGGCAGACCGGACTTCATGCCATAGGACAGCCTCATGTAAGTGCCATCGGGCAGCCGTACGCGGCCAGATCCTTGCACCTGAATAAAGAATGCATCAGCCCAGTCCTTGAGCCAGACAATCTCCAAATTGCGGCCAGCCAGTGCTCCTTCTTCGATTTGCTTTCTGGTAAAGAAGGGTAGTGGTCTGCCATTGGTCTTCCGACCGTAATGCAAACCCGTGGTATGCGTGTCATCCTCATCAAAGGCCACAAGTTCCGGCGGCGGTCGGTAGAGAGGAACGCGATAGATGCTCGAGGCTGACCTACTGCCCTCTGCTTCAGCTTCGAAGTAGCCGGTGAACAGGCCTTCCGGCCGATCCCGATCAATCACAACATAAGTTCTGAAATGGCTCTCAAAAAACCTGCGGGGGTCAGTTGCTTTGGCTGCTGATTTGCAGGTTTGCAGCCAATCTTCCCGCGTTCCGCCGAAGCGGATTGGTCGGCTGAATTGCCGACCATCACCAGCGATTTCCCTGCAAGATCGTTTGAAGACATCCAATGCCGCAGCGTGATCCTCTTCGACCCAGCCTTCCAAGGCGCCAAAATCAACTGGCGAGAGAGTCACATTGGCCAATGATGACATTTCAAAGACCATAGTTAGGATCATAAATGGAAGCGCAATTCTGTCCGGCAGCCTGACCCTCACATCGGTTCTTGGGTGGCGATCAGCTTCCAATTGGGATCGCGAGAACTCGTATCGCGCTCAAATGTCCAAACATCAGTGTTCTGGCGAATTTCCTGCGGATCACCCTCGACAATCGCGCCAGTGGCTGATGTCGTCGCAGAAATGAGCTCACTGGCGAATTTCATGGTTATCAAGGCCCTCTTGCTCGCGAGGTCGGCTGAAACAAACTCGGTCGCGTCGATTCCGACAAATCGCGTCTGAACCTGGTTTCCTGCGGCCTCGCGCTGATCAATGACACCACAGAAACCGTCGTAGACCTCGCGGGACAACAACGGCTTCAGCGCAGCCTTGTCGCCCTTCGCAAAGGCATCGACGATCATTTCATAGGCAAGCTTGGCACCATCGATGAACTCCTTCGGCGAGAAACTGGTGTCAGCTGCCGCAATCTTCTGAAGTCCGATCGCCACGGCCGAACCGGCCTCTGCATACCCGGCCCAAACAGGTGGCTTCGGTTCCTCCGGCACACCACGTTTGACCTCGAGGTCTTCTACATCCTTAGGAAATCGCAAGACCGTCCCACCAGGTTGATTTGTGTCGGTTTGCTGTTTACCTGCCGGGCTCGTGCCAAGAGGGTCAAATGGCGGACGCTCACTCCCCGTCCGGCTGCCGAGAACCGACCGAAGCCGCCAAAAGACGATCACGGCGACTGCGAGTAGCAGAAGATTGAACGGGTCAAAAGCCATCTTACATGGTCCCAGAGTGGACTGGTTTCCGCCAGTCGAGAACGTTTGAAGCTGAAATTCCGATCTCCTATATATAACTGCGTGTTTCGAATATCCAATCCGAAAGGTTCTGCCGCTGTTGCGTTATATTCCGCTGTTTTTCCTGCTCGGCTTTGCGCTGGAATTGCTTTCGCTATTATGGGTGGGAAGCAGGATCGGTATCCTGGCCACTCTGTTGCTCGTCATAGGCAGTGGTATGGCCGGATTGTCAGTGATCAGAATTACGGGTCTACGACTCTCCGAGAGCTTGCGGGTTGCTAGCGCCGGCGGTCGAGGGCTAGAGATCAAATCGTCTGCAGTATTCGCTAAGTTCCTGGCGGCCATCCTGCTGATCATCCCTGGATTCGTATCGGATGTTATTGCGCTCTTCCTACTTTTCGGACCTACGAGGCGCTGGCTGAGACAATGGCTAAACGGTTGGATCATGTTTCTCACTCCCGAGCCAGGGTATCGTGAAGGGCACAAGGGGAATACGGGAGTTGTGATAGATGGCGAGGCATCGGAGGTCCACGACGACGCTCTTCGAGGGGGTAGGCGTTTTCCCAGAGGTACTGACGTTTGAAGACTGTCGCATCCTTGCGATGTGGGTTCTGGCATGATAGCCATGCCCTGATCAAATACAGAGGCCTTCAATATGACCAAGACTCCCAAAAAGGCAGCAGCCAAGACCGGCAATGGCAGTGAATCTGCTGAGTTGCCTGAGGTACATGCTACAGAATCTGCGGTGCCTGACATCAAGATCGAAGCTCAGCAATCGCAACCTGGTGCGCAGCCGTCGATGCGTATTCTGGGTCAGTATCTGAAGGATCTGAGTTTCGAGAATCCCAACGCGCCGCAGTCATTGGCGCCGCAGTCGTCACAACCGGACATTAATATCGCAGTCAATGTAAATGCAAAAAATCTGGCGCCTACGGATTACGAAGTAGAACTCCATCTCGATGCCAAGGCGACGCTTCAAGGGAAGGTTGTTTTTGCTGCGGAGTTGATTTACGCGGGTGCTTTCAGACTCGAGAATTTTCCCCAGAATATGTTGCATCCGGCAGTGTTAATCGAATGCCCTCGGATGCTGTTTCCCTTTGCCCGGCAAATTCTTGCTGATGCAACGCGCAATGGTGGCTTTCCGCCCCTCATGCTCGACCCTATTGACTTCGCCGGAATGTATCAGAAGCGGATACAGCAACAATCCGCGGCTAAGGCCTAAACAACAACACAGATATCTCGAGCTTAGAAGAAAATGCGGTACATGATCTTATGATCGGCTATGCCATATGGCGTGTGCACCTAAGCTCAAGACAAATTCTGCATGACGTTGACGATCCTCAGCCGAAAGGCGCGATGTCAGTTTGCGAGGCCTGGACAGAGATCTATATTCGATGTTTGCGGTTTTAGACGTCTTCGGCTTTTCTGCTGCCAATAGCATCGCAGTCTGGCGGCCGCCGATCAGTTCAATATAGACCTCAGCCAGCAGCTCTGAATCCAGAAGCGCTCCATGTTTCGTACGTCGGGAGAGATCGACGCCATAACGCTTGCAGAGTGCATCTAGACTGTTTGGACCCATCGGGTGCCGCTGCCGCGCCAGTTGCAGGCTGTCGACAACCCTCGTGGATGGAATCGCCGGTCGTCCCAGATAGGAAAGCTCGGCATTGATGAAAGCCATGTCAAAGCTGGCATTGTGGATGATCAGCGGCGAATCCAAAACAAATGTGAGGAAATCTTCTACCACGTCCTTGAACAGTGGCTTGTCGCGCAGGAATTCTGCCGACAATCCGTGAACAGCCTGGGCCTCCGGAGGCATATCCCGTTCAGGATTGAGATAGACGTGGAAGGTCGAACCTGTAGGCACATGGTTGAGAAGCTCCAGTGCACCAATTTCGACAATCCGATGGCCGGTCGCAGGATCGAGGCCCGTCGTCTCCGTATCAAGAATGATTTCTCTCATTATTTGTGACCGTCCTTAAGCATCTCCAATTCTGAAAATATCCGCCTCACTTGCTGACGCGCCGACTCAAGCCCTGCCGATGTGTCAATGACATAGTCTGCCCGGGATCGCTTTTCATCGTCCGATACCTGTCGACTCAGAATCAATTCGAGCTTTTCCGGGGTCATGTTCGGCCTCGCGAGGGCCCGTTGCATCTGCAAAGACTGTGGCGCCGTCACGACAACGACCCTGTCGACCATGTCTTGTTGACGGGTTTCATACAATAGAGGGATATCCAGCACAGCGATGCTTTCGCCCCGTGCTTTGCAAGCGGCGAGAAATTTCGATCGCGACGCGCTGACGAGAGGATGAACGATATTTTCGACCGCACGCAGTATTGTCGGATCTTCCTGAATGACCCGCGACAATACATGGCGGTCTACCTGTCCATCACGGATTGCATTGGGAATCAATTGACCGATTGGGCGAACAGCTGCACCGCCCGTTGCATATAGTTCATGGACCACGGCATCACTGTCGAACACGGGAATACCCAGTTCTCGAATTAGTTCGGCCGTCTTGGTTTTTCCCATCGCAATAGAGCCGGTGAGTCCTACGATCAACATCTGACATACGTTGGATCAAGGTCGCGGGCGACGAGATCGTAGAGCTCTGGGGTCACTGTCGGCGTGGTTCCGAACCAGAGCGCAAAGCCAGGAACAGCTTGATACAGTAACATTCCCAGCCCAGGAACCGTCATCAGTGCTCGTGCCCGTGCCTGATGAAGGAGAGGTGTAATAAGTGGCGAATAGACAATATCTGCTACGGTGGAATCTTCTGGAAGTCTTGCCAGGTCGATCTCGAGCGGAGGTTGAGATGTCATGCCGAGTGATGTGGTGTTGACCAAAAGGGCACAGTCTGCGAGAGCCAGGTTACGATCACTCCAGTTTACCGGGCATAATCGGGTCCCGAGTTGCCGACACATCCTTTCTGCCTTTTCCAGGGTGCGATTCACGATGGCAATCTCACTTACACCTTGATCAAGCAATGAAGTTGCAACGGCCAGCGCAGAGCCACCAGCCCCCAATATGACTGCCTTGTGGTTTTTCAGCTTTGTTTTAGGAGCATGTTCGCGCAGATTTTGTAGGAAGCCATAGCTATCCGTATTCGTACCATAGGTGGTCCCGTCGCGGATGTAGACAGTATTCACCGCGCGGATTCGTCTTGTGTCGTCATCCGCCGGTTTCACGACGCTGAAGGCTGCTTCCTTGTGTGGCAACGTGACGTTGCAGCCCACAAATTCACTCGACTGGATTGTCAAGAGAAATGCCTTTAGTTCATCCGGTGGTATGGCCAGCTTGGTGTAAGTTCCAGCGATGCGGTAAAGTGACAACCAATAATTGTGAATGATTGGTGACCGTGAATGGCCAATTGGCCAGCCGATGACGCATGCCCGAGTCATTCGATCAGGGCTCCTTGCTTGCGCAGTGCCTTGAGAAGGGGAAGCAATGGAAGACCAAGAACGGTGAAATAGTCGCCACGGATTGATTCGAAAAGTTGAATCGCTGACGTTTCAATCTTATAGCCGCCAACCGAAGTCATAACGTCTTTCCCAGCAGTCTGCAGATATTTGTCGAGTGATGCCTCTGAAAATGAACGCATCTGGAGAGTAGCACTGTTGCAGTAGTTCCAAACTGTTCTCATATCCTTGACACAGCAGACAGCGGAAACCAACTTATGTGCCCTGCCACGCATAGCCATTAGCTGTTCTCGTGCTTGCTCTATCGAGCTCGGCTTGTGGACTGTTTGATCTTGAAAAATCAGTGTTTGATCTGCCCCAATTACCAGTGCATCACGGTTGTGGGCTGATACCGAACTGGCCTTGTGTCTTGCGAGCTGGATCGGAATCTGCTGCGGTGTCCATCCTTGATTAGTAAATTCGAGCAAACGCTCGTCCACCTGAGGTTCTTGGACTGTAAACGATAATCCGGCGGAGGTGAGTATCTCTCGCCGTATTGAGCTGGTTGACGCAAGAATGATCCTCATATGTCACTAGTCCGGATTTTTTCAGTCAACATGTTGAGGATAGAGGCGGCGGTTTCCTCGACTGATCTGCGAGTAACATCAATCATTGGCCATTGGTGATCGGTGCAAAGTGTTTTCAGAAACATGATCTCTTGGGTAATATGTCTCGGATCTGCATAATCGCCGACAGAGCTTTCATTCAGGTTCAACAACCTATGCCTTCTAATCTGAGCTATCCGCTCTGCAGTGGCAATGAGTCCTACAACTAAAGGTTTTTGAAGATCATACAATATGGGCGGGACAGGAATGTTGGGTATTATAGGTATGTTTCCTGCGCGTATTCCTCTTTGAGCAAGATAAATGCAAGTTGGAGTCTTAGACGTTCGACTTACACCTAAAAGAACGACGTCGGCCAAATGAAGATCACCGGCGTTTTGTCCGTCGTCGTGGCTCATGGCGTAGTGCAAAGCATCCATGCGTCGAAAATAATCCGCGTTCAAGACATATTGACCAGCAACCTGTGGCTTGGTTGGAGCATTGAGGTACTGAGCCATGGTCGCCAAGATTGGATCGAGAATCGACAAGCAGGGTAACGAAAGGTTTGCACAGTGCGTTATGAGTTCACGTCGGAGGTCATTCGAGACGAGTGTAAACAGGACAATTCCCGGTTGATGTTCGATATGACGGAGAACTTTTTGGAGCTGCTTTGATGTTCGAATTAGCGAATGAATATGTTCAATGGGTTTAAACTCAGCATATTGGGCCGTTGCGGCCCGTGCCACCGCGTTCAAGGTCTCGCCAGTCGCATCCGAAACAAGATGTAGATGGTAATACCGGGTGTGGATGGTGGTAGCCCTTTTGTGGATTGGTGGGAAGCTTTGTGGATTGTGCCGATTTAGAATGAACCTGGATAGGTCGGTCGAGCAATTTAGGCAGTGGTTGTACACAGCTCTATATGTGCCGAGACAAAAACTGGAAACGCGATTGAAAAGTTCCTGTCTGTGGAAAGGCTGTTGGCAGGTTTCAGACCAGTCCTGAAACAGTCTCTTAAACTTTTGTTAAGATTTGATGAATCCCATGATCTGACAATTGCGAGCGTCCAATGATATCGTCTCTTTGTGAGAATCATTGTGGGCAATGAACTCATAAACCTGTATCCCGCTTACGGCCGTGATACTTAAACAACAAAGAGAATTCTCTCTATTATGTCTTTTAGGAGAGGTCGATGACCAAGCCACTTTTGGATGTACTGAGAGGAGTGAAGCCTGAGCGACGCCCTGTTTGGTTTATGCGGCAAGCCGGACGTTATCTTCCTGAATATCGAGCGGTGAGAAGCCAGGCGGGGGGGTTTTTGGATCTATGTTATAATCCAACGCTGGCGAGTGAAGTGACCCTACAGCCGTTGAGGCGGTTTGACATTGATGCGGCAATTCTGTTTGCCGATATCCTTGTGGTTCCGCATGCCATGGGGGTGGATGTAGGTTTCAAGGAAGGGGAGGGGCCAGTCGTTGGCACGGTAAGGAGTGAGGCAGATGTTTTGCGATTGGGATCTGTGGTGGCGTCTTATCAGGTTAAACGGGTGTGTGAGACAGTTGCAGAGGTTAAGGAGAGATTGCCGAGGCATGTTGGTCTGATCGGTTTTTGCGGCGGTCCGTGGACGGTTGCCAGCTATATGGTGGAGGGTGGAAGTTCTGATCGCGAGCGAGCTAAAATTGCGGCATATTCGGGCGCGGGTTGGTTTGTTGATCTCATAGACGTTTTGGTGAGAGAGTCGGTGGAGTATCTGTCGGCCCAGATAGAGGCAGGGGCTGAAGTCGTGCAGATTTTCGATTCCTGGGCAGGAGAATTGGTTGGTCGAGCTCGGAGATTGTTCGTGTTTGAGCCTTTGATCAAGATGGTCGACGCGTTGAAGTCAAGGCATCCCGATGTTCCGGTGATTGTCTTCGCGAGGGGCTTGGGTGTGGATCATGTTGAACTTATGAAAAGATGTAGGGCAGATGCCTTCGGGATAGAGTCGGAATTGGCAGTGGATTGGTTAGTTGGGGAATGTCGGGAAGATGCCGTTGTTCAGGGTAATTTGGATCCGGTTTTGTTGTTGAGCGGGTGGTACTCTATCAAGCCGGAGCTTCGACATATACTGAAGTCTATCTCATTTGAGCGGCACGTTTTCAATTTGGGTCATGGGATAAGAGTGGGTACTGAACCGGATATTGTTGGTCAGATTGTAAATGAGATCAGGCGTTTCGATGCGGAGGAAGTCTGTGGGTGATGGGTACCTTTGGATTAAGGTGTTGCATCTTCTGGCAGTAATCTCGTGGATGGCCGGTCTTTTTTATTTGCCGAGATTGATGGTCTATCATGCTGGTTGTGCTGTAGAGTCTGAGACGTCTGAAGTGTTTAAGGTGATGGAACGGAGATTGCTGCGTGCAATCATGCGCCCGGCGGGTGTTGTTTCTTGGGTAATGGGGATTTGGTTGGGTTTGCGGGGTGGTTGGTTTGCTGGTGGGATCGATTGGCTATGGCTGAAGGTTGGCGCGGTCGCTGGACTGACGGTAGTGCATCTGATGCTAGAGCGTCATGTGTATGAATTCGCTGGTGACAGACGGGTGTATTCAGGGCGGTATTTTCGTGTTCTTAATGAGGTGCCGACTGTCTTGTTGATTGTGATTGTGGTGCTGGCTGTTGTGAAACCTCTGTGAGTTTTGTGTTGGACTTGCTGTGTAGTGTTGGTATAGGGGGCTTGCGTTGAGGCGCATATGCCCCGCTGTTCCTCCTTGATGTCGCCTGTTCAGGCGTGATCCCAAAAAGTGATAGATATGGCCAGTATTTCCGAGCTGAAAGAAGTGAAGCTTCAGGAGTTGAAGCTTAAATCGCCTGCTGAATTGGTAAGTTTGGCCGAAGAGTTGGAAGTGGAAAATGCTAGCGCGCTCCGTAAGCAGGAGCTGATGTTTGCCATCTTGAAGAACTTGGCGGCACGTGATGTTGAGATTATCGGGGAAGGCGTTGTTGAAGTACTGCAGGATGGGTTCGGTTTTTTGCGTTCTCCAGACGCAAATTACTTGGCAGGACCGGACGATATCTATGTGAGTCCGAGTCAGATCCGGAAATTCACACTGAGAACGGGTGACACTGTTGAAGGCCAGATTCGTAGCCCGAAAGACGGCGAGCGGTATTTTGCGTTGGTGAAGGTGAATACGATCAATTTCGAGGATCCGGAAAAGGCTCGGCATAAGGTGCATTTCGACAATCTGACGCCGCTTTATCCAGACGAGCGTCTCGAAATGGAAACGGGTGATCCGACGAGAAAGGATTACTCGGCGAGAGTGATTGATATCGTTGCGCCGCTGGGCAAGGGTCAACGTGGACTGATCGTTGCGCCACCTCGCACGGGTAAGACGGTGCTGCTACAGAATATTGCTTATTCGATCACTGCTAATCACCCTGAGTGTTACCTGATTGTGCTGTTGATCGACGAGCGGCCCGAAGAGGTGACCGATATGCAGCGCTCGGTGAAAGGGGAGGTTATCAGTTCGACCTTTGATGAGCCGGCTGCGCGTCATGTTCAGGTTGCCGAGATGGTGATTGAAAAGGCCAAGCGATTGGTCGAGCATGGTCGAGATGTTGTGATACTTCTAGATTCCATTACGCGGTTGGGCCGTGCTTACAACACGGTAGTGCCATCTTCGGGCAAGGTTCTGACGGGTGGTGTGGACGCAAACGCGTTACAGCGGCCGAAGCGGTTCTTTGGTGCAGCGAGGAATATCGAAGAGGGCGGCTCGTTGACGATCATTGCGACGGCACTGATTGATACTGGCAGCCGAATGGATGAGGTTATTTTCGAAGAGTTCAAGGGTACAGGAAACTCGGAGATTGTGCTCGACCGGAAAGTTGCGGATAAGCGGGTATTCCCGTCGATGGATATTTTGCGGTCGGGCACCAGAAAAGAAGAATTGCTGGTGAAGGCCGATATCTTGAAGAAGACCTATGTATTGCGGAGGATTCTGAATCCAATGGGAACGGTTGATGCGATCGAGTTCCTGTTGGACAAGTTGCGGCAGACCAAGACGAACGGCGACTTCTTTGATTCGATGAATGCGTAGGCGGTTGCTTGGGTGTCGATTGCACCCGGGTTGAGGTAGAACCTGATGGGCCTCAGTGACACGATTTATGCGCTGTCGAGTGGGGTGGGTCAAAGCGCAGTAGCAATAGTTCGAGTATCCGGCGATCGGTCGCGTCTGGTTGTGGTTGATTTGTGTGGTGGGGTGGTACCGCCACCACGGGTGTTGACGCTGAAGACGATTATTGACCCACGATGTGGAGACGTGATCGATCGGGGGGCAGTGGTATGGATGCCTGGGCCTGCGTCCTTTACTGGTGAAGATGTCGCGGAGTTTCACGTCCATGGGAGCGTGGCTGTGGTGGAGGCTCTCACTCAGGCCATCGGCGCGCACAGCGGTGTCCGGCCGGCGGAACCCGGAGAGTTCACGCGACGAGCATTCTTGAATGGTAAGATGGATTTGGCAGAGGTCGAAGGCCTCGGCGATCTGTTGGCTGCTCGTACTCGTGGTCAGAGGCAATTGGCGCTTCATCAGATGCTTGGAAAGGCGAGTTCTGTCGTGGAGGGCTGGAGGGGTAAGGTGGTGCGGTTGGTGGCGCTGGTGGATGCTGTGCTGGAGTTTCCGGATGAGGGTGTTGCGGGTGAGAGTGTCTTGACCGCGGTCGAGAATGATGTGCGAGCGCTGAGGGAGGAGTTGGTGGTTGCGCTTGTTGGGTTTGGTCGTGCGAGTGCAATGAGAGATGGCGTGAGGGTGGTTCTTGCCGGGCTGCCGAACGTGGGTAAGTCGAGTCTGTTGAACGCGGTCGCTCGGCGGGAAGCGGCGATCGTATCGGACGTGGCAGGAACGACGCGCGATGTGATTGAGGTTCAGGTTGATCTTAGCGGTATTCCGGTCGTGCTTTCTGACACAGCTGGCCTGACAGAGTCGCCAGGCGATGAGATTGAGGTGATAGGTGTCTCGCGGACTTGGCGAGTGTTGGGGGAGAGTGATGTGGTGATTTGGGTTGGTAGTGTTGATGTGGAGGGAAGTCTTCGGGTTCCGGGTGAGGTGGGGGTAGATTTGCATGTGGTGAACAAGTGCGACCAAGGTATGGAGAGACTTGGTGGTGGAGTGGGGGTGGATCTCGAAAGGGGATGGTCGGTAGTGTCGTGTCATACCGGGGAGGGGGTAGAGGAGCTGGTTCAAAAGTTGGGTGATTTGGTGAGGGGTCGATTTGCTGGGTGCGAGTCAGCGGTTATCGTGCGGGATCGGCAAAAGGACGCGGTGGAGAATTCGATTCGGTTCCTTAATGATGCGCTAGAGAAATGTTCCAGCCATCTGGAGCTTGTGGGTGCGGATTTGCGGCGGGCTGCGGATGAACTTGGCCGTATTACCGGGCGTATTGATGTAGAGGATTGGCTTGATGAAATCTTCAGCCGTTTTTGCATCGGAAAGTAGAATGTTTGTTTCACGTGAAACTCCGTTCAAAGATCAATGGCGTTTGTGGAATCGGAGAGGCCCAATCTGGTATGAGCACATTGTATGATGTGATCGTCATTGGCGGCGGCCATGCCGGCGTTGAGGCCGCCAGTGCCGCTGCGCGTAGTGGCGCGAGAACAGCATTGCTTACCTCCCATTTCGCTACGATCGGTGAAATGTCCTGCAATCCGGCAATAGGTGGTCTCGGAAAGGGTCATCTTGTTCGAGAGATTGATGCTCTTGATGGTGTGATGGGGCGCGTGGCGGATAAGGCGGGGATTCAATTCCGGCTCCTCAATCGGTCAAAGGGCCCGGCGGTGCGCGGTCCGCGGGCGCAGGCCGATCGGCGGGTATATCGGCAAGAGATGCAGGAGGAAATGCGGCGCCAGGAGGGACTGGCAATCATAGAAGGTGCCGCCAAAGAATTTCTTATCGCCAACGGTTCAGTAACCGGGGTGGTCACGGAAGATGGCCACAGGTTACTCTGTAGAGCAGCAGTGCTGACCAGCGGCACATTCTTAAACGGGCTTATTCATCTTGGCGAGGAACGAATTCCGGCCGGTAGGTTTGGAGAAAAATCGTCGTCAGGTCTTTCGACACAGTTTCAGTCGCTGGGTCTGCGATTGGGTCGTTTGAAGACGGGTACGCCCGCGCGGCTGGACGGCCGCACGATTACGTGGGCGCGTTTGGAGGAACAGAAGGGCGATGAGCATCCTATCCCCTTCTCTGCGCTTACCGAGAGAATCACTGCACCGCAGGTCTCCTGCTTCATCACTCACACGACTGCTGCGACCCACCGCATCATCGCTGACAATACCGACAGATCTCCACTCTTTTCTGGTCAGATCCAGGGTGTTGGCCCACGCTATTGTCCGTCTGTGGAGGACAAGGTTCACCGGTTTCGCGATAAGGAAAATCACCAGATCTTTCTTGAGCCAGAGGGTATTGGAGACCACACGATCTACCCCAACGGGATTTCGACATCTCTACCGAGAGACGTACAGGATCAGTTTCTCCGTACAATTCCAGGCCTTGAAGATGTCCGGGTACTGCGTTGGGGATATGCGATCGAGTACGATCATGTGGATCCGCGTGAGCTGCATCCAACGCTGGAAGTCAAGCGGTTGCCAAATCTGTTTCTGGCTGGCCAGATCAACGGGACGACAGGTTACGAAGAAGCTGCTGCGCAGGGCCTGATCGCGGGGCTCAATGCTGCCAGAAAGGCTGGTGGCAGCGAGGCCCTGGTCCTTAGCCGAACGCAGGCCTACATCGGCGTGATGATCGATGACCTGGTTACGCGTGGTGTCAGCGAACCATATCGCATGTTCACGTCCCGTGCGGAATACAGGCTCATTCTCAGATCAGACAATGCAGACGAGAGGCTCACTGGACTGGGTATTAGTTTGGGCATTATCGGAAATGATCGTCGCAGGTGGTTCGAACAGTGGATGGGTGACCTGAATGCGTCGCGGGATATGATGAAGTCCCTGAAGATCACCCCTAGCCAGGCTGCGAAAGCTGGCATCAAAGTGAATCAGGATGGTATTGCCCGCTCGGCATTCGACCTGCTTGCCCTACCGGATGTCGGCTTTGGAGGAATCGCACGGTTGTGGCCCGAGTTGGAGAAGCTTACGCCCCAACTCAGGTCAGTCCTCGAGGCTGACAGCCTCTATGCTGGTTATGCGGAAAGGGCGGACTCCGAAATCAATGCTCTGCACCGAGAAGAGCATGCGGTGCTGCCAGAGTCCCTGAATTATGGAACCATGCCAAGCCTCTCTGCGGAATTGCGTCAGAAGTTGGAGCTGGTCAGACCAAAGACTCTTGGTCAGGCCTCGCGGATCGATGGCATGACACCGGCAGCATTGGCCGTAGTGCTTTCGCATTTGAGGCGAAAAGAACATCGGAACGCTGGTTAGCAGATGGTGGATGCGAACAAGAATGCATTGCTGAGCCACTACCATGTTTCACGTGAATCACTGAAAGCACTCGACACTTATGTCGGACTTCTGACGTTCTGGCAGAGGCGCGTCAATTTGATCGGGCCATCAACCGTCGACCAAATCTGGTCCCGGCATATCCTTGACGCTGCTCAATTGCTGCCGCTGTTGCCGGCAGGCACATCGAGAATCGCTGACCTCGGAACTGGCGCAGGTATACCGGGGTTGATCCTCGCGTTACTGGGGCCCTATGATGTCTATCTGTATGAAAGCAACGGGAAGAAGGTTGCTTTCTTGCGAGAGGCCATCCGAGTGACCGGTGCAAGGGCAACGGTCATGCAGATGAGACTAGAGGCATTGACCGCGGCCACGGCCCTACCTGATGTCGATGTCGTTGTATCTCGAGCGCTTGCCCCCCTTGATAGACTGCTATCCTATGCCTCCGTCTTCCTCGGAAGAGGAGCGATTGGGCTCTTCCACAAGGGGCAAGATGTGGACAGTGAATTGACCGAAGCCACTAAATATTGGAGAATTAATTTAATCAAGCATCTCAGCGTTACTGATTCGCGTGGGGTGATTCTTGAGGTGAGGGAGGCTGTGCGTGTCTGAACAGGGCCAGGAGATCGACCAATGGCAAGAGCCGAGAATTCTCGCAATTGCCAATCAGAAGGGCGGTGTCGGAAAGACAACGACGGCAATCAACCTTGGTACAGCATTGGCGGCTGTCGGAGAGAAGGTACTAATCGTAGATCTCGATCCTCAAGGCAACGCGAGCACTGGACTCGGTGTAATGAGGCGGTCAGGGCAGAATTCCACTTATCACATGTTGATGGGGGAGGTTTCACTTAACGACATTGTCATTGAATCCGGAATTCCGCGCCTTCATTGCGCTCCCGCAACAATGGATTTGTTGGGAGCTGAATTGGAGCTCGCCACGGTAGACCGGAAGACCTACCGGCTGGCGGATGCGATCAGATCTCTTCAGAAATCAGGTAGAGCTGACCGGAACTACACCTACATCCTCGTAGATTGTCCGCCTTCCCTCAACTTGCTGACCATCAACTCCTTGTCAGCCGCTGACGCAATTTTGGTGCCGCTGCAGTGTGAGTTTTTTGCACTTGAAGGATTGAGCCAGTTGCTGAAGACAGTTGAGCGGGTGAAGACAAATCTTAATCCCCGTCTATCTATACAGGGAGTGGTCCTGACGATGTTCGATCGCCGCAACAGTCTTTCGGAGCAGGTCGCGGATGATGTGCGGGGTGTACTCGGCGACAAGGTATATCAGACGGTCATCCCGCGAAATGTGCGGGTATCGGAGGCCCCTTCATACGGCAAACCTGTGCTGCTTTATGATAACAATTGCATGGGATCCCAGGCCTATATCCGCTTGGCATCCGAAGTCATACGACGTGAACGAACGCTGCGCGCAGCCTGATCGATTCGTATCCGTTACGTGATGGACCGTTCTGCCGAACGTGAATTTGTGGAAAGTAATAACAGGATGATGCAAGCCAATAAAAAGCGACTTGGCCGCGGTCTTGCGGCCTTGATCGGTGACGATACGTCTGAGGAAGCTGTCGTCCAGGACATCCGAAGCTTGCGGCACATGCCAATCGAAATTCTCCACGCGAGCCCCAATAATCCCCGCAAGAATTTTGCTGAGGCCGAACTTGTGGATCTAGCGCAATCCATCAAAGAAAAGGGTCTGCTCCAGCCGCTAGTGGTGCGGCCTAGACCGGACGGCGAATACGAGATCGTTGCCGGGGAACGGCGCTGGCGCGCCGCGCAAAAGGCAGGAATCCACGACGTTCCGGTCCTGGTCAGAGATTTGACCGATGGAGAGGCGCTCGAAATCGCCCTCATCGAAAACATCCAGCGCGCCGACCTTAATCCCTTGGAAGAAGCGCGTGCCTACGGTCTGCTACTAGAACAATTCAACTATACACAGCAGCAACTGGCAGATTCCGTTGGCAAGAGCCGCAGCCACATTGCTAATACCTTGAGATTGCTCGCTCTTCCGGAGTCGGTTAGGCGACAGATTGAAATGGGCAGTTTAACAGCAGGGCATGCCCGAACTCTCGTGGCAACCGATTCACCTGCGGAACTAGCGGATCAGATCATCAAACTCGGCCTATCCGTGCGCGAAACGGAAACCATGGTCAGGGACGTTACGAAGCGACCGACCCGAACCCAGAAACCTGAGAAGGATGTGGACACCAAGGCCCTTGAAGCAAGCGTCACGGCTGCCCTGGGTTTGAAGATCACCATCACTCACAATGGTCGACAAGGTGGCATTCTGAGCATTGGCTATAGCAGTTTGGATCAATTGGAAGATATTTGCCGCAGGCTGCAAAATAGCGCCATCTCCTGACTTCGGAACAGATTGTCGGTCAGTGCCCCGACCAGATTTCGGTATGACGCGCACACGCGAACGGTAGCGACAGCACTGGCAACAGCACAACCTCCTGGCACATCAGGCCGGGGCGGAGGCCGTCCACCCCATCAGGTCACGCTCCATGCCACCGATCAGCGCCGTGTCGTTGCGACTCATCCCATCCAACACCGCCGCCAGAGACAAGAGCCGTTAACTCTGACTGTTGTCCCGCGACCGTTTCGCCTCCTTCTTCGAGCAAGGCGTTGAGTTCGAGATTACGGAGGTGACCGAGTGCACCAAGACAAAGTCGGGGAAGCGAAACCCGATCATCTCCCATGTTCGTGCTCCCGTCCCCAGCGCGATCAGGTGACGGTTTCGACAAGACAAGCGAGCTAGGCGCCATGTCTCTGAGATTCTGGCTCTCGAGGGTCTTTGCAAATCAGCTGCGTCGTGATTCACCATGGCAAACGGAGGATGTTTGCCATGCCGATTGCGTTGCGTGGGGATTATGATGCGACTCGGTTGCGTTCGATTGCGAGGAAGACGAAGGACGTGCCGCAGGCTCGGAGGCTCCTGGCGCTGGCGGCGATCTACGACGGGGCGACGCGGACGGAGGCAGCGAAGATCGGCGACGTGACGCTGCAGATTGTCCGCGATTGGGTAGTGACGTTCAACGCCACTGGGCCGGATGGCCTGATCAACCGCAAGGCGCCTGGCCAGCCCTCGCGCCGCAATGACGCCCAACGGGCGGCGATTGTGAAGATGATCGAGAGCGGGCCGATCCCGGCCGCCCACGGCGTCGTGCGCTGGCGCCTGGTCGAACTGTGCCAGTGGATCTGGGAGGAGTTCCGGATCATTGTCGCCAAGCAGACCCTAATCCGGGAGCTTCGGGCCATGGGCTTCCGCAAGCTCTCGGCAAGGCCGCGGCATCATGCTCAGGCCGAGGGCGCCATTGAGGATTTTAAAAAACATTCCCCGCGCGTCTGGAAGAGATCGCAGACAAGAAGGGCCTCGGCCGCGATCAGATAGAGATTTGGTTCGCCGACGAGGCCCGCATCGGTCAAAAGAACAAGATCACCAGGCGCTGGGCCAGGCGTGGCACGAGGCCCTCGGCACCGCCTCGACCTACATCTTCGGCGCCATCTGCCCCAGAGATGGAAAGGGTGCTGCCCTCGTCCTGCCCACCTGCAACACCGAAGCCATGAACCTGCACTTGGCTGAGATTGCAACAGAAGTCACACCAGGCCGCCATGCCGTTCTCCTCCTCGACCAGGCCGGTTGGCACCTGTCACATCACCTCACCGTGCCCGCCACCATCACTCTCATGCCGCTGCCGCCCAAGTGCCCCGAATTGAACCCGGTCGAGAACCCCTGGCAGTTCATGCGCGACACCTGGCTCTCCAACCGGGTCTTCACATTCTACGACAATCTGCTCGACCACTGCTGCCATGCGTGGAACACCCTCGTCGACCAGCCGTGGCGCATCATGTCCATCCGGCTGCGTGACTGGATCCATCGGTTCTCATCAGCGAGATGTGGTATTAGCAAGCGGTAGTTCCCTGTAAAGCAAACGACGCGATCAGAATTGAATTCACAGTCGAAATCAACTGCATTTGGAAAAACCGCAAGACAGGCAGGTGGCACATCCTTCCTGATTGACCAGACCAAAGCTACCGCAACGAGGACAAGACGTACCGCGTGACCCTCCACCAGACAGCCCAGTGATCCGCTCAGGACAGGACTTCCGATCCATGAAACCGATCTCCACCATGTGCCTCTCAATTACTCCCCCGATCGCTGCCAAGAGGCTCGGAACATATCGACCCTCAAGCCAGTGCCCACCACGCGGGTCAAAAACGGCCTTCAACTCATCTACAACGAACGAAACATCTCCCCCCCGGCGGAACACTGCCGACACCATCCTCGTCAAGGCGACAGTCCATGCATAATGCTCCATGTTCTTTGAATTGATGAAGATTTCAAAAGGACGCCGATGTCCCTCCTCCATCACATCATTCATCGTGATGTAAATCGCGTGGTCACTGTCGGGCCAGCGCAACTTGTAGGTAAAGCCCGGCAGAACGTCATCGCGATCTAGCGGCCGTCGTGAATCAGAGGTCGGCTGGCCAACACCTGAATTGTCAGTAGTCAAGACAGCGCCAGTGATCGCATTCGGCCTGAAGGTGGTGCAACCCTTCAACCCCAAATCATACGCCTGCTCATACACTGACTTGAAATCACTGAAGTCAATTGACGCCGCTACGTTGATGGTCTTCGAAATCGAACTGTCTACATGCTCCTGCAATGCTTGCTGCATGCGCAGGTGATCACCTGGACCAAGGTCATCCACGGTCACAAAGCTATCCGGTAAGGGCACATCCGCCCCCCTCAACTCCTTCCAGAGTGCGACAGCAAAGTCGGTAACGCGCACTGTCCGAGAAGAACCGTCGGGCTGCAGAACCCTGCGCTCGTACCCAATGCTGAAAATCGGCTCAATACCGCTCGAAACATTCCCTGCGAGTAAAGAAATTGTTCCGGTTGGCGCGATCGACGTCAACAAACCATTCCGAATGCCATGCCGCTTGATCGCAGCCCGCAGATTCCTAGATAAGCGCGAAACATGTCCGGATTTCCCATACTGGCTCGCATCAAAGAGAGGAAACGCACCTTTCTCGCTAGCAAGCTCTACGCTCGCATCATACGCCGCCTCCTCTATCACCTGCATCCAGGCGCTCGCCACGCCGGCGGCACCCGCACTCCCATATCTTTGATCACACATCACGAGCGCATCCGCTAAACCCGTAATACCCAACCCAATCCTGCGCTTTCCGCGAGCCTCCTCGCGCTGCATTTCGAGAGGGTAGTTCGAAACATCAATCACATCATCGAGAAAACGAACCGCCGTCGCCACGGTTCTCTGCAAGGCCGGAATATCCAGCACAGCCTTCTCGGTAAATGGAGCCACCACGAACCGCGACAGATTCAGAGATCCCAGCAGGCAAGCACCGTAGGCTGGCAACGGCTGCTCGCCGCACGGGTTCGCACAGCTGATCGATTCACAATAGTTGAGATTATTTTCTCTGTTGATTCTGTCGATGAAAATAACCCCCGGCTCAGCACAATCGTAGGTCGATCGCATGATTTCCTGCCAAAGACCACGAGCGTTCACCTCTCGATATGTCTTCCCGTCGAAAACCAGCGGCCACAATTCATCTGCTTTGACAGCAGCCATAAATCTGTCCGTCACCAACACGGACACGTTAAAATTCCGGAGCCGAGAAGGATCCTGCTTGGCGCGCACAAAACTTTCAACATCCGGATGATCACATCGAATGGTGCCCATCATCGCACCCCGTCTCGCACCCGCGGACATTATTGTCCGGCACATGGCATCCCAGACATCCATAAAACTAAGCGGGCCTGAAGCATCCGCTCCAACGCCCCTCACCGCGGCACCTTTCGGCCGCAGCGTTGAAAAATCATGTCCGATCCCACCGCCCTGCTGCATCGTCAAAGCAGCTTCCTTTAACCCATCAAAGATACCGCCGAGCGAATCTTCAATGTGACCCATCACAAAGCAACTAAATAGAGTTACTGTGCGCCCACTCCCTGCTCCCGCCAGAATTCGACCCGCAGGCAAGAACTTGAAGTCCCGCAAGATGTCGAAAAAGGCTTTGGCCCACACGTCCCTTTGTGACTCCTTCTCCGCGGCAGCGACAGCAGACGCCACACGCCACCAGGTATCATCCATCGTCTTGTCTATCGGAGAGCCAGCGGCGTCCTTCAGACGATATTTCATGTCCCAGATTTCGTGAGCTATCGCGATGAGATCTGAATTCAAAGGTCGCATCCTCGATCATCCGTAACCGACATCGAGATCAACTCTAGCCCCTTAGTTGATCGAAGTCGATCTACCGTTCACTATTTGTCCCATACACTGTTCAATCTTCCCTCTCGCACCAATGCAGCCGTTGCTGTCTCAATCGCCGCTTCCAGCCGTTGCTGAAACGCTCGACGAGGGAGTCCCGCCTCTATAGGTGGAAGGAACTCGATCACAATCGTGCCTGGATGGCGCAAGAACCGGCGACGAGGCCAAAACAGCCCTGAATTAAGCGCAAAGGGGACACATGACACGCCAAGCTTTCCATATAGGGCGGCAACTCCTGGCTTGTAGTCCGGTGGATCATCCGGGCCTCGCCGGGTACCCTCTGGCATGACTACGATCTGACGCCCATCCGCAATACGATCCTCTGCATCGTGGATCAGTTCTCGCAGGGCACTGGCGCCAGCATCACGCTCGACCGCAATCATCCTGAACTTGAAAATAAACCACCCGAAAAATGGAATGAGCGTCAACTCCCTTTTCAAGACCATAGCAGGGTCATCGAGCAGTGGCAGTATGGCAAAGGTCTCCCAGAACGACTGATGCTTGCCAGCCACAAGGCATGGACCGGAAGGAATATGCTCGCGCCCTCGCACTTCCATTCTGATCCCCGCGACCACCCTAAGCAGCCAAATGGATGTCCTGGCCCAAGCCTGCAAAGCGCGAATGGACCAACGCCGAGGCGTGAAAAAAAACTCAGCCCCCAAAACCAGAAACAGCGCAAGATTGACATAGAACAGGACGTTGAAAATAAGCGACCTGACATATATCACAACACCTCTCCCAACATCCTCATCAGTGTCATGCGAGACGTCACCACACTGATAAATGTAGCCACTACGGGCACCGACAAGAGTGCTCCATAATTCCATATTGCAATCTCAGGCGACGCAAGGAGAAGGTGCCGACTTGCGTCCGAAACCCCCCCCCCATCTCCCGACCCGGTCAAGGAAAGCAAGAAGAAGGTCGCTATACCGAGCGCCACTCCCATCAGGCCGGCCGCAAAGCCGGTACGGAGAAATCGGACGTCAATCTGTCGTGCAACATAGCCATCTCTTGCACCAACAAGGTGAAGCAAATCGACAACCGGCCGATTTGCCTGCAGTACTGCACGCGTCCCAAATATCACGATTGCTATAGCCGACAGGCAGATCAACGCGAGTACGGTGTACGAAAGAATCGAAAGCGCGCGCGCCATTCGCGTCAATTCCGCCTGCCACCGTCGGTGGGTATCCAAACTCGCACCCTTGATGCTCGCAAGGTCCGCCGCCAGCGCCTCCAGATCAGGAGGAGACTGCTCGTCCAGCACTACCCGGATAAGCCGAGGAACGGGGAGATCGTCGAGATTGCTTTTCCCTAACCAGGGCTCCAGCAGCCGAACCGCATCCGCCCGCTCGAGGACCTGCACATCCGTGATACCCGGAAAGCGGCGGATAATTGCCTCCGCTGCCTCAAGCTCACCCCGAACATCTACACCTTGGCGTTGTCGCACTTGAACAGTCACCTCGCGCGAAAGCCCCCCGGTCCAACTGCTTATCGCCTCATCGATCAGAATCAGGGCACCGATGGCCAAGCACGCAAGGTAGCACATCACCGTCATCGCCACTGTCAAAGACCGTAGCGCGCCGGCATTGGCTGGAATGATCGGCCCAGGCTTATGTGGCAAAGCCGTCCTCATGTCAGCCTCAATCGGCCCCGCTCCAAATGATAAACGGGTACGCGCGCCCGTTCTACGAGCCCAAGGTCGTGGGTGGCGATCAACACCGTTGTCCCCAGACGATTGAGCTCGACAAACAAATGCAGCAAGCGATTGGCCAGCACTGGATCCACATTCCCTGTTGGCTCATCGGCAACCAGCAGCTCCGGCTTGCCGATCACCGCGCGGGCGATGGCCGCCCGTTGCTTCTCGCCGCCCGACAATACGGGTGGATAGGCTCGGGCCTGCTCAGCTAGCCCGACCCAGCTCAACAGGTCGTTCACATCGGTCCGGTACTGGGACTCGCTTTGGCCGGCCACGCGCAAGGGCAACGCGACATTATCGAAGGTCGTCAAGTGATCGAGAAGGCGGAACTCCTGAAACACGACCCCAATCCGGCGGCGGATGGCCGGCAAGCGTGCCCTTTTTATCGCAGCGACACTCTCTCCAAACAGCCGTACTGAACCCCGTGTCGGCTTGAGGGTCAGAAACAAGAGCTTCAAGAGCGATGACTTCCCTGCGCCAGATGGACCTGTCAAAAAACAGAACTCACCGGTGTCCATATGAAAGTTGACATCTCTCAAGATTTCAGGTCCGTGGCCATAGCGCAGACCCACACTATCAAGCGTTAGCACAGCATGACTTCCCCTCGCCGCGACGACAGTTCAGCATACCCGCCGTTAACGGAACATTAACCGTGATTGCTGTTAGCCTATCCCGGCAAAGATATGGCATCCAGATCAATCATCACAGTACAACTCCGTACATGATCATCACCTGTCCGTCCTGCAGTACAAGGTATGACCTCCCCGGTTCCCGGCTGGGCGTCGATGCGACAATGATCAAATGTGCTGCATGTGGCTATGGCTGGTTGGAGGGCAAGGCCACTGAAATCACCACGACACCCAACATCCCGACGCCGGCCTCTATCAATGGTGCCTACGAGCCTGACTCTGAAATCCGGCGCTTGGTGAACGCCACGCGGGAAGCGCAAGAAGTTTTTGCAGTTCAACGCACGGCAAGACTACGGCGCATGGCTGCCTGGTATAGTTTGGGTGTTGCAGTCATCCTGCCTATCGCGTTTGCATTCGTGTCGCCCGAAACTGTCGTGAAAATCGCCCCTGCGGCCATCAAGGCCTACGCGGCATTGGGCCATACCGTCAATATTTATGGTCTCGACCTCCGCAGCATAGAGATGCAACATATGCTGGTCGACGGCACACGGATTCTGGCCGTCAAGGGGGAAATTGCAAACACATCGGGACAGGAACGTAAGATTCCGTGGCTTCGATTCGGCCTGAACAACGACGAAGGCTCGGAAGTCTATAGTTGGACGCTCGACGCTGGCGCCCGCCCCTTGAAATCCGGAGAGATCACCAATTTCGTAACCCGCGTTGCCTCTCCACCGGAAACTGCCAAAGACCTGCAAATTCGCTTTGCCCATGCAAACGAAATCGGCTCAAATACCCAACCATGAGCGAACATGTCATCGAAGGTCATCGAATCGGCGTTCTCTTTTCAGAAGCCGAAATAGCAGAGCGCATCGGCCAACTCGCACGCAGCATAGCAGCGTGCAAGCCGAGGAAGTTGCTCGTAGTGCCTGTCCTAAAAGGAAGTTTTGTTTTTGCTGCCGATCTTATCCGCGCCATGCACCATGCTGGACTCTCTCCCGAAGTGGACTTCATGATTCTGTCCAGCTATCGGTCCGGCACGCGGTCGTCGGGCCACGTACAAGTTCTAAGAGACATCGAGTCCCCGGTTGAAGGGCGCGACATACTCCTTGTCGATGATATTCTGGAATCCGGTCGTACCATTGCGTTTGCCAAGGACCTACTGACCGCTCGGGGTGCTTCAAAAGTTCATACAGCGGTGCTGTTGAACAAGCCCGGGCATTTGGCCGCGAACATTGCAGCCGACTTTCAGTGCTTCGAATGTCCCGACAAGTTTGTCGTTGGCTACGGCATGGATATGGCTCATCAATTCCGAGAGTTACCATATGTGGGACACGTCCTTGGCCCTGCTAGTGAATGAGTGTCCCCACCACAAAGCCAAGGCTTGCCATTGCTGATCCCATAATGAATCCGCCAAACACCGCGAAGAACAAGCTGTTCGGCTGACAGTCGCTCCGTTGCCGGCGAATTTCAAATAGGGCCCTCAAGGCAATTACCTCGAGGTGATCCCTCGGCATGTCCCTGAGCCTTGATATGGAATCGGCATTCATCTTCAAGCAACTCCTGCATTCTCAGTTGCTCGCACCGCAAGAAGTGTGCCATCCCGTACAACCCCTTCATGCTGCAATCGAGATCACAAGACAGAAAACGACCCCAACGAAGCTGATCAAGACCACAACCATCCACCTAAACCACCTACGCAACGACAGCGTTCCCAACGATCCATCCAGTGCCGACGCTCGATCGGCTTCGCTCGCCGAGAAAAGCCGAATGCTCTCAGATACATCTGATTTGCGTGGATCGACGCCCGTATTGTTGGGCGAGACTGACCTCCATTTTGGCGTTATGGCCCGTGGGGGCAAATCAATCCGAGTAGGCCGTTTCGGCTCAACCTTTTGACTCGCCAAGGCCGCAAGCATTTGTCCCGACAATCCTCTTGGCACGATTGGAGGGCCAAATGTTCCTGCTCTGAGAAAGCCTTGACCGTGCAAGAGACGGCGGACAGCCAGACCATCACCCGAGAGCCGTACCAGCCGACACTCGTCGGTTTCTACCCCCTCGCGAAGTCCACCAAACCTCACCTGCTCGCCCAAAAAGGCTGCTGCGTCCAAATTGGCCCGCACAACCGCTGCCGTGCGGGTCGAATCCCCGGAGCCGATGAGCCCCGGAGGATCGGGCAACTTACCCTCTGGCTTGACCGAAGGTTCACTGCCCATCGCCTTGCTTGCCAATCCAATTCGTCCTGATGTCCTCCTTGCGGACAAAATTCAATTGTTGGATCAGTGCGGTACGCACCACCGCACCTCCCATGCGCTCATTTGCCAACTTGGTGATGGACTCAGTCAGAAGGTCGAGTTCCTTTGCACGTACGCGCCGGAAGTCAACCTCGGGAAACGAGTAGACCGCGCGGAAAATCGCATCCACCAGGTAGGGCACGGGCTCAAGATTGAGTTCCTCGAGCCGTGCGCGGTCTGCCGCGAACGACAACTGAATGATGACATAACCCAGTATCTCGCCGCCTCGAACCATCGGCACACTCGTCATCTCGGTCTTGAGTTCTTCAACACCGCGGTCTTCAGTCTCCTGATCACTGCTCGAGACGTCTCGACTGCTTACAAACTCGAAGGAGAGAAATGCCGATCCGGCCGTGACAATGGCTACCCATACTCCGATCAGCGCCAGACGCAACATCAGTACTTGCGAACCGTGGAAACCAGGCCTCGACTGTAGGTACCGTCAGACTCCGCCTGGTTGATGCAATCAACAATGATGCCAGCAACATGGGCGAGTGCGTCCAGATGAGACTTGAGCAGCCGTTCGTTACGCTCGAGAGTGGGCTTCAGCTTTTCCCATTTCCCTGCCGCCCGCTGCAAGACATCGGAAGATCCGCAAATGCGTCGTGCATTTAGCAGATCACGCATCAACTGGTGCTTTTGCTCCATGATTTCCCGGTGTGAACAAATGCGCTGCTCACACAAGATCCGATTTTCCTCCTCAACTACCGCCTCCAGCCGTGAAAGCACAGACTCCAACGCGACTACGCCAGACTCCGGCAATGTAGGCCGCGGGCCTACGGCATCAGAACTCTCGATTGTCATTGCTCTCTCCCAACAGTTCACCCCACAAAACTGCGGATCGTTGTCGCCCCAAAATATGGCCATTGGGCCGCCCTGTCCTCACGCGCGCCGGCCTGCGGCAGGTGCGCCTCAATCGCCTCAGCCAAACCGATCCCACCGGCATCGGAAAATAGAGAAGCCATGTGATCTGCTGCAAAGGATCGCCAAATACTTCCCGCAAGACCCTCGCCAAAAGCTCCGGTTTCCTCCTTCGGCAAAATAGACTCCAGCATGTTTCGCAAGAGGACCGCTTCAAAATTTCGGGATACAGAGTCAAGTCCACCGTGACCACGGGATGAAACAGCAGCATTTGCCATCGACGTGAGTCTATCGCGCGATTCCTGAGCCATGTCAGGATCGGCCGCCGCAAGCACGCCTCCAATCAAATCCGAAGGCCCGGTCACCCCTCCCACACCCCTTCCGCCTATGGCAAGTACGTCGCCAAAACGCGCTTCCGAGACGTTCTTCGACGCCGCAATGGACTTGAACCGCTCCCTCGCCGCAGCTATTTGATTTTCAGAAGCCGCGTTCATTACCCCGACCAAAAGGTCTGTTGACAAAGCTACAGCCATTTCACTCCCCCTCGCCTCCCTTCAGAAGACCTGATATGCCTTGCGGGAAGCTGCCCTCAGACCGAATTCCCAGATCCTCAAGCAGCTCAGTCATCTCCGCCTTACGCTCTCGTTCACGACGAGCCAGCTGAGCGAGCTCTTGCGATCGCTTCTCCCTTATCCCGGACGCCATCGCTGCCGAGGCCAAGCTGACCAACTCACCATCGATCCGATCTATCGCCTCCTGCAGCCCAACCACCCTCCGAGCAAGCGCCAATCCCAGTAGTGGCTCCATTGAACTAAGCCGCCCGACGGCATCCACGAGCGCCTCAAGGTCGGACACCAGCGCCTCACGCCGCAAACCTGCAACAGATATCCGACGAAGGATCTCTGTCTTGAGACGATACTGAGAAAGACTGATCGATCGCAGACGACGTTCCCGATCCTCAGAACTGCCCATGGACCAACCACGACTCGTAAGCGGAGACGAACAACCTGAGCCAATCAGGAAACACCAAGATAAAAACCCACAATCCTCCGAGCACCACCACACCTGTGGATACGAAATAGACCTGCAATTGAGGTGTGAACTTGCCGGCAAACCCCATCGCCAAATTCACCGTTATCGCGTAAGCCGCGAAAGGCGCCGCAAGCCGAAGACCCAACACAGTCGTTTCTGCAACGGCATCCGTCAGGGATTGAAGAAGCCACGCTGGGTCTGGAAACACCCGCACCGGGAATGCATCATAGGACTGGGCAATCGCCAACAACATCTCACCATGCAGTCCGAGTGACAAGATGAACATCGTTGAAGACAAGGATACCAACGTCGCAATCGGCACAGTGGCTTCACTGTCGTCAACCGGCAAACCTGGTATACCGGCGAGCCCGATAGCATTCGCGGCAAAGGTCGCCGCAAACTGAGCCCCCAGAAGAAAGCACCGCGTTATGAGTCCGAACGTGATTCCGATCATAACCTCATTGACGACCAGCAGTAGTTTCACTTCCCTGGCAACCTCCCTCATATCCTCGACCACCGCACCCGCGAGAAGCGGCACCAAGGACAGAGACAGAGCCAGAGCTACTAACAATCGCGCCTTAACGGGCAAGCGTGCACTACCAAGTCCCGGCGCAAGCATAACGCACCCTCCGACCCGGCTGAAGATCAGCCACGCCGCCAGCAGGGCATCCTGCAAGGTCACGACAGCGACCCTATGACTTCGATGCGGATGCTGCGAGCTATCTCGATGTGAGACAGAACGGGAAGGTTTGGAAAGAGCCGATCAACGATCATCCTTACGTAGGGACGGGCATCTGGCGCCGTCACAATCGCAAATGTTTCACCCTCATCCATGTGATGCTTCACAATCTTCGTGGCCTCTGCCGCAAATTGCTCAACAAGCCGCGGATCAATATCGAACTCGATCACATCTCCTTTGGCATCGCGCTTTAGACTCTGCAGGAAAGAAACATCCCAGCGATTACCCAATCTGATCACCCGCAGGACACCGTCATGACCGAGGTCGCCGCAAATCTGTTGAGACATACGCATGCGTACATGCTCAACTATCGACTCTGGCTTACGCACATGAGGCGCGACCTCTGCAACTGCCTCAAGTATCAAATGCAGATTGCGGATAGACACCCGCTCGACCAGAAGAAGCTTCAATATGGCTTGCAAACTCGAAAATGAAAGCAAAGTTGGGCAAGTCTCATCAAGCAGCCGCTTGTACTCCGGCTCCAATCTGTCTCCCAATGCACGAAGATCCTTGTAGGAGAACAAGTGAGCCAGGTTGTTTCGTATGACTTCCGAAAGATGTGTCAGCATCACAGACATCGTATCAACCGGATAGAGCCCTGAGGTTCGTAGTTCCTGGCTGAACATCTCCGGTATCCACATCGCCTCCATGCCAAAGGCGGGCTCCCGCGTCTCGTCGCCCGGGAGGTCCGGGCGCGGCCTGCTACCGAGAATGACCATTACATCACCGAGCTGCAGCTCGTAAGAAGCCGCCACTGTCCCATGAATCTTGATTGAATATGTCTTAGGTGGAAGAGACAGGTCGTCCGACAGCCGAATATCCGGGATGACAAAACCATATTGCTGAGCAAACTTGCGACGCATTTTGGCCACACGGTGTGACAACTCCCCATGGGCAACAAGCATCGCGGCGGAAAGCTGCCGACCCAGACAGAGTTCAATCTCACTCGTCCGAAGCAGCTCTCGAACAGAGTTCCGCTCCTCGTCCTGCTTGACGACACTTGCCACCTGTTGACGTTCCTCCGCAGCCGCCCTGTCTCGCGTACGCTGACGTCCGATCATCAAAGCCGTTCCGACCATCACAGAGGCCAGACCCGCAAAAGGCAGAAACGGCATGGCGGGCAATAGCGACATGATGCCCAACAACGCCGCAGCAACGAAAAGTGCCCGCGGATAGCCACCAAGTTGGCGCAGTACCGCCTCTTGAGCAGCTCCCTTGTTTCCGCCCTTGGAGACCAGCAGACCCGCAGCCAATGAAACGACCAGTGCTGGAATCTGCGTCACCAACCCGTCTCCGACCGACAGCTTGATATAAACGTCGGCGGCCTGTGACACATCCATGCCGTGGCGCACGGCACCAATCACTATCCCGCCAAAAATGTTGATGCAGGTGATGATGATGCCGGCGATCGCATCACCCCGCACGAACTTCGATGCGCCGTCCATGGATCCGAAAAAGGCACTCTCTTGCTCCAACTCGGATCTGCGATGGCGCGCCTCCTTGTCATCAATCAGGCCCGCCGAGAGGTCAGCATCGATCGCCATCTGCTTTCCCGGAATCGCATCGAGGGTGAACCTGGCACCAACCTCGGCAATTCGACTAGCCCCTTTTGTGATGACCAAGAAGTTGATGGTGATGAGAATCAGAAAGACGATAACGCCAATCACGAAGTCCCCGCTCATGACGAATCGCGAAAAGCCACCGACGACGTTGCCGGCAGCCGTCTCTCCCTGGTTTCCATTGGAGAGGATCAGGCGCGTTGTTGCGACATTCAGAGACAGCCGCAGCATCGTCGCAATCAACAAGACAGTTGGAAATGCCGAGAAGTCGAGTGGCCGCTGTATCCACAGGGATACCATCAAAATCAGGACCGATAGAGAGATCGAAAAAGCCAGCCCCAAGTCCAGCAAGAAAGGCGGTACTGGCAAAAATAGGACAATGAGAATCGCCGCCACGCCGGCGGCAAACCCGACTTCACGACTGCTACCTTCCTGACCAGCCCCTTGTCCTGATGGACCCACTGCAACTGCCATAGATCATTTCCAAGTTCAGGCGCAACTTGTCGGACTGGACATCCGGACCACCAATATCGCTCTCAGAACCCCGTCTCGATACGGGAAAAAACAATCTCCCCCAACGCATAGATCTGCGAGGCGATCAACGGCGCCATGAGGAGCATTGCTCCGAACACCGCAAGTATTTTTGGCACGAAGGTCAGCGTCGCTTCCTGCACTTGCGTGAGTGCCTGGAGAAACGAGATTGCGATGCCCACAGCCATTGCCGCTCCAACAGCAGGGCCCGAACACACGATGACCGCCCAGATGGCGCTTGTAACCAACTCCAGAGCATCAGTTTCATTCATGACGTTGAGACCGTCACGCCAGGTACGATGGGAATGCGTACGCCACCTTCTATGATAGCAATCAATCCCCCATTGCCGACCTCGACAGCCTTCACTACTCCAACCGCGCCATCGGGGCTCAACACTGTCTTGCCGATCAACGAACCGGCCTGTGCGCCAGCAGTCACTGACATCAAGGCCTCAAGGCGCGAATTCGTTTTGATGCCCTGCTCCACGGTCGAGAATGAGGCGAGCTGAGAGAGTGTCTGGGCAGGATCGTTGGGTTGCGTCGGGTCCTGGTTCTTCATTGTAGCAATCAAGAGCTTCAGAAACGCATCATAGTTCAAATCGGCAGTCGCGGCATCCGAGTTCCTCTGAGTAACTTGCGTCGAAGCAGATCCCGCCTCCCCAACAATCATGACGCCATCCCTTCGTTCGCGCCCCGGGCCTCCATCAACTGCTTCTCCAACCCAAAGGCTCCGCGCAGCAGCCGTAATGCATCAAAGTACCGCCCCTCCGAAACTTTTCTAGACGCTCCCTCCAAAGCGGTCAGAAGTTCCCGGCTGTCCAAGGCGTCGGATGTCCGACATAGGAGGTGTTTGAACAACTCGAGTGTAATGCCCGAATTCGCAGGATCGATCAGCATGGTCTGCACCACAAAATAGAGCTGCTTTAAGGGCGTATTGGCTTCCTCAGCCTGAATCACATGGTTTTCGAGGAGGAAGTCGACGTCATTGAGAAATTCCAACGACGTGCGTCTGTCCACGCGAACCACGGCCCCATTCAGATAGATCTTCTCGCCCCGCTTGAGATGAATCTGCATCTCAAACCTGCCTTAGACCGTTGGAAATTGTCTGAGAGACCTCGATAAGCGAAGAAAAGCCATCCGCTTCGCCCTGACGAATCCTCTCTGTCTGCCGCAGAATCCAAATGCCTACCGAAATTAAACCTGCTCGCAACGACTCAGGTAAGCCATTCTCAGGGTGGCTCAAATCCTCAAGCAAGATCGTCCAAAGCCGATTGACAAATACCAAGGCCTCAACCGATTCACGCGATCCCCGGCCATGCGCTTCGGCCCTCTTGAGAAGCGTGATGCAACGCTCGAATGCGAGCCGCTCGTTCTCGCGAATCGCAGCTCCGGTATCCTCCGCCATTTGATTATAGATGGACCTGTACATTCGTCGACAATCTTCCCAAATATAGTTCGCTCGTTAGATGTAATTCATCAGGTTGAGTTGACGGAGCCGTCCCGAAATCGTGTAGGACATCTCGAGCTGACTCATGATTTCATTCACCCTTGTCGCCGCTTCGAATGGCTCTACAGATTCAAGAGTCTGGACATCGCGCGTAAGCGACATCTTGCGAATTTGGTACCCAGCATCGGCGATAGCCATTTCTCCTTGCGCGAGACCAACCCGCGACTGAACACTACCTAGATCGAGCCGCGCCTCAGCAATCAGGCCCATGGCCGCATCAACAACGGCTTCGAATGCGGATTGACCTAGGCGATCCTGACCAAGGTCCATGACCATGGTCAGTGCCGCGGCCAATTTTCTGAACGGCTCCTCATTGGCGCTGACAGAAGCATCGACCGAAAGACTCGGACCCAAGCGTGTGAGGACCCCCTTGTCGCTGGCGCGAGACCAGTCCGTCGACCAGGATGCTCCGTCAAAGAGAACCTCGAAAGGGCCCGAAAGAAAGCTCTCCATGTCGGCACCGGAAATGCTCGAGACCGACGGATCATCTTGAGCAAAACCGAAATGAGCCAGAAACGCGTTGTCCAAAGCCACTTCAGCGGAACTACCATGGTAAGCAGCCAAAGGCGGCTCCGACGAATTGATGCCTCCAAAGACGAACTGCCCATCATAGGAGGTGTTGAGCACATTGATCAGATTACCGAGTCCGAGTTCCGCTGCAGTCCGCGCCAGTTTCTGGCCTTCATCGGCACCCCGCGCTCCAGTCATCGTTGACAGGAAGTCATCTGCCAGATTGCCAATGGACTCCAATGCTGACTGGGTCAGCTCCGACTTCACTCTCGCTTGCGCCACGCGATCCGTCATGAGCTGCAATTCCGCCAGTTCGCTCCGAAAGCGAATGTCGCTGGATATGCGAGGTCCCAAAGAAAGACCAACATCATAGCTGCGACCACTAGCCAGTTCCGCTTGGGCCACCGCGAGCCGCGACTGACTTGACATCACTGTCGAGCGCAGCAGCAATGACATACTCAGTGTGGACATGCCCTCAGTGCGCATCATTCACCTGATGGAGTCAAAAAGCGTTCCGAGCATCGAGTCGAGAGTCGAGATGACCTTCGCAGATGCTTGATAACTTCGCTCCAGATCCAGAATTGCAGCCATCTCTTCGTCGATATTGACCCCAGTGACCCGCAGCAGGGCTTCCGCTGAACGAGTCCGTAGCGCCGCGCTAGATTGCGCCGAATCATCCGTGTTCTGCCGCAACGCCTCGATCCAGCCAGCAGCAGAGAGACTGAATGACTTGAGGCTGCCAGTGGCTTCCAACTTGGCGTCGGATGAGAAGTCAATCGAAGAGTCAAACCCAGCCTGCAACTCGTTAATGCGTGCTTGAAAAGAGTCGGCACCGGACGAATTGTAAACGTAGTCTGGTCCACCAAACCCGCCGTCTCGAATCAGCAGGGGATTTCCTCCGGCAGTTGGATCGGCGAGTGGATTGAGCCGGATCCTGGCCGCCAACCCGGGTATAGCAATGCCGCTGGGCGGAACCCCTGTGTACGTACCATTGAGGAACAGCCCTGCGACATCAGGGAGCGAGGCCGGAACCTGCTGATCGGACTCCGCAAAAACCTCGATCAGTCCTCTTGCAATCTCGTCAAGTTGAGTTTGAAACGTCACAGTGATCTCATCGCGGACCCTAGCCAGACTGGCCAGACGCCCGCTGGTGCTTGGCATGGTAGCTTGGGCTCCCAAGACGCTAACGCCGTCGATGCGCACGACGTCACCCCGCGTATCCGGCGTGAAGAGAGTTGTCGGCGAGAATTCGATCTTCCGGGGAACTGTCTCGAATAGGGTAACACCACCCTCCGTGTAGATTGCGATGTCATTGTTCGAACGGGTCACCGCTCTGATACCGATCTCCTCCGAGAGCAGTTTGAGAATGCGATCACGTTCATCGAGGCTGTCCGTCAAGTCGGCAGGAGTGCCACTACCTCTCACAATCGCGTCATTTGCGATCTTGAACTGCGCGAGCAATGTGTTGATGCTATCGACCGATGCCGCCATCTCCTGGTCAGCGTCCACACGGGTGGCCTGGACGGCGTCAGTTCCTTGTCCGAGCGCTCTGACGACACTGTTGGCAGCCAGCACGACATTGGCTGCCAACACGCCACTTGACGGATTTGCCTCCAGGTCGCGCAGGCTTGATTGGAGTTTTGACACCAATGCTGCCACTGACCGATCCGCTTCAGGATCACCGATCTGCTGACTAAGACTAGTGAGAGACTTCAGCATCGCCGACTGCCCTTCAGACAGGCTTGTCGACTCAAGCAACTTCTCAAGCAATCGCCTATCGGCACTGCGATTATAAGCGGCGATTGTCGCTGAACCATCCGTCAGAGAAATAATCTGCGCCGTTCTACGGCTGTAGTTGGGATCCTGTGCGAAAGCAACGTTGCGCGATGCCAAAGCTGATTGTGCTGCGGCAGCCGACAGCCCCGACAAAGCGTAATTAAGTGCGGACGAAAGAGTTGCCATTCCAGCGCTCCATGTTTCGGATCGCTAACGCTTCAAGTTCACGAGTACATCCATAAGCTCAGACCCCGTCTGGAATACCTTGGAATTCGCGGTGTAGCTCCGCTGTGCATCAATCATTGAGGTGAGTTCGGTTGCGAGATCAACGGTCGACTGCTCGAGCGCACCAGAAACGATCTCCCCCAACGCTCCACTGCGCGCAAAGCCCACCTGAACGTCCCCGGACTCTGATGACGGTATGTACACGTTCCCTGACAGAGGCGAGAGCATGTCCGGACTTGGAACATGGGCTAATGGAATACGGTAGACTGGCACACGCGTGCCGTTGCCGTATGTCGCATAAATGAACCCATCGCGGTCGATATCTATGAGCTCAGCTCCGCTCGGCGCATTCCCATTCACCTTAGCTGCAAGCACGACATAATCTGTATCAAGTTGTGACATTCCGGACAGGTCAAGCGACAGCGTGCTGCCCCCCGGAATTGCAACATCAATTGCCTGGGCGCTTGAGGAGGCGAGTGAGCCGGTCGTGGGATCAAAGATCAAGGCCCCGGTCGATAATGGCCCTGAAGCGTACGGAAAACCGCCACCAGGAGCCGCCGCACTCTTGTCAAACACCGCGAGTTCCCACTCCCCATCTGCGGTCTTTGAGAAATAAAGATCCAAAATCACTTCACCCCCGAGAGAGTCAAAGGTGATAAGCGATGACTTGGAGGTGTATTGGGCGGTGGCGCTGTTTGTGGAGGGTAGATCCGCTGCCGCCACTATGCCGGCATCGGCCGGCAAATTCGCAGTGAAGCTCCCAGTGGTGGACGGTGCAGCGGTCAGTGCGAGCGTGTTTATATTCACCGGCTCGAGATTGGTGAATCCGTTGGCTGTGACGTCGGGTTGATCGGGGTCCAGCCGATATCCCATCAGACTAAATCCAGCTGCATTCACCAGGGTGCCGTCGCCATCCGGAACAAAAGACCCTGCTCTTGTGAGATAAGGAACGCCCTGCCGATCTGAAACAACGAAGAATCCATTGCCGCCAATCGCGAGATCGGTGGTCGAATTCGTGCTAAGAAGACTACCCTGGATGCTCACGTGGTTGCGCACTATCGTGGACACAGATCCGGATTCATATCCGACGGGACAATTTGACAGCAGGAGTGAGGAGAACTCTGTCGAAGAACGCTTGTAACCCGTGGTGTTCACATTGGCGACGTTCTCAGCAACCGTCGAGAGGCGGTTTGCCTGGGCATTCATGCCGGAAACACTCGTGCGCATAACACCGTAGAGACTCATTGCAAGCTCCCACTCGACCGTAGAGCGCAACTGTCAGACAATTTGCTTGTGCCGAACTGTAATTCGCTACCTACAAAACTTTCTGGCTTCCGGTGTCCAGGCACCGAAGCCAGTCGCAACGAGGTTGCGTATCACGGCGCAGATATAGCGCTTCTGCGCAGGATTGTTGTTAGGGCCAGCATGATAGCGGGCCACCGCCATGGTCCATGATCCCTCCCGCAGGCGCAGTTCGCGAAGGAACCGAGCCGCATAACCGACATTGCGCTCAGGATCGAGCATAGCTCGCGGCGAAGAAAACTTCCTTCCGTGATAATGATGATTGATCTGCATACAACCAAGATCGATGAGCTTTGCCCCGCGCTTTCTTGCCTTCTCGAACACTGCCATTGCTTCGTTCTCGTCCAAAGCAAAGACAGTCTTACCTTCGATATTCAATGCAAACGGGTGAAGTGAACCCTTCCTACCGGTTTCTGTCATCCCGACAGCGTACAAAACACCAAGTGGTATCTGATACTCGGCAGACGCCCGCACCATCTGGCCTTCACAAACGGGGGGCTCAGCCCCTCCAAGCACTCGACTGGGGCTATACAAAGCGGCCAGGGCGATGAAAGGAGCTACTCTCAGTTGTCGAAAGGTTCGCATGACCACTTCCTCCTTTTCCTCGCCCCTCCGGGAGTGCCTCCGAAGCATCCTGGTGTTGGCGTGATCGGTGGTTCTTGCTGCCGAAACCCGGATCTTGACCGGGTCGCCAGTCTGTAGATTGCTGTCCCAGCGGTGAAGTCTCGGTTGCTTCCCGCTGAGTGATGACAATCATCTCATCTGGAAGGCCGAGACCATGCCGCCGAATGGCGCGACCGAGTTCTTCCTTGTCCTGCAGCAGCAGCTCTGCAGCCAGCCCGCTTTCAGCCTCGATGCGTAACTTCAAGGCGCGGCCCTGACCCCGCAGCACGATCTCGACATGACCAAGATATTCTGGAGAAAGTTTGATGCGCAATGTAGGTTGAGTTGGGTGAGCCTCCGAATTCGACATTTCTGCGAGGCGCGAAATGATCTGCCGCGCAGGACTCGACTCGCGGACGGCTGATGCACCGTCCTGGATCTCAATTGAATCACCAGCGGAAATCACAATTGCAGGATTTGCATCAGCGGCCTCCAGGAATGCACCCGGTTCTCGGTCCTCTTCTGCGGCAGATTCTGGCGGAAGCTCCTGACTTCGGTGCTGCCATCCGGGCCGGCCAATGGCAGAGCCATCATCTTTACCGGACAATGTCGCTTCCACTAGGATCACCGTTGTAGGTGCCACAATGGCAGGACCCCCGCATCTTGGAGCAAATGCAGGCGCTGCGTCTTTAGTTGATCCGAGGTCACGTCCTGCCGAGGAATGTGAACTGGCGTCAACGGGCAGTTCTATGGATCGGGCTACTATGGGATAACCAGATCCTCCAGGAATACTCGCCAACGAACGTAACCGCTGCTCCTCTACCGGAAACGTTGAGAGCCCAGAATTACCTCGCATGACGGGTGCCGAATCGACGTCTGACCCGATTTTAGTGTTGTAACCCCTGGACCCTGCCGACAGCGAGTGGTCAGCATCAGCCATCAGATGCTGGACATCAGAAGAGCAGCCCTGATCCACGCGGCGATGCGCTGGTAGGGTCCCGTGCGGTGTCTGTCCCGGAGTTCCCGATCGGTTCCATATTCTCGCCTGAGGGGCAGCATTGCCGCTACAGACCTCCCCTCCAACTACGAGCTCATCTTCGGTGCTGCGTCGTTCACGTTGATTATCACTTTTGATGGCAGCAACGGAGACGAAAACACCCAAGACCGCCGGTGGAGCCACCATTGCGTCAGTAATGGTATCTGCTGAAGTGTCTGGCGCTACTTGCAGAGACCTCCCACGGGTCCCTCTTCCTGAATCCGCCGGCCCTCCCGTTTCCAGTAGCAACAAAGTCGGCGACCGATCTGCGAATTCACTTGCCGTCCACCTCTTGACTTCCTGTTGCACGATGGCTTGAAAGGGAACTGACCTCCCTCCCTCATCCGACCTCACGCCCCTTCTTCCCGAACCTCCAGCTTCAGAGCCGTTCAGAGGACCCTTGATCAACTCTGTCTTCACTGCTTGCTTCCCCGTTCGAGTACTACATCTGCAGCCGCCATGGTTGCTCGAACTTGGCCTTCGAGCGGATCGCCCGTCTCCTCGTCTCCGCCGTCGGAATTCCGTAGCGGGCTTATCGTCGTGCCTGCCTCAATCTCTGCCACTACCTTTAACGCTGCCGCCAGCAACAACTGATCCGCCGACGGGAGACGACTAGCATCAATTTCCGATAGCCGCACTCTCACACCTGCCGGATCATCATCAATGACCCCGTAGGCTAGATCATAAAGTTCGGCCTGTAGTCTCTCTGTGCTTCCCTCCAAAGACAGCCGTCGCGCACGTCGGGCTGCAAAGACAGCGATCTCAGGAAGTCCCTCACGGATTGCCGTTCGGGACACAAGCAAATAAACCAAGAGGCGACGTGAAGCCGGAAACCTATCAAGCAGACGTTCCAGGCGGGCACGGTCAAGTTCCATCCCGGCTTTGTGTCGCTTGACCAACTGTACCATAGCCGCAGTGCTGAATTCGGCCGCCCAGGGAGAAGAATTGAACCGTCGGAAATATCTGTCCATCTTCCCCCAAAACACGTTCACCTCACCCGAACTGACCGCTGCGAGACTGGCCCGCCTCAAGGCAGATTCTTCGACCAGTGTCCCGGGCATCGTCGCAGCGGCTATCTCCAGAAATTCGAACTTCAGCGGGTCACCATCAGGAAGCAACATCGCACGCACCAAAGCCAGGCGCCCGCTCGCAGTCGGAGGGAGTGTCAACGGGTCGACCTCCTGCAAGCGCTCTCTCGCCTTGACCCGATCTCCCCGCGCGAAGAAGGCCACACCCTCAAGAAGCCGTACGGTCGTGGCATCCAACTGTTCCGACCGTGCAATGGCCTCGGCGAGCGCAGGGTGACCACCACTCAGCACATAGCCAATAACCGCGTCGACATTCTTCGAAGTCGGCAGAATCTCCTTGGCCATAGCCAAGTACCGCGCATTGATCTGACTTAGGAGAACCTTCTGCATCGCAATTGCGCCGATACTCCCTGCACCGGCCTGATCTTGCAGGCTCACGACCGCACGGACGTCGGAAGGGAAGTCAATGTTCACCTCGCTAGTACCAGCAGCCTTCACGATGGCCACCATTGATATGGCCCCGAACACTCCAGCAATGATGTGCCCTAAGACATTCATATCCCACCAATGAGAACGTCGATGCGACGGTTTTCCGCTGCATTGGGATCGTCCGGCACCCGAGGCTCTCGGTCGGCCAAACCTTCAACGCGACGGATGCGAGCTTCGCTCAAGCCACCCCGTATCAACATGTATTGCGCCATGTGAGCCCGAGCTGTCGACAGCTGCCAATTGTCATATCTCTTGTTCTTGTACGGCTTGGCATCTGTATGTCCGCGCACCACGACGTCACCGCCACGTCGTTCAACAACCATAGCAACAGCCGTCATCAACTCGACAAGCTGCGGCTCAGGTTCGGCTGACCCCACGCGAAACATTCCGAACACGTGGCTATCTGTGAGACTGATAAGCACACCTTCAGGCGTCCTCCTCACCTCGAGCCCGGCCACCAACTCTTCTTCAGACTTGCCGAGCGCCTGCAAGATCTCCCGTTGAATGTCCTCCGCATCAACGGTGTCCTCCGATCGCGCAGTGCCGGACCCATTTTGACCATGCCCTTCTCTTCCTGTCGCTTGTTCCAGAACGAAGTCAGCAGGCCCCTCGACTGACTGGTGTCGGTCATCGTTCGACTCCTTCAGGTCGCGATGCTTGACCTGAGGCACCGGCAGACCCGCTCGCTCGGTTTGAACGTCTTCCCTAGCTGAAGATAAAACATTCCCTGCATCGGGCCGCGTCGCACCTTCCGGAATTGCCTCCCACGACCTCGGGTCAAATGGATCTCCAATTCCTGGTGCCAAGGCATCGGCCTCCGGTTGACTCGCCCTGCCAGGATTTCCATCACCCCCGCTCGTGGGAACAGGTGCATCATTGGTCGTCCTTGCCACGATATCGTCGAGAGTTCTCTTCGGATCATCAAGCAGTCGTTCCTCGTCCTTCTCGTGCTCATCGGGCGCAGCGCCAGTCACCTGAGCGTTAGAGACCGAATCTCCAAGCTTCTTCTTTACCGCGTCGGATGGGTCAGTCAGACCCTTCTCACCGGTCGAAGAATCCGTCAGCTTTATGGGATTGAAGTAACTGGCGACTTGTGATCTTGTGGCCTCATTGGATGCATTGATGAGCCACATCACCAGGAAGAAGGCCATCATGGCGGTTACAAAGTCCGCATAGGCAATCTTCCAGGCGCCGCCTTTTACCGCTGCCCCATCGTCCCCGGAACGCCGCCGAATGATGACAATCTCGGCTTTGCCATCGGTCGGATCGTCAGACATGAGAGGCCTCGTCAACCATATCCAGCCACTCCCTGAGGCAAGTTGAAAAGCACCCTTCGCCCGTCACAGCCTCAGCTTCCATTCCTTTCGCTGCGGTCAACTCAATCGAAATCCCCCGCGCAGACAGCGCCGCTCGCAAGTCATCCAGCAATGTCTCTGGCACGCTCACGGACACAATTGGCGATAGGCGCAGTTCGATATGTTCCATGAGGACATCGCCAAAGCTTTTGACTGCCTTTAGCCGACACTGTTCTTCCAGGAATGGCCGCAACACGTCCGCGACATTCTCCTCCAAAGATGCCCGCAGTTCATGAAGGGACTCAGTCAATGTCAGCGCAAGCGACGACACTTCATCCAATTGCCATTTGTCCCGCGCCTTCTGCAAATCATCTGCGGATTGTCGGCGGAGCTCCGCGATTGCACCCTCATATTCCTTCAAGACTGACTCTCGCCCGACCCTCAGACCTTCCTCCCGTGCCTGACTCAGCTCGAATTCCCGGCCAGAATCGTCCCGCAAGTCGGCGGGCGCGCATGTGTCGGTCTGGTCACAGAGTCCAGGGTTACAGGAATCATTCCTTGCCGCCATGGGGCCGGTCGCGATCTTCAGCCAATCCGAAAAAGGTATCACGTGGCAAATCTCGCAGGATCGTTCAGCCACTGTCGGAGGACTTCCGCTGCTCTATCAGGATCCAACTCGACAATCTTCGTGAGGCGATCCCGAGGACTGTTGGACACCTCCCTCGCCAGATCCTCGAGAAGCGGATCGGCGGTCGGCAGCGCTTCGAAGCTGTCCAGACCCTCTGGTCGAGCGGCTAGGGGAACCGTGTTCCCCACGTCCGCAAATCCCACATTGTTGTCGGGCGAACTCGTGACCGCCGGCGGCACAATCAACTTCAAGGCCGGCCGCAAGCCGAGCAGCAGCACGAGCAACGCGACCAACAAGAGAGCGCCGGCATTGATCAACGTGCCAAGGTTCTCGCGGAGAACCTCTGTCAGTCCGTTCCCCTCAGCGGCACCCGTGTTCATATCGTCGCTAACAAAATCTACACTCGTCACGGTGACCTGATCTCCGCGCGCGTCTTTGACGCCTGCGGCAGACCTTACCAACTGCTCAATCTCCCCCACAATCGATGTGATCGCGTCTGATGACGGAGTGTCACCAAGGGTCTTTGAGAGCTGCGCCCGATTCACCACCACCGCGATGGACAAGGCCTCAATTTGATAGCCTTCCGAGCTCGTCGCTGTCGACTTCGAGTTGATTTCAAAGTTTGTCAGTTCCTCCCGGCGGTCTTTCTTTTCCTTTGAGCTGTCACCATTTGCCTTCGCGGTGTCCTCCTGCGGAATGTTTTGGTCCACAGACACGGCCTGCGCTGCGTTCGCATTCTCGGCCTCGCCACTTTCCTTGACCGATCTAATCGACCGCTCAACTCGCGAATTTGGATCAAAGACCGTCTCACTGATCTGGGTATGATCAGCATTCAATTTCGCGGCGACACTGATCCGAAAGTTGTCCAAGCCAAGGTAAGGAGTCAACGTTCGAGCGATGTTCCGTTCTACATCAGCAGATACGACGCGCTCGAGATCAATCAATTTCTCAGGGGCCGCAGACAATGAGTCATCCGAGGACGATAGAAGCGCACCATCGGTACTCATAACCGTTACCTGATCGACCGCGAGCCCCGGTACGGCAGCGGCAACGAGATGGCGTATGGCATTGGCCGATCCGGTGCCAACATCCCCGTCTTTGCGAATGACCACCGACGCCGCTGCTGTCTCCTTCCCTGAACGCAGTACCGAATCCGTCCGCATTGCCAGATGAACCCGGGCAGTCTTGATGCCCTCCATCAACTGGATGGTGCGTGCGAGCTCTCCTTCAAGAGCGCGCACCTTCGTAACTTGTTGCATGAATGACGTCAGGCCAATCGATCCCATTTTGTCAAACAACTCGTATCCGGCGGTCCCGCTTCTGGGGAGACCTCTCTGGGCCAGAAGCATCCGCGCCTTGGCGGCATATCCGCGGGACACCACGACGGTGTCACCCGTCGCACTAACGTCAAATGATATGCCAGCGTCACTCAGCTCCGAGCCGATTCGAGTAATATCCTGGGCATCCAGACCCGAATAAAGGACCTCACGTTCTGGTCGACTTAGAAGATAGCTGCTCACACCAACAAGCGCGAATACTGATACACCCGCGAGACCAAGAGCAACCAAGCGCCTTATACCCAGACCAAGAAGACTGGTACCGAGTGTCCTGAAGAATTCCAATACCTGCACTCACACGTCTCCATGCCGCCCCGATTGAAGAACCAGAAGAACTATTCGGCTACGAAACTTGCCTGAACCCAGAAGAGGTGCATCCGCGACAGAGCTTATTGCCGGAACAGCGACAATATGCTCTGGCTGGATTGATTTGCGATGCTCAGTGATTGGACACCAAGCTGCTGCTGAACCTGCAATGCCTGAAGCTTGGTCGACTCTTCGTTCATGTCCGCGTCGACAAGAGAAGAAACTCCTCTTGTGATCGCGTCCATCAATGTCTTCACAAAGTCCCTCTGCAGACTCACTCGCTGCTTGATCGCACCTAGGTTCGCTGCAGACGTCGTCATGTTGCTGATAGCAGTATCTACCCACGCGATCATCTGCTCCAGATCTTCAAGATCGGCGTCTGAATTCGTCAGTGTCGATATATCGAGGCTCGCAACCGAGTAAGTCACACCTCCGTTGCTGGTAGTATCCTCGGTGTCGATAATCCCGCTCTGGTCGTTCGCGTCATAGAGCTTCACCGAACCGACATCGATCGAAATCGTGCCAATGGTGATTCCACTATTGCTGCGCGAGAACGACGCGACGATTGTCTTGATAGGGTTATAGTCGGCAGAACCGGAGTCAACCGAGATCCAATTTTCACCACTGAAGACAGATGTATCTCCGATGCTCTTAAGTTGAAGCTGGAGTTCCTCGATCTCCGACTGAATCTTGCCGCGATCTACCCCAGGTTGGCGGGCCGCCACCAGCTTGTTCTTGATCTCTTTGGCGGCCTCGATGGCACTGTTCATGCCTGTATAAGCGACATCGATCGTCGCAGCGCCCAGTCCGAGCGCGTCCATAACTGTTGATAGTGCGCCATTGTCCGAACGCATCGTAGTCGCTATCGACCAATAAGCGGCGTTGTCTTCGGCACTGTTGACCCGATAGCCAGTCGAAATGCGACTTTGGGTAATATCAAGCTTCTTGTTTGTTGCCGTGAGGCTCTGCAACGCGGTCATTGCTGACACGTTGGTCATGATGCTGGCCATGAGAATCTGTCCCTGCACAATTGACACGTCTAAGGGGACATTCCGGGCCTATGCCGGCACGGCGGATGGGCATCATACCCTCAGTGGCATCACGCCACCGCACGCCGTGTCCGGTTTATATAACCTCAATAGTTAGCAAGTGGTTAACATATTGCCACATCCTGGCACGAACATCGGCGGCACGCCGCAACGTTACCTGAACAGCGACATGATCGACTGATTGTTCTGGTTGGCGATGCTGAGTGCCTGAACGCCCAACTGTTGCTGAACCTGCAATGCCTGCAAGCGAGTTGACTCCTCGTTCATATCGGCATCGACCAAAGTCCCGATGCCGCGCTTGATGGCATCCATCAGCGAGCCGACGAATTCCTTCTGCATGTTGGTGCGCTGCTTCACCGCACCGAGATTGCTGGCTGCGGTTGTCATGCTACTTATTGATGTATCGACCCAGGATATCATCTGCTCCAGATCCGCTAGGTCATTGTCGGTGTCTGTGAGCGCCGAAATATCCAGCGAAATAACAGAATAGGTGACCCCGCCGTTCGTGGTGGTGTCCTCCGAATCCAGGATTCCACTTTGATCTGCGGAGTCGAAGAGCTCGGTGGTCGTCAGATCAACCGAAATTGTACCGATCGAAATCGATCCGCCAGACCTGGAAAAGGATGCGACAATCGTCTTGATTGAATTATAAGCCGCGTCACTGGAATCAACGGAGAGCCAGTTCTCGCCGCTGAAGATCGAGGAATCCCCAATATTGACTAGCTGATTCTGAAGCTCGCCAATTTCTGCCTGCACCTTTTCACGGTCGATGCCGGGTTGACGGGCTGCCACCAACTTGTTCTTGATCTCCTTGGCCACATCAATCGCGGCATTCATGCCAGTGTAAGCAACATCTATCGTTGCCGCACCGAGACCGAGTGCATCCTTAACAGTGGACAAGGCGCCGTTGTCGGACCGCATGGTGGTCGCGATCGACCAATAGGCGGCATTGTCTTCAGCGCTTGCGACTCTGTACCCGGTCGAGATGCGACCCTGTGTAATCGACAAGTTCTTGTTTGTGGAATTCAGGCTCTGCAATGCGGTCATTGCAGAGACGTTGGTCATGATGCTGGCCATGCGACCGTCCCCTATGAGCTGGATTTGTCTGTGAACGCATACCGGCGGGAGCGGTGGGAACGGTGGGCATCATGCCAGAAGCAACTCAGGTCGCTTTCCGTTTCAATTCCAAATTAACAAGCCTTGGTTTCCAATCCCTTAATGATACAGGCTTCAAGAACTACAAGAGCCACCCGCCCGTCGGACGGGTGGCCAATCACCGAAAGCACCGACTTAGCGGAACAGGGACAAGATGCTCTGGCTATTCTGGTTCGCGATACTGAGCGCCTGAATACCCAGCTGTTGCTGCACCTGCAGCGCCTGAAGCCTCGTTGACTCCTCATTCATGTCGGCGTCGACGAGCGCTCCAACGCCTCTATCAATGGCTGTCATCAACGAACCGACAAACTCGGACTGCAATGTGGTGCGCTGCTTGATCGCGCCAAGATTGCTCGCGGCGGTAGTCATGTTTCCAATGGCGGTGTCGACAAAGGATATCATCTGCTCCAAATCGGCGAGATCGTTGTCCGTGTCCGTCAGTGCTGAAATATCGAGGTCGGCCACTGCGTAGTCGACACCGCCGTTTGTTGTCGTGTCCACGGTGTCGAGAATGCCAGACTGGTCATTCGAATCGTAAAGTTTTACCGAATCGATGTCGATTGACAGAGTGCCGACGGATACCGAGCCGCCGGACCGCGAAAATGAGGCAATCATGGTCTTGGAAGAGTTGTAACCGGTGGCACTCGAATCAACCGACAGCCAATTCTCACCACTGAAAACTGAGGAGTCTCCGATGCTCTTCAACTGATTCTGGAGTTCTGAAATTTCCGATTGCACCTTTTCCCGGTCAATACCCGGCTGACGTGCTGCAACCAACTTGTTCTTGATCTCCTTGGTCACATCGATGGCGGCATTCATCCCAGTATAAGCCACGTCGATCGTAGCTGCCCCTAGGCCGAGCGCATCCTTAACGGTAGAAAGCGCACCCCGGTCCGATCGCATGGTGGTGGCAATCGACCAATAGGCGGCATTGTCTTCGGCACTGCTGACGCGATAGCCGGTCGAAATGCGAGACTGTGTCTGCGAAAGGTTCTTGTTGGTGGCGGAGAGGCTCTGCAAGGCGGTCATCGCAGAGACGTTTGTCATAATCGAAGGCATGGTACTCTGTCCCTATACACATTACTTACTTTACAGTCGGGGACATGCCGGTCAGGCCGGATTGATGGCACGGCATCATACCTGGAGATCGGAGTCTCCTGCCATCACCGCAACAATCTAACGGGGGACGTCCTACTAAGGATCTAAGAGAATGGGTTAACCAGAAGAAAAGGAGTTCAATAAACTTCCCACCAGCAGGTGCCAGCCGTCGATCAACACAAAGAACAAGACCTTGAAAGGCAGCGAAATTACGGTCGGAGGAAGCATCATCATGCCCATCGACATAGTCAATGTCGCGACGATGAGATCGATGATCAAGAAGGGCAGCACGATCAAAAACCCGATCTCGAATCCGCGCCGCAATTCCGACACCATGAAAGCGGGCACCAAGATCCGAAGATCGGGCTTCTCCGCCCCTGCGAGATTCAGCGATTTTGCAACGGCTATCTCTTCAAATAACGCTAAGTCCTTTTCACGTACATTGCGCAACATGAACTCGCGGAACGGAACGGTGATCCTCTCGTAGGCTGCAGACTCCGCAATCTCATTCCTCATCAGCGGTTCGACACCATCCTTCCACGCCTTATCGAATACCGGTGACATGACGAAAAATGTGAGAAACAACGAAAGTGACACCAGTACGAGATTCGCGGGCGTGCTCTGCAGACCCAGACCCGAGCGCAGGAACGAGAACGCGATCACAAAACGCGTGAAGCTTGTCACCATGATCAGCAGCCCAGGCGCCACAGACAGAACGGTTATCAGCGCGATATACTGGATTATACGGCCGGAAACCTGGCCGTTCTCGGGCGTGAACAACTTTCCCAACTCGGAGACCTGCGCCAACGCAGTGCCGGAAAAGAGAACAAAGAGGAGCAAGGCAGATAGCAGCCGACTCATTCGACCACCAAGGAGTGAATCAGCACTTCACGGATCTGTCCGCCCGACAGCGCCGCGATCACGTCATTAAGATCCTGCCGCAGATAGAGCAACCCGCTGGGTCCTTCGATCTGTCTGAGGCCTGTCGTACGAAGATAGGCCAAGACCTGCGTAGCGGCCTTCTCGACGAGCACCTCGGCGCTCTCGTCTGTCTCCTCGACGACAACCATGGAACCCTCCAATCTGATCCATGTCCCCTTTGGGTCGGCCAGTGTTGTCAACACCGGCGGAAATCGCACTACTCGTAATTTTTCGGGATCATGGTTCTCCTCATTCCCTGTCGACGAGATCACAGCCCCGCCCTGTCCGTGCGACGCAGGACCGTGGCCCTCTTCGGCTCGAGCTACAGCATGCTCTGCAATCGATCCTCCGGTCTGTGAAGCCCCCAAAGCCGACTCACCTGACTTGAGTAACGAACCAACAGTCAATCCCGCTCCCGTGGCAACAAGCGTAAGCAGCAATACGACCACGACGAATGCCAACCTCGTCGACGACCTTTCCTGACGCGCTGCTGACATTCTTCCCAGTCCCCGAGCTAGAACGGAGAAATCCGGTCCCAGAGTTGCTGGGACCATCCGGGCTGCTGAACCTCCATGAGGCGGCCCCGCCCCCCGTAGGAAATGCGGGCCTCGGCAATCTTCTCGTAGGATATCGAATTATCAGGCGCAATATCACCTGGGCGGATTATGCCCGCAATATGAAGTGTCCTCTGCTCGAAGTTGACCACAACCTCCTGGCTCCCCTCGATCACAAGATACCCATTCGGCAATACCGAAGTTACAATGGCGGCTACCGAGAGCTCGATCTTCTCAGACCTCGTGGTGTTGCCTTGGCCCGATGCACTTGAAGTCGAACTCACGTCGCCGTTTCCGTTCACATCAGCGCCTACCACACCCATGAGATCATAGGTAAAGCCCAAGTCCCCACCGGCTGCTGCCTTCCGACTGCGATTGGACGTGTTATTCAGCGAAGCCTTGTCGTTGATCGCAATATGAACGGTAATCAGGTCGCCATTGCGCCGTGCCCTGAAATCGCGAAAGAAATCCGCATTTCCACCGATCCAGGACCCATTATCGGCTTCAAATGCAGGCAAAGCGCTGACTGCCGAAACTGTATCTGTACTTCTGATACCCGATCCCACCGGCGATAAGGGTGGCGCACGACCGAAACTCTCGATATCCGGTGAGCATCCCGGGAGCAGGAGGAGTAGACCCATCGCAAGACCACGGTGACTCATGATCCATCTCCCGCGGCCTTCGCCTTGAGCGGCCTTGCCATCAATCGGATGAGAACTGCCGCCTTCAATGGATCCATCTCGTTCAGGATCGTGCTGGCGCTCCGAGGGCTGAGCTGGCTCAGTATGGACACGGCCGTCTCCTGGCCGACCTCGGTCAACTGCCGCGCCGCTGCCTGCGAATCCATCTTGGCATAGATGTTCACAAGACCCGTGTTGGCTCTCGCGAGCAGGCGCTCATGCCGTTCCACGATGGCCAGCAATTCAATCCGCCGTTCCTCCAAAGCCGCGATCTTCGACTGAAGCTCCTCCTCCAACCTTCTGATTGCGCCGGCACGCAGCGCGGCCCGAACATCGGCAGCCTTGTCAGAAATGGACGCGCAATATTCCTCCGCGAGCGAAGTGTCGGATCCTGCCTTGCGAGACGAAGTATTGAGCCCATCCTCTTCAGCCCCAAGCGCCGAACTCTCGAACACCACAATAAGCACTGCCAGCAAATGGAACACACTCCTCGCAGAGAGCATCACTGCACAACTAGCTCAGCCTGCAGGGCGCCTGCAGACTTGATGGCCTGGAGAATGGCGATTATCCCACTTGGCTTGAGCCCCATCCTGTTAAGGCCCTGCACCAGCTTGTCGAGAGAGGGGCCTTCCAGAATCGCCAGGCGGCCTTCCGGTTGGCTGGTATCGACTGTAGTTGTCGGCTCAACTGCCGTCACGCCGTCAGAAAACGGGCTAGGCTGACTGACCTGAAGTTGCTCGCTAATCTTTATAGTCAGCGTACCATGGGTGATGGCGACGGGCAGCACGCGTACGGCACTTCCGATCACGATTGTTCCGGTACGTTCATCGATCACTATCCGCGCTGGAACATCAACATCTACCGAGAGATCGCCTATCAAGGCCATCAAGCGGGAGGCAGAAACCTTCGCCGGCCTTGTGATCTCCACCGTGCGAAAGTCGCGCTCCGTCGCAATAGCCTGGCCAAACTTCTCTCTGGCATAGGAATTGACTGCATCCGCAATGCGAGCTGCCGTCGCAAAATCCGGATTGCGGATCTGCAGGGCCAAACGCTTCGCGCTGTTGAACTCACCTGCAAGCTTGCGCTCGATCAGGGCACCATTCACTATCCTGCCACTCGTCGGCACACCTTCCGTCACAGACTCTGCTTGACCTGCAGCACTGAAGCCACTAATCGCGACCGACCCTTGCGCAACGGCATAGGCCTGTCCATCGGCCGCCGTCAAAGGAGTCAAGACCAGGGTTCCACCGGCAAGGGAGGTTGAATCCCCAAGCGATGAGACATTCACGTCGATGCGTTCACCGACGGCCACGAAGGGTGGCAGAGTCGCAGTCGCTACGACTGCAGCGATATTCCGGGAACGGATGGCACCGGATGGAACACCGACACCGAGCTTCTGCAGCATCGACCTCGCCGACTGTTCGGTAAAGGGCGCGTTGCGCATGCTGTCGCCAGTTCCGGACAGGCCGATGACGAGACCGTAACCTACCAACTGGTTGTCCCGTATCCCCTGTACCTCGGCGATGTCTTTCAGGCGCGATTCAGCTGCAGTCGGCTGCGCGAATGCAACCAGCAGAAGCAACGCGAGCAACGATCTCATCGCGGAACCTCGATAGCGAGAGTACCGTCGGCCCGTACTGTTCCTTGCAACAGCCGACCGCTGTCCATGTTGCGAGCCTGCACCACCTGTCCAGGCTCGCCGGATTGCAGTGGCATGACCTCAGCCGATATGATCAGTCCGTCTTCTGCGTATACTGCTTGAACAGGCCTTCCTTGCTTGACCACCTCGACATTCCGGATCCCTCGCAACGCAATCGGCCGCCCCGCAGGAAGAGTGCGACGCGCAACCTTTCCAGCTAGCTGCTCCTTGCGCATGGCGAATGTCAGCGTCGCCGCAGCCGGTACCTTGAAGAGCTTCTCGCTGATCGAAGAAGGTAGCAAGGGATCACCTGGATACAGCGTCACCTTGGGAACCGGAAGAAGTTGACGGACAGCATCAGAGGCCATGCCGTCTGCCGCAAGAAGAGAGGCCGCCAGAACCCCAGCAGCAGCGCCCGCTACACATCTCTTGAGCATCACCGGATGCCCTTGCTCACCACGCCCGCCATATCGTCCGCAGCCTGGATAACCTTGGAGTTCATCTCATAAGCTCTTTGGGCGGAGATCAACTCCGTGATCTCTTTAACCGGGTCAACATTGGAACCCTCGAGATACCCCTGTTCCAAAGTCCCGAAGGAAACATCCCCTGGAACACCGGAAACAGCGTCACCAGAAGCCTCTGACGCCTGGAAAAGGCTTCCGCCCAGAGCAGTAAGGCCGGCGGGATTGGCAAAATTTGCCAATGTGATCTGGCCAACTTCGGTCATCTCAGAGAAACCCAACGAGTGCGCAAAAACCTGGCCGGTCTTGTTGATGTGAATATCCGTCGTCCCGGGCGGTATGGTGATGGCAGGCTCCAAAGCATAGCCGTCAGCCGTCACAACCTGTCCTGCGGCGTTCGTATTGAAAGAGCCGGCCCTCGAGTAGAGTGTCTCACCGTTGGCCCCAGTGATCTGAAACCATCCGGATCCATTAATGGCTAGATCGAGCTTGTTGCCGGTGTTGGCAAGCGGCCCTTGAATGTTCAACGTTCTTATTGCCGAGAGACGGACGCCCAACCCCAACTGGGCGCCCTCCGGTATGGAGCCCTCACCACTGCGATCGGGCACCCCATGAACCCGCTCAAGCTGATACAGAAGATCGGTAAATTCCGCCCGAGATCGCTTGAACCCAGTCGTGTTGATGTTTGCAATATTGTTGGCGATGACTTCAACGTTCGTTTGTTGAGCCACCATGCCGGTCGCTGCGATAGAAAGTACCCTCATTCCCACTTTTCCCTAGATCTGCATCCGACTGACCTCGAGGTAGGCTCCGACAATCTTGTCACGGATAGCGATGCCGGCTTGAAGCGTGCGTTCGGCCGCGAGTACCTGTTCGACCACCGTCTGAGCAGAGAGACGACCCTGAATTCCAGCTACCGCTGCCACCTCGCCCTGGCGCAAGTTATCCATGGACGACACAAGCAGGGAGCCGAGTGTCTCCGAAAACGTCTGCCCCAAGGCAACTTCGGACCTCGGAACGCCGGTGGAAGGCGACGCCATACCCATGTCGAGCTGACGGGGCATTCCAGAAACAGAAGCGATCATCATTGACTCCTCAGAAGGTCAATTGTCATCGAGATCATCTCACGGGCCTGCTTGATAACCTGGAGATTTGCCTCATAGGACCGCCCGGCCTGGTGCATATCTGCCATTTCGAGAATCATGTTCACGTTTGGCAGCTTCACATAACCGGCAGCGTCGGCTGCAGGATGACCGGGCTGGAATTCGAGCCGGAATGGCGAAGGGTCGGGCACCACCCTGCCAACCTTTACCAATGCTGCCCCAGAGAGTTCATCCAACTCACTCTGGAAAGAGACAGATTTGCGCCGATATGGATCTGATCCGGGTGTGGCGCCGGTCGACTCAACATTCGCCATGTTCTCGGTGACTACCCTAAGCCTTTGCGACTGAACCTGGAGCCCAGAACCAGCGATCCTCAAGGAAGACAGCAGAGGATCAATCATGCAGACACCTTCAGGCTTGATAGCACCATTCGGTGGAACATGCGGGTCAGGCCGGTATCGAGCGCCATCATGCGGCTGGACTCGCCGGCCTTAATCAACTCCGCCTCGATCGTCACATCATTGTTCGATAGAGAGCGGTCCCAGCCTTCAGCCGCTCGGAGTCGAAAATCTGTCGAACCGCCCTGAACCGGCGCCATGTGCAGCTGTGACGTGCGAACCAGGTCCAGGCTGGTCATCTCCATGGTGTCCTCGAACGGACGGACCTCTTTCGCCCGGTAGCCAGGCGTATTTGCGTTTGCTACATTCGAGGCAACCACAGACTGGCGCAGCGCAAGCCAATCCATATGGCGGGAAGCTAACTCAAAAATCGACACGGCAAGCGGCTCCTGGCGAAATACTCGCCTATCAGTCTAAGGGGTCAATCTTATCCGGGGCTTGTGGAAGCAGGATGCAGCAAATCAACTTGGCCGGATCGCGTGCGTGTATCTGTTGCGCAATTGAAGGAAATGAATAATTTCCGCGACGGCGCGGTAGAGCTCGGGTGGAATGGACTGATCTAGTTCAACCGACTCATAGAGAGCACGTGCCAACGGCTTGTTTTCTATCAGAGGGACATCATGGAGCGCGGCAGCCTCCTTGATCCTCAGAGCCAAATAGTCCAAGCCCTTGGCAACCACAACGGGTGCTCCACCTTCCTCTCTGACATAGCGTAGCGCGACCGCGAAATGGGTGGGATTGGTAACCACCATTGTCGCACTCGGAATCTTCGCGAACATGCTTCGTGACATCCGCTGTCTGGCGACGCTTCGTGCACGCGCCCTCAGCTGTGGATTGCCCTCAGACTGTTTGAACTCTTCCTTCATGTCCTCGCGGCTCATCCGCAGGTCCTTGCGCCACTTGAACCGCGACCAGGCGATGTCACCGAAAGCCATGGTCAGCGCCACGACGCAAAGGACCGAAACGGTGTCGCCGGCCATCTCGAGAATGACATTCGGTACATCGCCAAGATCCACTTGAAGGGTATTGAATATGATGACTGCCTGCGACCTCAGCACCATCGCGGTAACCAACATTACGGCAATCAGCTTGGTTACCGTCTTTCCGAACTCCACGACGCCCTGCAAACTGTAGATCCGCTTGAACCCGGACCCGGGAGATATCCTCGAAAAATTCGGCTTCACCCGTTCACTGGCAGCCTGCGGCAAATTCTGTCCCAATGACGCGATGATTCCACCAGCTGCAATCACCAGCAACAGAGGAACAACTGACAACCCAACGTTGAGAAGAACCGCCATGATCAAATGATACGCGTCTTCACGGCCTCCCAACTGTATCTGACCGACGTTCTCCAAAACACTTCGCAAAGTGGCCGTCGCTCCCAACGCAGACCAACCAACCAGTAGCTTGAACGCAATCAAGATGCCAAGGAGAGATCCGAGCGTTACAGCCTCTCGGGCATGAGGTACGTTTCCTCTATCGATGGCTTCCTGAATCCTTCGCTCGGTGGGCTCCTCGGTCTTGCTTTCCTGATCATCGCCTTCGGCCAACGCGCATCCTCGTCAAGCAGCCACACCATTGGAGGTATCATCGAGATCCGGTAGCTGGATCTCCCCGCGCGCGGCCATCGAAAGCACGATATCGGCAATCTGCCTCCTGGCGGCATGACCTGCTTTGGTGGTCTCCCCCGTATCACCCGTGAGCTCCGCCTCCACCATTCGCCTGGCGCGGGCACCGAGGGACGACAGCGCAGTCTCCTTGAAGTCGCCCGGCATTCCTCGCAAGGCTGCAATCACCTGCTCAGTCTGCAGTTTGTCAAAAATCGCGAGTCGTGATCTCTGATCAAGTTTGTCGATGTCCTCAAAGGAGAAGATCAACCTGCGCAGCCGACGCGCTTCTTCAGGGCGAGTGGCAGCAAGGCCCTCAAAAATCTCTGCAGACTGCTCGCGATCCAGCTTGTTAAGCAAAGACGCCAGACGTTTACGACCCTCCTCCTCAAGTCCCGCATCCGAACGGGCCAGAAGGTCACGCTCGAGATTGCGTTCGATGAGCGACTCCACGTCCGTGGAAACGGGTTGAATCTTGAGCAGTCGGTTCGCCGTTGAGTCACGCATGTCGCCAGGAAGCATAGAGAGGCAGCGTGCTGCCAAATCGGCATCGATCCGTGACAAGATAAACGCCACGGTCTGAGGATGCTCATCGAGAAGAAACGGCACAAGTGCATTCTCGCTGCCTGAGTCGAATTTTCCCCATATAGGCTCATCGGTTTTGAGCACCTCAGGACCAAGCAAGGAGTTCAACTCGCCAGGTGGAAACGCGGACTCAACGAGGCTCTTTACCTGGTCAAATCCCGTGCTCAGCCCTAAGCTCTTGGCGAATTGCGCCGCAAATTCATCGACAAGCCGATCCAGATCATCCTTATCGACTCCACCAATCGATGTAGCAGACTCCATGATTCGCTTGACGTCCTCAGCATCAAGCTTCTGTAGCACTTTTGGACCAAGATCGTTGCCGAGAGCAAGCAATACAATGGCGGCTTTCTCATTGCCTGTGCGAGAACTCGCCATCACTCAGTATCCGGATCGCAGTGCTTCGCGAAATGCCCGATTCCTATCCACGGCTCCCCGTCCCCTCGACACCCGTGGTGCCAATGATCTTGATGCCCAAGCGATCCCCCTCGCCTTCGAGAACATAGAGCTCACCTCGCGCGACCTCCCGGCCGTTCACAAGAATCAGTGCGGGCGCACCAAGCGCTTGATCGAGTGGCACTACGGCGCCAGGCCCAAGTGCAGCTATCCTGGCGAGCGGCATTCGTGTCGAACCAACCACGACCTGTACCTGTACTGGGATGTCCAGAATAGCTTGAGATACTGTCGGCCTTAGAGGTTCGGATTGAACATCACCAGCCTCGTCGAGACTCTCACCCAGCCGGTTCATTTGTCGACTCCACAGGACTGCCTTCCAAACTTGATGTTGCCATTTGCCTAAATTCACAAATTCCTTTGACCGCCGCGCCGCGCACTCAGGGTCATTGCTCGGCCACCCTGACCGCAAGGCGATCTCCAATTTTCGCGAGATGACCCACAAATAGCGGAATTCCACCGCTTAACACCATGACAGGTGTGTGCACAGTCGACCGCAGCTGGAGAACGTAGCCGGGAACAAGCGATGAAAGTTGCATCACGGTCAAAGCGTCAGCTTCGAGTGTCACAATGATTTCGGTCGGGCTCTCGTGAACTCTCTCCAGCAATGCGACTCTCTCAGAACCATTGACTGAGGAGACGTCCGTGGGTTGAGATGCAGCTGCGATCAAATCACGCAACTCGCCACAATGAAATCCGACTCTCAACTCACCATCGTAGCCAAACACATTCACCAAAAGCCTGAACATGTAGAAGCAATCCCGCTCCGGCGATGACTTGACTCTCCGTTCTGCCGGCAATCCGGAGTCCGCTACCTTAAATCCGTGCGACCCTGAAATCAGAGCAGGCAGGTCCTTTGAAAGGCTCTGAAAAACCAGCTCGCATATGTCTTCCTCAATGCGAGACAATGGCCTATCGTTGGGTGTGACAACAGATTCCGTACCGGTCCCACCCAGAAGGAGATCGGTTAGCAAGGCAATTAGAGTTCTGTCACATGAAAAAATGGCTTCGAGGGAGCCTGCAGCAAATGGCAGGACGAACTCCATCGTCTCACCCTTCTGCCGTTGTACTTCCTCCTCCCTCGACCCCTCGAGGGTTACCCGAGGCATAACCGGATTCCAGAGCATGAGCTTAGTCGCCACCATCTCTGGCAGCAGCCTTCCCAAATTTGATGTTTCAGGGGCGCTGCCAATTGAGCCCGCATTCTTGGGGCGCAGCATAGTCGCTGTAATGGGCCTTCCAGCCGATGATGACTTTTCGCCACTCATGAGACTCAAGCCGCCTTTGCCCCACTATCGCCAGATCCCGGATTCATCGTCTCCTGTTCTACTTCCGAGATGGTGGGGCGCTCATAGGCAGATATTGTCTTGCGCCCATGTTCAAGAGCCACCTGCGGCATGGCGCCGTTCATGAAGGCGAGGAGCGTCTGCTTGATGATCACATAGAGACGGACCTTCTTCTCACGAACAGTTTTGATCTTGGTGGCGAGTGGACCGAAGAGACCATACGAGAACAAGATGCCTGCAAATGTGCCGACGAGCGCGGCACCGATGAGGTGGCCTAGCACCTCGGGTGGCTGATCAAGCGCACCCATGGCCTTGATCACACCTAGCACGGCCGCCACGATGCCTAAGGCCGGAAGAGCTTCGGCAACCGCCGTAAGGGCGAAGTACACCTTGAGCTTGTCACGCGAAATCGTTTGAATTTCCTCATCCATCAAGGCTTCAATTTCATGGGTGCGCGCATTGCCCATGATGATCAGCCGACAATAGTCGCAGATAAAGTTCGTCAAGTCGGAATCGGCCAAAACCTTGGGAAACATTTTGAAGATCTCGGATTCGGCTGGGTTGTCCACGTGCACCTCCATCTCGGTCCGGGTCTTGCTTCTGAGTTCCCGCATGAGTGCATAGAGGATCGAGAGGGTATCAAGATAATCGCGTGGCTTCGGAGTCGACTCCTTGATGGCCTCCAGAATTCCCTTGGCACTGTCCTTGACGACCTTGATCGGATTTGCGACGAAAAACGTCCCAATAGCAGATCCGAGAATGATGACATATTCCCACGGCTGCCAGAGCACATCGATATGACCCCCCATGGCCGCAAAGCCACCGAGCAGGCAGCCGATCACGACAACCATGCCGATGATGAAGGTCATTGTACCATGTGCTCCCTGGCCTGGTGATCGAAGCGCGTGTTCGAGGGCTATGGCCTCGTGCTTGCGTGAACCTGAATTGAGTCTGATACAGCCCCGGGCAAGACTACCAGTAGACTATTTCGGCTGGCGAATGAGAGGAGTGCCGACGCTTGGTTGGAACCGTCGCAGGCTACAGGCAAATCGTGGGAAATTTCGAGCGGTCTCTTAACACCGTCGCTGCAAAGCCGGAAATCAAGCGGGAGGCCGAATATTTTCTTGCCAACATCCGAAGCGTTACCAATGCGGAAGACTTCCTCGCGAATGATCGGCTCTACAATTTTGCCATGACGGCCTTTGGCTTAAAGGACATGATTTACGGTAAAGCCTTCATGCGAAAAGTCCTTACCGAAGGTCTGGATGGCGAAAAGAGCTTCGCCTTGCAGCTTGCCGATACCCGGTTCCGGGAATTTGCGGAAGCATTCAACTTCGCGCGATATGGTTCGTCCGCTACGGCGTTCGACCGGGCCCAGAAAGGAACGGTGGACCGATACATGCGGATTCAACTCGAGGCCGACGCGGGACAGACAGACGAAGGAATACGACTCGCATTGTACTTTCAACGCAAGGCCCCGGCCGTCACAAGCGTCTATGGCATTATGGCCGATCCAGCGCTCTACAAGGTCGTTCAGACTGCACTCGGTCTGCCGGCAGCATTTTCAGGCGTCGATATTGATCGCCAGGCAGATGTGATCATAAGCCGAATTGCCCTAGAGGACCTGCAAGATACCGAGAAACTGGACAAGCTCATTGTCCGCTTCACCGCGCAGTGGCAAGCGACCAGCAATCCGACGGCGACTGTTCCGCCTCAGATTGGGCTCAGCGGATCGTTACTTGCCACATTTGACAACTCGCTGTTGCTCAACATGCAGACCCTGAAGAGTGCACGCTGATGGAAACTGCCGGATATGTGGGGCTGTCAGGCCAGCTGGCGTTGGAGCAGAGACTGGTCAGTGTCGCAAACAACGTGGCCAATGCAGCTACCGTTGGATACAAAGCGGAAGGGGTCCAGTTCGAAGCTTATGTTTCTGATGTTCCCCGTATTCCAGCCGCCTTTGCGGTGGCTGCAGGCTCGCACGTATTGAATACCAGCGGCGGATTGGTGAAGACGGACAACCCGCTCGATGTGGCTATCCAAGGTGAGAGCTACTTGTCGGTGATGACGCCGGCCGGACCGGTCTATACACGTGACGGACGCATGCAGATTTTGCCGAGCGGAGATCTCGCGTCGATTAATGGCCATCCGGTGCTCGATGCTGGAGGAGCGCCCATTCTGGTTGACCCGTCGGCTGGTCCCATGCAAATTGGACGTGACGGGATGATCTCTCAGGGAGGTCGCCAGATCGGTGCGATCGGCCTGTTTAAGGTCGATTTGGATAGACCCTATCAGCGTTACGAGAATTCGGCATTCATCCCTTCGGTGCAGCCGGAACCCGTTGTGTCATTCGGAGAAGACGGCTTTATCCAGGGTTTTGTCGAGCAGTCGAATGTCAATCCCATACTTGAGATGACCAATCTCATCAAAGTGACCCGCGCGTTTGAAGCCCTTGCAACGGCGATGGAGCAGAACGATTCGCTTCTCAGAAACGCCAACCAGGCATTGGGTGGCCGAAGCTAGCTCATGGCATCGTCACTGCCAGGTCCGCGATTTCCGCTCGAAGAACTCGCAAGACGAATTGATCTGGCGGGTCGTCGCGTGCCCTGGGTTCGATACTGCGGCGAAGTGGTAGCGGTAACGCCTTCCGCGATCGTGGTGGGCGGTTTGTCCCGTCAAGCGCAACTCGGATCGCTGGTTTCCCTTTCTGTGGGAAATGACGTTGCGCTTGCCGAAGTCATGCGGCTCGAACGCGGTTTTGCCACGGTGAAACCACTCGACGGCCAAATCAACGTCGCGCTTGGTTCGCGGGCCTATCCCGCGGGTGAACTGCAGATCTCGCCGGATCACAGGTGGAAGGGCAGGCTGATCGACAGCCTCGGACGTCCCGTGGACGGTGCAGGCTTCCTGGTGCAAGGGGACTCGCTCCGCAACCTGCATGGTGATCCACCTCCGGCCATGAACAGATCGGCCATGGGAGGGGCCATCCGCACCGGTGTAAAGGTTATCGATGTATTCACCCCGCTATGCTTCGGACAACGGATTGGGATCTTTGCGGGATCAGGTGTGGGAAAGTCGACGCTGCTCTCAATGCTGGCCCGTTCTACAGGCTTCGACAGCATTGTGGTGGCGCTGGTCGGGGAGCGCGGGCGGGAGGTGCGTGACTTTATCGAGACGGCGTTGGGTGCTATGGCCAAGAACACCGTTACGGTGGTCTCAACCGGCGATGAAAGTCCCATGATGCGCAGGCTTGCGCCATTGACTGCGACGACCATTGCTGAACACTTTCGCGATCATGGTGAGCAGGTGTTGATGATCATGGATTCAGTCACGCGATATGCTCACGCCTGTCGTGATGTGGCGCTTGCAGCTGGTGAGCCTCCAGTCGCGCGGGGCTATCCGCCGAGCGTATTCAGTGATCTTCCTCGACTTCTTGAGCGGGCGGGTCCAGGACAAGAGGGCAAGGGCTCGATCACGGCGCTCTACGCCGTGCTGATCGATGGCGACGATCATAACGATCCTGTTGCCGATGCCATTCGTGGCACATTGGACGGGCATGTTGTACTTGAGCGCGCAATTGCCGAGACGGGCCGATATCCGGCGGTCAATGTTCTGACATCGATCTCGCGGCTGGCTGGCAGGGTGTGGACTGCGGAGCAGCGGCAGGTCGCTGCTGAACTGAAGAAACTCGTTGCTCGTTTCGAGGACACGCGAGATTTGCGTGCCATGGGGGGGTATGTTGCTGGTGCCGATATGGAACTTGATCGCGCTATTGTCGCGGTGCCAAGGCTCTACGATGTGCTCACGCAGAGCCTCGACAATCCGCCAAGCATCGATCCCTACCGGGAGATCGCTGCCTGCCTTTCAGCATAGTCTTGACGAGGTTGATCGCCCGACGAGTTGATAGCCGAGATAACGCTTGGTATCGATCGGGTCGTAGCCCATGACCTGGCGGAGCTTTTTGCGCAGCTTGCTAATGTGGCTTTCGACAACACTTTCTTCCACCTCGTCATCGAACAAGCCATATATCGCATTGAATATCTGGTTGCGGGTGACCCGGCGATTCCGGTTGGATGCCAGGTATTCGAGTATCCGTCTTTCGCGCCGCGGCAATGACAGAGGCTCGCCGTCGATTTCCGGATCCCGCCCGTCGCCGAAAACACGCAATCCATCGACTTCGATCTGGCGTGCTGAAGGTGCTGTGCGCCGCCGTATGGCACCAATGCGGGCAATGATTTCTCTCGCATGAACGGGCTTGCGGATGACATCATCGACGCCCGCAGCAAAGAGCTTCAGAGTTGCTTCAAGTCCAGTACCGTCATTTAGCGCGATCGCCGGAACCTCCGAGCGGGTCTTGATGGCACGAGTCAGCGTCTCACGCTGATCGAAATCGCCCAGAACGAATGCTTCTACCGCGGCGAGATCAGGGCCACTCGTTGAGTGAAACCAGCTGTCAAAATCAGAGGGGGTGAAACTTGCCGCTGAGATTCCTTCACGACCCAGGCTGGATTGGTAAGCGCTCGACACGTCGGGCCGCTCTTCGACAATGATTATCATGTTGCCTCGTCCATTTATTTATCAGAATTCGCTTCATCTGGTATTTATGCAGATGTCTCGTTTTGTGACACAGTTATATTGTTGTTAACACAGTTAATAAATGGTTAATTAATGTCGATATGGTCCTTTAATACTATGGGTAAATGTGTATTACGCTAGTTTTATTTTTGCTCTGTCGAAATTATATAAGTAACTATAAGCCGTTATTCGAGTTCAAATCTGCAACCTGGTCTCGTCGGTTCCTGTGGGGGGTATTTGAATCGTCCAACTAGAGATATACACGTTATGCGAGTGTAATTATGATATTGCGCTTTTTGCGTGCTTTCGGTAGATTCGATTCGACCACAGATGACTCGCGTCATCTGGCTCACGGAATGAAGCAAGAGGGCTCTTCATGGACGCAGAAGTAGTTAGTGATATCAAGAACATGGCAATGCAGGGCGAAGAAAGCCCCGCGGATTCGTTCCTTTTCATAGGTGAATTAGCCAAGCGGACGGGGGTCGATCCGAAGACCATACGCTTCTATGAAAGAGCCGAACTGCTTTCGCCGCCACGCCACGGCCGCTTCCGGACCTATCTGGCATCAGATGTCCGTCGGCTACAGAACGTGTTGAATTTACGTAAGCTCGGCATTCCGATCGCGCAGATCCGGGAGTTGCTCGAGACCGTCGGAGACAAGCCGGACATCCTCAGCCACGATGCGGCAGCGGACATGCTGCGCAGTCATCTCGATCTGCTAAGGTCCAAGCAATCGGAACTGACGAAACAGATCGAGCAGACGGCAATTGCGCTGCAACGGTCTGTTGCTTGATTATTGAACGAGGCCCCGAGCATCTACCTTGACGGCGCCCAGGACTTCACTGCCATCGATGAAAACCACCCGATCGAAGAGGTTCTGAACCGGGCATACGTGGTTGGGGAGGATGCGCAAGACATCCCCAACAGCGGGCTTGGTCGGACAAGCTGATACATCGACAAAGCCATGCTCCTCGCTCAGGTCATAAACGGGAGCAGAGGCGAAGTCTGGGATCACGCCGTAGCCTGTCAATCCAAGGAGATCGCTGGTGAGGGCCTTGGACCCAGCATCAACCATGGCCCTACCATCAGTTGGCCGGCTGACAACCGTGGTGAGGACGGTCACCGCGCAATCGGCAAGCGCGCATGTCCCGCGGGCAACGAGCGACCGATCGAAATAGACATAGGTTCCAGCCCGGTACTCTGTTACCTTTTCGAGCCCTTCGTCCTTCCACATGTCAGGCGAGCCGCCTGCGCTTATGACCTGCGATTTCAATCCCGAAGAGCCCAGAAGATCGCTGGCCTCGCCCAGGTACTCTGCCATTTCCACGCGCATGCCGGCACGCGGGAAGGTCATTAATCCCGCATAACGTACGCCGGATGTTCGATCAATGAGTCGCGCAAGGTCCGCGGCCGCCGCGGGCGATTGTACGCCGTTGCGTGCGGCACCCGTGTCACATTCAACCAGTACCCCGATATCCCGGCCGGCCTGCGATCCAGCCCATGCCAGTCCCTCGACAACCTTCGCGTTATCCGCCACGACGGATATTTCGGTTCGCCCAGCCAAATCGGCCAGGCGCTGTAGCTTGTGGCGTCCTATGAGGTTGAAGGTCAACAGCATGTCGGAAATGCCGGCGTCCGCCATGACTTCCGCCTCTCCCAGTTTCTGGACCGTGATTCCGCGGGCACCGAGATCGAGCTGATAGCGTGCCAGTCCTGTGAGCTTGTGAGTCTTGATATGCGGGCGGTTGGCGAGGCTTTGGCGATCGCAGTGCGCCTGCCACCGCTTCAAGTTCTGATCAACCACACCAATATCTATGAGCGGGACCGGAGTCTCGAGGTCTTCCAGCCGATTGCCAACCGGCTCGAAGTTCAGGTAGTTACGGATGTCCATTCTCAACTCCATATGTAGTGATCAACCGTTCTGGTGGCGCACGGTCTCCCCGAAGGTCGAATTTCGCGCTTCCTAAACCTCCTCATGCCCCAACCTCGCCAGTTTTCCAATGCAGAAGGCCGGTCATGTTCAGATTAGCCGCGCTCATTGGCCTTATCTTCGTTGGCCTTTTACAAGCCGCCGACGCTCAGACCCTTGATGTCAGCACGGTTCGTATCGAATGGCAGGTAGTCAATCGCTTCAGACTTTTTCGCGATCCTGGTTTCTTCAAGCTGCATGAAAACGCGTGGCGGCAATATCTGATCCATGTTGATGGATTGAGTCTGCCTGAAGCGGAGCGCCAGGCACTTGTCAAGAGAACTTCCGTGCTTGGATCGGAGCACGTCCTGAATGACCGCCGTATCGCCTTTTCGAACATCCTTCGAACAAACTTCGACTGGCGCGGCTGGGCGGCGAAGGGCAAGGATTTGCTGTGTTATGATGAAAAAAAGCGAAAGCATTCCGCGTGTGGCGGCATCGATCGCTACCTTAACCCGGAAGGGCATGCGCTCGAACTCTGGCTCGTTAGCGAGTCGGGGATTGCGGTGGAGGCGGGCAGGCAATGCGAATGGCGTATTGCTGGTGAATTGGTCGCGATCGCCGACTGCTCGGAACGGGTGCAGGGACCAAAGATCGTTCTGCCATATCCCGGTGGGGGTGACATTTCGGTCAATATCGAAGGCGAATCACCCATCTTGCTTGCAGCTTCGGTAAGGGATCTGCTGATCGCCGGATTGGGCGACAGCTTTGCTTCGGGTGAGGGCAACCCGAACACGCCAGTCACTTTCAGCGCAACGCGCCGCTACCGCAACCTCTATCCCCTTCGCAGTGACAACCACGCTGGTGGGTCGGCAGCATGGACGGACGAACTCTGTCATCGATCGCTTTATGGACAGCAATTCCGAGCTGCCCTACAGATCGCGATCGAGAATCCCAAGGCCGCAGTTACATTTCTCGACTATTCCTGCTCCGGGGCCGGAATAGAAGAGGGCCTGTTAGGCCCTCAAACCTATGTCGAACGGATCGGTGAAAGCGAAACATCATCGAAGCCAACGGCGCGTCCACTTGCAGGCGACTCCGTGGATTCCCAGCTCTATCGAATTCTCAGAGAACTGTGCATCGATCGCCCCGAATGGCACAAGGGCGTCCTCATTTGCCCAAACCGCCACTTCAGGCGAAACATTGATTTCCTGTTCCTCTCCGTGGGCGGAAACGATATCGGCTTTTCGAACATTGTCGCGTGGGCAACACTGCGTGACGGCGTATCGGCGGGCATCGCGAGCTTCTTTGGCGCCACTGTCACTGCAGACGAATTTGCCAACCGCATGCGGGAAACATTGCCTGGGTCCTACGCCCGACTCGCCAAAGCGCTGGAAGCGGCCTTGCCCCTGTATTCTGCCGATGACGGAATATTCGATCCATCACGCGTGGTGCTGACGGCCTATCCGGACCTCGTCACCAATAGCGCCGGCCGGCTCTGCGAAGCGCCACAATCCAGGAATCAGTCTGGTGACGATTACGCCAGCAATAGATCGCTCAGCATGTTCTCTTCCTGGCTCACCGCAAGATCCGATCGGCTGGAAGCTGTCCGCAGCCAGTTCGCGGACCTCTTTCGCCGCATGCAGGACCTAGCGGGTGACCATGGCTGGACCTTTGCCGGGCATGTTTATGCCGACCGCATGTTCGAAGGCCACGGCTTCTGTGCCCAGGATGAGACGCGTCCTGACGATCCCGGCGAAATCCTGGATATTCCATGCTGGAGCCGGATCGACACCGGCAAGGCCATCTGCGAACAGAGCTGGTCGGGCAAGACAGGTGACTGGTATCCCTATAATCCCGCCTTTGAAAACTACCCCTATGCACTCAGGCAGCGCTGGGTCCGAACCTTCAACGACGCGTACATGGTCGTGAACCAAAAGGTCATCGACCGCCGCGGGCATATCGACGAACGCACATCTGCGGCGGTGTTTTCGGAGACCACCGGCGCGTTGCATCCAACTGCTGAGGGACATGCTGCGATGGCCGACGGCCTGTTATTGAGTATCAGGCCGATCATCAGTGCTATGCTTTCAGGCGACTAAACCGGTCTCGAGCCAGAAGGGAGACCCCGGCCGGCTTCTCGAAACCACAGGCACCTCTCGTGGTCAAGACAGCCGCACTCCTGCCGAATGGCCTCTCTGTTCAATGAAACGACAGTTCAGAGCTTGAGACAAAACTAATTGAGGTAGGACCTCAAGGCCGCCGCGGCGGCGATGGGTGAAAGCACCAGGCTTGCCAGCGCAATGGCGGCAAGAATCAAGAGCGATGGCGTCGCCATGTCGGGCCCAGCCGAGTCGGCAGCAGAAGCCGAAACACCAAAAATCAGGACCGGCACATAGAGCGGCAGCACCAACAGCGAGACGAGAAGTCCACCGCGCCGCAGTCCGACGGTAACGGCGGCACCGATTGCAGCCAGAAATGATAGCGTGACTGACCCAAGCACCATCGCCAGAAACAGGGGTGCGATTGCCTGTGGCGAGAGATTGAGCAGAAAGCCGAGAATGGGTGCCGCAACGGCAAGCGGCAAGCTGGTTGAAAGCCAGTGGGCTACAGACTTCGCAAGGGCGACGAGTTCGAAAGGAACCGGGCCCATCGCCATGATGTCCAGCGAGCCATCGTCATAGTCCTGCTGGAAAATACGATCCGCTGACAGCAGAACAGATAGAAGCAGGGCAATCCACAGCGATCCGGGCGCAAGCTTCTGCAGCAGCACCTGATCGGGACCGAGACCGATGGGCAAGAGGACCACAACGGTCAGGAAGAAACCGAGAGCGGTGCCCGCACCTCCGCCCTGGCGAATGCTGAGCAGGAGGTCGCGGCGGATCAGTGCCCAGACGAGGTTCATCCAGCAGCTCCGAGACTGAGCCTCGTGTCCGCTTCGCGGCCAAGGGGCACGTGGGTAGCCGCGATGATCATTCCTCCGACGTGGAGATGGGCCGCCATGACCCTGACCAGCCGTTCGAGCGAGGCTGTGTCGAGGCCCACGGTCGGCTCGTCGAGCAGCCAGAGGACCCGGGGTACGAGGACCAGCCGGGCGAGAGCGAGACGGCGCTTCTGTCCCGCAGAAAGGAGCCCGGCCTGGAAAGTTGCAAAGCGCTGCAGATCGAAAGCCGACAAGGCCAGGTCGACGTCGCCACCCCCGAGGAACCCACGCCAGAACAGCAGATTTTCCCGGACGGTCAGAGCCGTCTTCACGGCTTCCTGATGGGCGATGTAATGGGCCTGCTGGCCGATCGACAGATCGGCCGAACCGCCATCCAGATCAAGACAACCGGATGCAGCATCATTCAGGCCGGCGATCAGGCGCAGCAAGGACGACTTACCGGAACCATTCGGTCCGGTAAGTTGCATCAACTCCCCAGCTTTCAGCCGAAAGCTCACATCGCGGAAGACAGTTCGCCCTCCCCGATCGCATTGCAGGGCTGCACCGGTCAATATCATGGAAATTCAATAGCCAGGGTCTGGAACCAATGCCAGACGTCAGCTGCTAACATTGCAGCGGCGCCAAGTTTCAGGCTCGCCGGTGACGCCGTCCTTGAACTGCCGATGTTGCATCAATTCCTCGTTGATCAGATTCATGTAGATGACTTGACCATAGTCGGCTTCACCTTCCGGAACCTGATAGGCGAATTCGTGACGCTGGTATTGGCCCTGTATCGTCTTGCCAGACGGAATTCTTATCTGTGGGCCATCGATCACGAGGTTCTCGCCTTGAGGTGAACACCACTCACCGTCGATGGCGTCGGCAAAGGCAGGCTTGGCGGTGGCAAACGCCGCTATTAGAAGTCCTATCACCACCGCCCTGTTCATCACTACATCATATATTGTCCGCCGTTGGCCGACAATGTGGAGCCCGTAATGAAGCCAGCGTCATCCGAGGCCAGGAATACGACGGCGCGGGCGATCTCTTCCGGCTCGCCGAGCCGACCGACCGGAATAAGCGGCAGGATGCGCTTTTCGAGCACGTCCTGGGCGATGGCTTTCACCATTTCGGTAGCGATGTAGCCGGGGCAGATGGCATTGACGGTAATCCCTTTGGCAGCACCTTCCTGGGCCAGGGCCTTGACGAAGCCGATGTCACCTGCCTTGGCTGCCGAGTAATTGGCCTGTCCCATCTGACCCTTCTGGCCGTTGATGGAGGAAATGCAGATTACGCGGCCGAAATTCCGGTCTCGCATGCCGGCCCACAGGGGCTGGGTCATGTTGAACAAGGAATTGAGGTTCGTATTGATGACCTCGTTCCACTGCTGGGGCGTCATCTTGTGAAACATGGCATCGCGGGTGATGCCGGCATTGTTGACCAGTATCTCAACAGGGCCGAGATCGGCCTCGACCTGCTTCAAGCCGGCGGCGCAGGCCTCATAGTTCGACACATCCCACTTGTAGACGGGGATTCCGGTTTCGGCCTTGAACTTGGCGGCGGCTTCATCATTGCCGGCATAATTGGCGGCCACATTGTAGCCCGCTGCTTTGAGAGCCTTGGAGATTGCCGCGCCGATGCCACGGCTTCCTCCAGTCACGACTGCAACTCGTCCCATCTGATCTGTTCCTTGTTCTGTTAGCGTTCGACGCACATGGCAACGCCCATGCCGCCGCCGATGCACAGGGTGGCGAGGCCCTTCGACGCGTTGCGGCGTTGCATCTCGAAGAGAAGGGTATTCAGGACACGTGCGCCGGACGCGCCGATCGGGTGACCGATGGCGATGGCACCGCCGTTCACGTTCACGATGTCGGGGTTCCAACCCATGTCCTTGTTGACGGCACAGGCCTGGGCGGCGAAAGCTTCATTCGCCTCCACAAGATCGAGATCCTCGACCTTCCAACCGGCCTTCTTGAGCGCCGCTCTCGATGCGGGGATCGGCCCGGTCCCCATGATTGCAGGGTCAACGCCCACTGAAGCCCAGGACGCGATCCGCGCCAGCGGCGTGAGGCCACGCTTTTCGGCCTCCTTGGCGCTCATCAGGATCACGGCGGCGGCGCCGTCGTTGATGCCGGAGGCGTTGGCGGCGGTGACGGAACCGTCCTTGGCAAAGGCCGGTCTCAGCTTGGCGATCGAATCCAGCGTGACGCCCTTCCTTATATATTCGTCATCGGAAACCGTCACATCGCCCTTCCGCGTCGATATCGTGACACGCACAATCTCGTCCTTGAACTTGCCGGCGGCCTGCGCGGCTTCGGCCTTGTTCTGAGACTTCACCGCGAACTCGTCCTGCTGTTCACGGGTGATCTGCCATTGCCTCGCAACATTCTCTGCGGTCGTTCCCATGTGATAGCCGTTGAACGCGTCCCACAGGCCATCCTTGATCATGGTGTCAACCAGCTGCCAGTCGCCCATCTTCACGCCATCGCGCAGATGCGCCACATGGGGCGATTTGCTCATTGATTCCATGCCGCCCGCTGCGACGATGCGTGCGTCACCGGCCGCGATTTGCTGCATGCCGAGTGCCACAGCGCGAAGTCCCGATCCGCACAACTGGTTCATTCCCCAGGCCGGGCTTTCCTTCGGGATGCCAGCATTGATGGCGGCCTGCCGGGCCGGGTTCTGTCCCTGGCCCGCGGTGAGGATCTGACCGAGAATGACTTCGTCGATTTCGCCCGGTTCGAGCTTGGCGCGCTCAACGACGGCCTTGAGGGCCGTGGTACCAAGGTAGGATGCGGCCACGCTGGACAGCGCTCCATTGAAGGACCCGACAGGCGTACGCGCCGCCGAAACGATGACAACCCCATTTTCAGAACCGGCCATGACTGCCTCCTTGTTTGACACTAACGATACATATGCCTCCCATAGCATCTTTTGTGCAATGCGACATAGGTTGAGATGAGGTCGAAATGGAATTTTTGCGCTTGCAATTGTGCAGTGCGGGGCGCAAGTTTTTCGCATGAACTAGGCAATTCGCCGTCACGCCATGGTCGAGACGGGAGGAGTAACTACGGTGAGTGAAGAGAAAGCAGCGCCCCAAAGCGCCGTCGTAATTAAGAAATATGCCAACCGTCGTCTCTACAACACAGCAACAAGTACCTATGTCACGCTCGATGACTTGGCGACCATGGTCAAGGCCGGCACCGATTTCCTCGTCTATGATGCAAAAACAGGGGAAGATATCACTCGTTCGGTTCTGACACAGATCATCTTCGAGGAAGAGAACAAGGGTACAAATCTGCTCCCGATTAATTTTCTCCGCCAGCTGATCCGGTTTTATGGCGATTCGATGCAGGCCTTCGTCCCGGGCTTCCTGGAGTTCTCCCTGGAAAATCTTGGCAAGGAGCAGGAAAAGTTCCGGTCTCAGCTCATGGAAGCGTGGGGTGCCGATCCGTTCAAGGCCATGCAAGATCATGCGCAGCGCAACATGGCCATGTTCAACGATGCCATGCGCATGTTCAATCCGTTCGCTGCCATGGGCAACATGCCGGGTGCCCCTGGCCAGGCAGCTCAGCCGCCGCGCTCCGGCGGCGGCACCCCAGCGAAGGACGATTTGCAGGCTCTGAAGGAACAACTGGCCGCCATGCAGCAGAAAATCGACACCATCGCCGGCAAGAAGGACTAGCCGAAAGCTGAGCCAAGTCCGGCCGCTTGGCGATGGCGCGGTGGCCTTGCCGGCATACCGTCAGCCTCTGACCAGTGGTCTCGTCATACAGGTCGGGCCACCCTCGCCCTTGCGGCAGATGTCATATCCCTTGATGACCTCAACCTTCACGCCGGCTGCCTTCATGCGCCGCTCGGTTTCCGGATTGCCCTCAACCATCATAGCGTGCCGGGGTCCGAGGGCCAGGACGTTGCAACCCATGGTGTCAAATTCGTCGGCAGGTACTTCCACGAACTTGATTCCGCGGGACTGGAGAAACTCGATCTGCCGGACGGCCATGAGTGGCGGGTAGACCACGGCAAGATCGTGGTCGAGCGGACTTAGACACGACATTAGGTGGAAGACGTCCGATCTGCCCTTGTAGTGGGGCATGTCGAACCAAAGAATTTCAACGTCGGGGCCGGCCAACTCTCCCAATTGCCGGAGGCCGTCGAGGTTGGTTCGGTACCCAACACCGGCCAATAGGGTGTAGCGATCAACCCAGACAAGGTCGCCACCCTCAACCTTGCCGTCGCCCTCGATTTCGCCGATGACCGGGAAGCCAAGCGCTTCAAGGGCCGCGCCATTCACCGTCGATTCCATGCGGCGCTGGGGCTTTCCCATGCGTGGTTTCACAAGGCCGCGTGGCGTCACGATCAGAGCGTCATGGGTGTAGAGTGAGTCGAGCGTCAGGCCGTCACCAGCCGGCAGCTTTATCACTTCGGCGCCAATTCCCGACAGAACACGCTCAACTGCGGCAAATTCCGCCCGGGCGTTTGCCAAGTCTGGCCGCGAATGGAAATTGAGGTCTCGCCATTCGGAATCGATCTTGGCGTCGTCAACAAATGCCGCGTCCACATCGCGCACGGCCACCTTTCTCAGGGAACCCCAGTTATTGAAAGCGCCAAAATCGAAGTTCATTTGCGTCTGATCCTATAGATGAAAGCCTGATCGTCCCGCCACTCTTCGAGAAGCGTATGGCCATGTTCATTGCAGAAGTGCGGTATGTCTATGGCTGACATGGGGTCGGTTGCAACCACCTTCAGCACCTCGCCGGAGGACATGGCTTCCAGACGCTTGCGCGCTTTCAGCACCGGCAGCGGGCAAAGTAGACCCGAGAGGTCCAAAGTGATTTCGGAATGACCGGCTGTCATTTATGAACTACAACTGAAATCGAGGTTGTTAGAGGAGTTACACTGTGTCCGATCTTCTGTCCAAGACAGCTTTTGCCGGCCGCGTCGAAGCACTGCTGTCCGGTTCGGACCGAAAACTCGGGCTTGAAACCCAGGCATGCAGCAGACTCAATCTGCTTTTTTCCGGCATAGATGGCGATTGCCATTCCGGGCTGGCCCGGGAATCGGACAGCCGCATGCTCAAGCAGTACAGGCGCGGCACCCCGGTTAAGAATACCCGGCAAGTCTCCATTGTCTCCCATGAGGAATTGCATCACATCGCTGAAACCATGGGAATTCCAGCCATACGACCCGAATGGGTGGGTGCCAACCTGGTGACCAGTGGGATCCCGGACCTTACCTTGCTGCCGCCATCGAGCCGCCTGCAGTTTCCGTCGGGAGCCATGATTGTGGTGGATATAGAGAATCTGCCCTGCCGCTACCCGGCGGCGGTTATTGAGAAGCACCACCCTGTTGTGAATCAAGGGTTCGTGATTGCCGCAAGGCAGAAGCGAGGTCTTGTCGGTTGGGTCGAAGCCGAAGGGCCGATAACGGTCGGCGACAGCATCACCCTCTGGCTTCCGCCGCAGCGGGTATATGCCCATTCATGAGGGTCGTGGGAATAGTCATCGCCGGCGGCCAGTCCCGTCGCATGGGTGCCGAGAAGACCCTGCTCCAAATCGGTGATCAAACCATCCTGCAGCGAACCCTTGAGCGTCTCTCGGCTCAAGTCGACCAGGTGGCGCTGAACGCCAATGGAAATGTGGATCGCCTCGCTGCGTTCGGACTGCCGATCATCCCCGACCGACGGACAGATCTCGGGACACCCTTGGCCGGATTGCATGCGGGGCTTTCTTGGGCCGTCGAACATGATTTTGACCATGTGGTGACCGTCCCCTCGGATTGCCCCTTTCTTCCCGCCGACCTGGTCGGGAGGTTCACGCGGCGGCCGACGCGCCCGACAATCGCGGCATCGCTCGGCCAGTGCCATTTTCTTACGGGATTGTGGCCTACCCGATGTCTTGACCTCCTCGGAGAGGCCATCGACCAGCGACACCTCCGATCCATGAAAAGCTGGGCAAGCGCAGCACAAGTGGAAATCGAGACCTGGCAAGCCGAAAAATTCGACCCATTCTTCAACGTCAACACGCCGGACGATCTTGCCGAGGCTGTGCAGATTGCGGCAGAGTTCAGTGCATGATCAAGGTCATTGGCGTGGCCGGCTTCAAGAATGCCGGAAAGACCACATTGGTCGAAAAGCTGGTGCGCGAAGTCTCCGGCCGAGGCTTCCGCGTCTCCACCGTGAAACACGCCCACCATTCCTTCGATATCGACCATGAGGGGCGGGACAGTTTCCGCCATCGCAAGGCGGGCGCCACCGAAGTGGCGGTGGTATCGCGGCACCGGTGGGCCATCATTCATGAATCCCGTGATGAAGAGCCCCCATCTTTGGACGAAATCTTGTCAAAGATGGCGCCATGTGACCTGGTCATCGTCGAGGGCTACAAGCGCGACACCCACGACAAGATCGAGGTCCGCAACACCGAACTCGACCACCCGGCGCTTGCGGGCCATGACCCTACCGTCGTCGCAATCGCCGCCAATGGTTCAGTTCCGCAAGCGCCTGTCCCCGTCTTCAACCGAGATGACGTGTTTGCACTTGCCACATTCATCATCAAGCACATGGGCCTGACATGACACCGCAGGATATCGTCGACTTCTGGTATCAGGCCGGCGAAGAGCGCTGGTTCGAAAAGGACCCCGCCTTCGATGGCGCCCTGAAGGTCCGGTTCGGCGGCGTGCTGGAGGCGGCACGCCAGGGGGCCTGCGACCACTGGGGCGAGACCCCGGCGGGCGCCCTGGGCCTCGTCATCCTGCTCGACCAGGTCTCGCGCAACATCCATCGTAACAGCCCATTGGCCTTCGCCGCTGACGACAGGGCCTTGGCCATGGCCCGCCAATGGGTCGGCAAAGGCTTTCACCAGAAACTTGCCCCACCCTATGCCCGGTGGCTGATCATGCCCTTCGAGCATGCCGAGGATGTTGATGCCCAGCACCGTTGTGTGGCGTTGTTCCAGACCATGGGGCTTTCGGAAATGGCCTATTGGGCCAAGGTTCACCTGGATATCATCGCTCGATTTGGGCGGTTTCCCCATCGCAACGCCGTGCTGGGGCGCAAGTCCACGCCGGAGGAAATCGCCTTTCTCAGAGGAGGTGGATTCTCTGGTTAGTGTCGGATTTGGGCCGGTCCCCGTCGCTCCGCCTCACGCCTGTTGAATTGGGCTCACTAATGTGACCACAATTCCAATATCCGGACTGAGGGGACCAGACCCATGAAGACTCATGCGCGTGTTGTTGTGATCGGTGGGGGTGTCGTAGGCGTCGGCACGCTTTACCATCTGGCCAAGAAGGGCTGGAGCGATGTCGTTCTCATCGAGCGCAAGGAACTGACTTCCGGATCCACCTGGCATGCGGCCGGATTGCTTCCGCTGTTCAATCTATCTTACTCGGTGGGCCAGATTCACAAGTATTCGGTCAATTTTTACAACTCCCTGGAAGCAGAAACGGGACAGCATGTCGGCTTCAAGACAGTTTCCAACATCCGCCTGGCGCGCACCAAGGACCGCTGGGACGAGTTCATGTATTACGCCGGCGTCGCCGAAACCATCGGGGTAAAAGTCAACCAGTTGACGCCGGCCCAAGTGAAGGAAATCTGGCCGCTCTGCGAGACGGAGGGTCTCCTGGGCGCGATCCAGCATCCGGATGACGGCTACATCCAGCCTGCCGACCTGACCCAGGCGATGGCCAAAGGCGCCCGTAACCGCGGCGCCGAAATATATCGCAATACCACCGTGACCGGTATCGACCAGAAGCCCAATGGCGAATGGATCGTCAAGACCGACAAGGGCGACATCACTTGCGAGCACGTCGTCTCGGCCTCAGGCAATTTTGCCCGGAAGACCGGCGCCATGGTAGGGCTCGACATTCCGGTCATTCCGGTCGAGCATCAATATATCGTCACTGAGCCGCATCCGCTGATCAAGGAACGTCAAGCCAAGGGACTGCCGGAAATGGGAGTCCTTCGCGAGGCGGACTCGAGCTGGTACATGCGCGAGGAAAACGGCGGCCTGCTTCTCGGGCCATATGAGCATGGTGCGCCCTGCTGCTACATGGATGGCCCCTCGGACCAAAGCGAGTATGAATTGTTCCAGGAAGATCTCGACCGGCTCGCACCACATATCGAAACGGCCATCGCCCGCGTTCCAGCCTTTGGCGAGGTGGGCATCAAGAAGGTCTATAACGGCGCAATCGCCTACACGCCCGATGGATCACCCATCATCGGCCCCGCTTGGGATCGTCGGAACTTCTGGTTGAACGAGGGCCACTCCTTCGGCGTGACCGCGTCCGGTGGTGCAGGCTGGCAGCTTGCGGAATGGATTGTGGAAGGCGAACCTACGATCGACATGATGGGTGTCGATCCGCGGCGCTTCGGACCCTATGCCACGCGGGGTTATCTGAAAGTGAAGAACGAAGAGGCCTATGCCAATGTCTTCACGCCGCATTATCCGGACGAAGAGCGCACAGCCGCCCGACCGCTCAAGCGGACGCCGTGCTATGACCGCATGAAGGATCTGGGCGCCGTTTTTGGATCGGTTTACGGGTGGGAACGTCCGGGCTGGTTCGCGCCCAAAGACTACGCGTTGAACGAGGCAGATTTGGCAAGCCCCGATGTGCTTACCAATCACAATCACGCGGCCCCGCTCGAAGACGGACGGATTGTCGAGAAGTGGTCCTTCCGTCGCTCGAACTACTTCAGGTTCGTGGGCGAAGAATGCCGGAATGTGATGACCAATGTCGGCCTCCAGGACATGTCGGCCTTCGCCAAGATGGAAGTTTCAGGCCCGGGCGCTCGCGCGTGGCTCGAGTCCATCCTTGCCAACCGCATACCGAAGAAGATGGGACGGGTCGCCCTGTGTCATCTGCTGACGCCCCGTGGAGGCGTGAGGGCCGAATTCACGGTCTACGAATGGTCCCCCGGCCGCTTCTATCTGGTGTCGGCGGGCGCTTACGAACGTCACGATCACGATGTGCTCCGCAAACTCGCGCCGACCGATGGATCGGTCAGGCTCAATGCCATCACCTCGCGGCTTGGCGTTCTGGTCCTGGCTGGACCCAACAGCCGCAAGGTCCTGCAGAAGCTTACCGATGCTGATCTCTCGAACGAGGCCTTCCCCTGGCTCTCGGGCAAGGAGATCAGTGTGGGCACCACAACCGCCCATGCGCTCAGGGTCAATTTTGTCGGCGAACTCGGCTGGGAATTCCATCATCCGATCGAACAGCAGGTGACGCTTTTCGATCATCTCATGGAAGCCGGGAAGGAGTTCGGTATTAGCCCCTACGGCATCAAGGCCATGGGTTCGCTCTCAATCGAAAAGAGTTATCGTCTCGTGCCCCGCGAATTGTCGATCGAGTATTCGGCCTATGAATCGGGCCTCGATCGCTTTGTTCATCCCAACAAGGGAGAATTTATCGGCAGGGACGCCTTGGTGGCCAGTCGCGAAAAGGGCCAGAATTGGACCTTCGTGACGATGGAAGTCCATGGTGTTACCGACGGCGACTCGGACGCACGCGGCTCCGAACCGATCTATGCCAATGGCCGGCTGATCGGACGCGCCACGAATGGCGGCTTCGGATGGCGTGTCCACAAGTCCCTGGCGCTTGGAATGGTGAAACCTGACCATTCGGCCGTCGGCACAGAACTCGAGATCAAGATACTGGGCAAGTTGTTTAAGGCCACGGTCATCCCTGAGAGCCCCTATGACCCAGAGAACACCGCGCTCAAAGCATGACATCACACGTCGCAGACTGAAGCGGGGCCTTCTTGACGTCGATGATGGAACCGGGCGCACACGTACCAAAAGCTGGTTCTCATGGTGTGACATCTGGCCCAGTCCGGTCACTTATGTTGTACAGGACTGCGGAGACGACAGTGGTTGAGAGGCCGCTGATGACATTGCCAGATATGACGTTGGGACGCGGCCTTCAGAGGCGGAATTGATCAGTTCTAGCCAGAACTACCAGGCTGGCGTGACTATAGTGCTGGTGGCCACGCTTGGCTGGAGTCTGTCGGGCGTGTTCGTAAGGCTTCTGCCCGGACTCGATGGCTGGCAGATCAACTGCTGGCGCGGGTTCTGGATGTCAGTGGGGCTCTTGACCTATCTGGTCGCTGTCTATGGTAGGGACACAATCACCAAGTTCAGGATGATCCCTGTCGCAGCCATGGCCATTTCAGCGGGCTTCTTCGCCATCGGTTCGACGCTCTATGTCACGTCGCTAACCATGGTCAGCACTGCCACGGTCTCTGTGATCGGCGCCTCCTCGGCAATCTTCACGGGATTACTCAGTCCTTGGATGACCGGCGAGAAGCCGGGGGCGTCAAGCTGGATCGCGGCAACCTTGGCTATGGCTGGGGTCAGCATCATCGCGTGGCACGGAGTCGGCGCTGGCAACCTGCTGGGCATCGTCGTTTCGATCTGCGTGCCGATCTCCTTCGCCATGCAAACCCTCGCGCTTCGGCGCTACCGCGGCATAGACATGGTGCCGGCAATCTGCGTGGGCGGCTTTGTGACCTTTTTTGCGGCGGGTCTTTTGGGATTTCTCGCCGGCCACGATGGCGGAGGCTTCGCTGTCCAACCGCAGCAACTCCTGATTCTTGCGGTTATGGGTCCCCTCCAATTATCGATACCACTCATCTTATATGTCAGGGGTGCAGTTTCGGTGCCGGCAGTTACCCTGTCACTTATCGTGATGCTGGATGCTGTGCTCAATCCCTTCTGGGCCTGGCTGCTTGTGGGCGAAACCCCGGATTCGGCGGCCTATCTGGGCGGCATAATCATCATTGGTGCAGTGATCGTCAGCATATTTGGCGGACGCAGGATGGCGGCGGCAACAAGTTAGAATGGGCACCGGCCGGCTCGATAGCTGTGTCCCGTCACTTGAAATTATCCTTCCGTGTACGGAGTTCCGCGAACACCTCGGCGTCTGTCGCTGATTCCATTTTCAGGTTACGGCGGATCTCCGGGCTATCGCAGCGCAAAAATGGATTGGTCTTGATTTCCTCGCCGATCGTCGTGGGGCAGGTCATCTTGCCTTCCTTGCGGAGATTGGCGACTACGGCGGCGCGCTGCTGCAGGGCGCGGTTGCCGGGCTCGACGGACAGGGCAAAGCGGGCGTTCGATTCGGTGTATTCGTGTCCGCAATAAATGTAGGTCGAATGGGAAAGTGCCTTGAACTGATTGACGGAGTGATACATCTGGTCGAGCGTTCCCTCGAAGACCCGTCCGCAACCGAGGGAAAACAGGGTATCTGCCGCGAACAGCGAAAACTCGGACGGAATCGAATAGGCGATATGGCCTTTGGTATGACCTGGGCAAGCATAGACCTTGATCTCGCGACCGGCCCATTTGAATGTATCGCCACCACCGACCTGGGTCTTGATTCCCGGAATCTTCTCTGCCTCCTCGCGTGGCCCGATGATTGTGCAGCCATATTGTTCCTTGAGTTGCAGGTTTCCCTCAACGTGATCGGCATGATGATGAGTCGCCAGGATATGGGTGAGCTGCCAGCCTCTGCTCTTGAGTTCCTTCTCGATGGCAGCAGCGTCCGGCGCATCGACCGACGCCGTAGCACCGCTCTGGTGGTCGTGAACGAGCAGGCCGTAGTTGTCGGACCGGCAAATGAACTGATGCATCTCAAGATGGGACATTGCGCTGCTAACCCTGGTTGATTTCACTGATGACCGCGGACAAGTCAGCCGCTATCCTCACGTTTCATGGACGTCGTCGATCTCCGCGAATTCTACGCGAGCCGCCTGGGTAATACCACAAGGAGGCTCCTTGCCAACAGGCTTCGGCCAAAATGCGAAAACTTCAGTGGCGCGACCGTGATGGGATTGGGATATGCCCTGCCATATCTCGAAGATCTGTCAGACGATGCGGCACATGTGCTTGCCTTCATGCAGGCGCGTCAGGGCGTCATCCATTGGCCAGACAAGGGGTCGGTCAGGACGGCTCTCGTCGATGAAACCGAACTCCCCCTCCTAGAAAGCACAGTCGATGTTGTGCTGGTCGTTCATGGCCTGGAACTGTCCCAGTCGCCAGGCGAAATGCTGCGAGAAATCTGGCGGGTGCTCGCCCCGCAAGGCAGGCTTCTGCTGGTCATTCCGAACCGGCGTGGCCTGTGGGCGCGATTTGATTCTTCTCCGTTTGGTCATGGACAGCCGTTTTCCCGGCCGCAGATCGCCGATCTCCTCAAGGAATGCCAGTTCTCGATCGTCGCGTGCCTGCCGGCACTCTACTTTCCGCCTTCGGGCCGTGGCATGTTCATGTCTTCGGCTGCAGCCATGGAGGGGGTGGGGCAGCGGCTCATGCCGATGCTGTCGGGCGTCTTGATCATCGAGGCCGTCAAGCAGGTCTATGCCATAGCTTCCGGCAAGAGGGTTCGACGGCTTTCACCTCGTTTTCAGCCCAAGCTGATGCCGGTTCCTTCCGGCAGACTGGCCGGCACGGCGGCGAACTCCGGAAGTCCGGCCCGCGTCACAACTGGGAACTAGCCTGCCCAAATTAGGAGCGCTTTGCTTTTTTCCAAGTCCCCCCTATGAATAGCCGTCCCTGGGTGGCATCTGGCGGACCATCATTATTGCTAAAGGAATTGCGAACCCGGCTATGCCGTCTGAACCCACTCTTGAAGATATCCGCCGGGAAATAGACGCCATCGACGATCAGATGCTGGATCTGATCGCGCGTCGGATTGCGGCGTCAGTCAGCGTCCGTCAGGTTAAGAGCACCAGTGGCTCGCTTGCGTCCTCGCCGATCCGGCCTGCCCGCGAAGCCCAGATCTTGCGCCGCCTGTTCGACAGGAAACCAGCGGAAGTCTCGCCGCAATTCCTGTTCCGCCTGTGGCGCGTGATCCTCACGTCTTCCACGCTGGCGCAAGCGCCGGTGACCGCCCATCTGTCGGTGGAGATCAACGGACGCGCAGACCTCAGAACATTGGTTGCCGATCACTTCTGCGCAACACCGGTTCAGGTCCATCCAGACCAGGCGTCGGTACTTACTCAGCTCGCGTCCAGTCCGGGTGATATCGCCATCCTCGACAGCCGCGCAGGCTGGCCTTCGGCATTCGCCCAGGGCGCGGCTGGAAACGCGCGACTCATTGGATGCCTGCCCGCGCTTGACGCGATCGGCTGTCCGGTGCTGTTCATCGCAGGGCATGCCGAGGCTCAGCCTACGGGAGATGACGTGACTGTGCTCATCGGCAGGAGCCAGGCGCTTCCCGGGGAATTCGGACCGCCACTCTGGTCGCTTGCCTGCGGAGGCTGGCATGCGGCCGGCTACGCGGGCTTCATCACTGACATGAACCCGCATGCAAATGACCGCGAAGGACCTCAAGCCCGGACCGCAATTCAGATAGCGGGCTGCTACCCAAGCCCTGTGAAGGTAACGTCATGACTCAATCCACCGACCCTGCAAGGCCTCTGCCAAGGCCGGGCATTCTCGACATCGCTCCCTATGTGCCGGGCAAGAGCGGCGCCAAGGGGGGCAAGGTCCACAAGCTCTCATCGAACGAATCGCCTCTGGGCGCCAGTCCGAAGGCTGTCGAAGCCTTCCGGTCGTCGGCCAATGCGCTGGAGCTATATCCCGATGGTGCGGCTACAGCACTTCGCGCGTCCATCGCCGCGCGCTACTGCCTCAATTCCGACGCCATCGTTTGTGGTGCGGGGTCCGATGAATTGCTGCAGTTGCTGGCCCATGCCTATCTTGGCCCGGGAGACGAAGCGATCTACACGCAATACGGCTTTCTGGTCTATCCAATTGCCATCAAGTCCAACGGGGCAACGGCCGTTGTCGCGCCGGAACGCGATCACACCGCCCAGGTCGATACCATTCTGGAGCGGGTGAGCGACCGCACCAGGATGATATTTCTGGCCAACCCGAACAATCCCACCGGCACCTATCTTCCCTTCAGCGAGGTCAAACGGCTCCATGCCTCCCTCCGCAAGGATGTCCTGTTGGTCCTCGATGCGGCCTACGCAGAATACGTGCGGCGCAACGACTACGAATCCGGGATCGAGCTCGTGTCGTCCTCTGACAACGTCGTCATGACCCGGACATTCTCGAAAATCCACGGTCTTGCGGCGCTCCGGCTTGGGTGGGCATATTGCCCGCTCCATGTCGCGGATGTCCTCAATCGCATTCGCGGTCCGTTCAACGTCAGCGCGCCGGCGATCGCCGCTGGTACAGCTGCGATTTCGGACCAGAGCTTTGTCGAGCTGGCTGTCAGCCACAACGAAACTTGGCTGCCATGGCTGACGCAAGAACTGGAAGGCCTGCAATTGCGGGTTACCCCAAGCGTAGGCAATTTCCTTCTGGTCCACTTCCCGGAGGATGCGAAACATAATGCCGTAGCCGCCGACGCGTTTCTTTCCGACCGAGGCTTCGTTCTCCGCCGTATGGATGCCTATGGCATATCTGGCGCTTTGAGACTTTCGATTGGCACGGAAGAGGCCAACCGGGGCCTGGTTGACGCATTGCGAGACTTTCTTTCATGAAACGACTTTTCGACCGGATCGCACTGATCGGTGTCGGGCTCATTGGGTCTTCGCTCAGCCATGTCATCCGCGAGCATGGTCTGGCGGGACATATCGCAGCCCATGCCAGGAGCGAAGGAACGCGCAGCAAGGTCCGGCAGTTGGGCCTAGCTGATAGTGTCCATGACCTGGCCGCCGAAGCGGCCTCCGATGCGGATCTCGTCATTCTGTGCTCGCCGGTCGGTACCTATGGCGAAATTGCGCAAGCTATATCGGGGGCCTTAAAACCCGGATGCATTCTCACGGACGTGGGGTCGGTGAAGACCGCGGTCGTCAGGGATGTGCTGCCACATGTACCCGCCGGCGTTCACTTTATTCCTGGTCACCCAATTGCCGGAACCGAACAGTCTGGACCCGAATCCGGCTTCGCCACGCTTTTCGCTAACCGCTGGTGTATCCTGACTCCCATGCCGCACGGCGATCCCGCAGCTCTGGCGCAGCTCGAGGCATTCTGGCGCGCCTGTGGATCCAATGTGGAGTGCATGACGCCCGCGCACCACGATCTGGTTCTCGCCATCACCAGTCACCTTCCGCATCTCATCGCCTATAACATCGTTGCGACGGCGGCCGATCTGGAAGAAGTCACCAGTTCCGAAGTCATCAAGTATTCTGCCGGCGGGTTCCGCGACTTCACGCGCATCGCGGCCTCGGATCCTACCATGTGGCGCGATGTGTTTCTCAACAACCGCGATGCCGTGCTGGAAATGTTGGGACGGTTTTCCGAAGATCTCTCCGCGTTGCAACGGGCCATCCGTTGGGGTGACGGCGAAACGTTGTTCAATCTGTTCTCGCGGGCTCGCGAGATCAGGCGGGGAATCATCGCTGCCGGACAAGACACTACCGCCCCGGATTTCGGGCGCGGCGGCAAGCGGTGAGGTCCTCGGGGTTAACTAACGCCAATCGACAGGCGCAAGATCGCCCAGCTTGAATGGACCGAGATAGAGTTCGCCGTTCTTGGCGATGATTGCCGCTTTGGCTTCCTGCCCGAGCATGCCAAGGACCGATTTGAACGCCAGTCTCTGCTGATCCGAGAGCTGCAGATACGGGTCGACGATACGGAGGAGTCCGTCGAGGTCGTTGGTATCGGTCTGCAGAGTTCCGGCGACCCTTCGTTCGGAATCCAGACCCAGCGTCCCGCTCCCCTTGTAGATTGTGGCCTGTTTTAAGAGCTCGATACTGTGGATTTCCAAGGTCTGGTCGCGGTGAAGACTGGCCACGGCGTCGGCCCGATCAATGACGAGGGGCGGCATCAGTGCGAAGATGAGATTCTCTGCGCTGATTGCGATGCCCAGGGCATCATCTTCTTCGGATCTGAGGTGAAATAGCAATAGGCCCGAATGAGCCAATCCTGAGATGGTTGGGGCCGGCACCTCGACTGAAATCTGCGGCAAGGGATCTGGTCCAAATTTTACGCTCGCAGTGGCGCGTCCTTCTGATGCCATTTGCAGTCCGCTACTCCCATGGGTGATTGCGATGGGGCCATCGAGCAGGAGAATCAAGTGTTTTGGATTGTAGGCTTGCGCGAGCACCTGCAGGGACTCGGCGCTTGCAGTGATTCCATGGCTGCTTTTGACAATGGGATTGGCGCAGCGAAATTCGAATCGAAAGGGAAAGCCACCCCAAGACTCCCGTCTGCAGCTGACGGTCGTGCCGTTGGCGGCCGCGCGATGCAATTCCCGATCGGCGACGGATTGGGCCATGGACAGGCCGATGTACCAATAGATGGACCAAGCAAGGAAAGCCGCGATCATGGCCAACAAAGGGAAGAACATCCGCCATGGACGGCGTGCGTCGGCCCGTCCTATCATGTGAAGGCTCCGAGAAAGATTAGCATTCGAGAATCATGCAGCAGTTCTGGGTGTTTGGCTACGGTTCCCTGATGTGGCGTCCGGGCTTTGACTACGTCGAGAGGCAAGCCGGCCTGATCAGAGGATTTCACCGCAGGCTATGTGTGCTGTCGCATGTTCACCGTGGCACCCCCGAGACCCCCGGACTGGTGCTTGGCCTGGATCGTGGCGGGTCATGCCATGGTCTTGCATTCCGCATCGAAAGCGGCAAGTGGGACGCAACACTGACCTATCTCCGGTCACGGGAACAGGTGACAATGGTCTATCTCGAGCAGGTCAAACCGGTAATGCTTATCGGGAGCGGAGAGGTGGTGGAGGCTGTGACCTATGTTGTCGACAAAACACACCGGCAGTATGCAGGCCGACTTGATCTTCAGCAGGAAATCTCCTTTGTGCGGCAAGGTCACGGCGTGTCCGGAGCCTGTGCGGACTATGTCCTGAATACTGTGGAACACCTGAGAGACATGCGGATTCACGATGCACGCCTTGAGAGGTTGGCCCGGGAGATCGCCAACCAAACGTGATCCACGGGCTGCCCTTCGGCTCATTGCGTCAGACGATATTCAGGCGTGGCGAATCGGCCGGCGGCTGGCGCAAACGGAAGCTCAACCTGCCGCCCGCTGGGCGCTATCACTTACCAGATCGGCAAAGCTCGGCTCAACCTGTGGAGTCGGCGCATGTTTGCGGAACGATTGATCCAGAGCAGCGATGGCCTGACGGAGCTTGTCCAGTTCCGATGACAGGTTGTCCTCAAAGGCCGCCACAGTTTCGGCGGCGGTTCCTGGCTCAGGCTCAAGCGTCTCCTCGCGTGATTCTTCTGCCGGAAGAGCGACAGAGGAATCCACCGCGTCATCCGCGGCAATGGCTTCCTCATCGATGGGAATCTCATGATCGGCGTTTTCGAAGGAATAGGCGATTTCGGGTTCTGCTTCTTTCTCTTCGTCCTGCGCCAGGTCCGTGACCAGCAGGTCGTCACGGTCGAAACTGAATGCCACATCGACTTCGGCTTCATTCTGCTGCCGAACATCTGCGGGAGGCGACGATGCAGCAGGCCGCGCCCGTTCCGCGAAGTTGGCTTCGGACTTCATTTCGGACGCAGGTTGGGGCGCGTCGTCCCAACTCATTTCCGACGGCAGGACAAAGGGTACGGCCTCGGCATTTGTCGCGTCGGCATCCGGGCTTGCCGGCCAGGGTGCCTCGAGAGCGGCGGCGCCAAAATAATTGCCCTGCATGAAGTCGACGCCCCAGGCACGCAACATTTCGGCATCTTCGGACGTCTCGACCCATTCGGCGACCGTCTTCAAGTCAAAGGTGCGTGCGAGGTCGATCAAGGACCTAACAAAATACTGGTTGTCTCTGTTGCCCGATAGGTTGCTGCAGAATGTCCCGCCGAGCTTCAGGATATCGACCGGCAGGGCGCGGAGATTGCGGAACGACGTATAACCTGCGCCAAAGTCATCGATGGCGACGCCACAGCCGAGTTCTCTCAGTTTTTCGACGAATCGTGTGGTTTCACGCAAGTCACCCAGGGCCACCGTTTCGGTGATTTCGATGATCAGGCGATCCGTCACACTCCGGTTGGAGGCGAGCATCTCGGTGAGTTGTGGGTACCAGCGCGGGTCCGTCGCCGTGGTGCCCGAGACATTCAGGGAGAGCTTCGCATCCGGATAGCGGTGCAGGGTCGCAACTGCCATCTGGACGACCGCGCGATCGATCAAACGAACCAGGCCGAGCTTTTCGGCAATGGGGATAAGGTGGGCGGCCGCGATGATCTCGCCCGCAGAGTCTTCCATGCGGAGCAGTGCCTCATGGAACACGGGTTCGCCCGTCGATGCATCCACCACCGGCTGGTAGGCCAGCCGGAACCGATTCTCGCGCAGGCAACGGACGATTTCAGTGGCGCTGTGGGCGTTGAGGCTGCGCTCGGAACTCCGCTGGGAGGACGGCTTGTAGACGACAAATCCGTCAGATGGCTGGCGCCTAGCCTCCGTCAAGGCCTCCTCGGCCCTGGCCATGGCTGTATTGGGATCGCTTGCGTGCTTCGGGAGGATGAGGCTGCCAATGGACAGAAGCGCCCACACTGGGCCCCGTTCTGTCTCGATAACACTTTCACGGGCAACGCTGAGGAAACGCTCCGCGGCGATAGCGAGATCTTCTTCGTCGCAGTTGTTCAAGATCAATCCGAACTTGCTGCCGGAGTAGCGGGCAATGGCGTCGCCGGTGCGCACCACCTGACGCAGGCGCCGTCCCATGTTGATGATCACTTCGTCGGCGACCTCGAAACCATAGGCCTCGTTAACCACCGACAGATTGTTGATCGCAGCGATGACGAAAGCGCAATTGGTACCTTCACGCTGGGCGACCGACATGGCTTCGCCAAGTGCCTCCGTCAGCCGACCCCGGTTCATCATGCCGGTCAGAGGGTCGCAGTTTCCGAGAAAGCTCAGGTGCTGATCGCGCTGGTGGCGGGCATCGATCCTGCGCACGGTGCCGAAAACCTCAACAGGACGTCCATCAGCGCCCGCATACCAGCTGCCATGGTCCTCAAGCCAGATGCTGGCACGGCCCAGGCGTCCCTCCGGCCGGAACTTGTATTCGATCTGGAACGGAACTCCCGAACCCTCGTCGATCTGGGAGGTCCGCATGACGCTGTCATAGCGGCTTGTGAAATTGTCGGGATCAAGAAACGACGCATAGGAACGGCCGGTGCCGATTGCTCGTGGGTCGCAGCCCAACACATGGGCAGCGTTGTCAGACCAGTTGATCTCGTCCGTGTCGATCAACCAATGATAGGCGGCAAGTCCCGCCGATTCGACGGCAAGGCGCAGGTGTTCGGGCGCATCCATTCGCGATCCAGCATCGGGACGGGGCATGGTCATGGCCGGAATTGACGGGCTTGGGGCGTCGAAGGAGAAGGGTGACGCTGGCAAGTGATCGCTCAAGGGGCCTCCGGAACATCGGGTCGGTTCCCCGGTCAGACGAATCGGGGTTCCGGAAAATTATCGCAAGAATCCTAAAGAAGATGAAAACATCTATTCTTAACGCTGCAGGTCAATAGCCCAGCGCAAATCCGTCCTTGCGGGGATCCGATCCTCCGATAAGCACGCCTCGGGCCCAATCGATGACGATGGCCTGACCGCCGCCGAGTGGTTCCGGAGGTGCCGTCAGGCTGTGGCCCTTGGCGATCAGTCCGTCACGAGACGAATTTGACACAGCGCTTTCGACAAGGACATCGCCGGCTTTGGGAAAGTAGCGCGGCCAGTCGATGGCCTGCTGCGGGTCCATGCCATAGATGTAGCGGTTTACTGCGACCGTTACATGGCCCATCGGCTGGTAGTCTCCACCCATGACGCCGTAGCTCATGTCGACCAGGCCATCCTTTTTTACCATGGCAGGGATGATGGTGTGAAGCGGCCGCTTGCCTGGGCCGATGCAGTTGGGATGTCCGGGACTGGTAACGAAACAGGCTCCCCGGTTCTGAAGGGTAATACCGGTTCGGGGGGTCACGATGCCGGAGCCGAAGCCGGAATAGATCGAGTTGATGAATGAAATGGCCAGGCGATTCCGGTCGACCACGGTCAGATAGATGGTGTCCGAGTCTCGCATTCTGGTGCGGATATCCAGAGCCCGGTTCATGTCGATGAGCCCAGCCAATTTCGCCGTCATACTCGGGCTCAACAGGTCGGCAACCGGGACTTCGGCGAAATCCGGGTCTGCGATGTGGCGGTTGCGCTGCTCCCAGGCCAGCTTCATGGCTTCGATCTCGAGGTGCATGCGCTCCGGAGAGTCGGGATCGTACTGCCTCAGGCCGAACTGCGACAGGATGTTGAGGGCGATCAGGGCCGTCAGTCCCTGGCCACTGGGCGGAATTTCGAGCACGTCATGGCCAGCATATTGTGCCGAAATCGGTTTGACCCAGGTTGACTCGTGATTGGCGAAGTCATCTGCCTCGAGGAGCGAGCCCATGGGACGGATATGACCGAGAATGTCTTTGGTGATTTCGCCGGCATAGAAGGCATTGCGGCCTTCCGTCGCGATCAACCGCAGCGTCTTGGCCAGCGCCGGGTAGGCCATGATTTCACCCTCGCGGGGAGAACGGCCATCCTTGAGGTAGTGGAGGCGGCCGCCTTCGTCTGCCGACAGGTAGGGCTCGTCTTCCGGCCAGTCAAAGGCCACCCTAGGCGTTACTGGAACTCCGTCCTCTGCCAGGCGTATGGCTGGCTGCAGCGCTTCCTTCAGATCCATGGTCCCATAAGCCTTGAGAAGCTGGTCCCACCCGTCGATTGCACCGGGAACGGTAACGGCATGGATGCTGCGCGGTGCGATGGACGTCAGTCCGGAAGCCGTCAGCCAGTCGGCATTTGCCTTCATTGACGCGCGGCCCGAGGCGTTCAGACCCCTGACTTTTCCGTCCGGTGCACCGACCAGCGCGAAGCAGTCGCCGCCTATGCCGGTCATTGCCGGCTCGACAACGCAGAGCACGGCCGAGGCCACAACAGCCGCGTCTGCTGCATTGCCGCCCGCCCGCAGAACATCGACGGCGGCCAATGTGGCGAGTGGGCAGGAGGTGGCCGCCATGCCGGACGTCCCATAGGCCGTGGACCGTCCGGGGTGGTCAAAAGCGCGCATTTTGTGATTCCTCTGGCTTTCCGGGCTTTGCATATTGCCTTTTCCAGCCATATCGGCAAATGATTGGCTGAAATTGGTCGTGATTGGTTCTCATTGGGCGTCGAAAAACTGACTGATCATGTCGGTGGAGGCGCCTCATGTCCTTTTGACCGGCCTATGTTAGCCGCCGCCGACGAGGAAACCACTAGGAGGAGCCGCCAAAGATGTCCACGGTTAAGAGCGATATCGAGATCGCCCGCGAAGCGAAAATGAAGCCGATCATGGAGATCGGAACGGGTCTTGGAATTCCTGAAAAGGATCTGGTCCCCTATGGGCATACCAAGGCCAAGGTCTCGCTGGACTACATCGACTCCTTGAAATCGAAACCCGATGGTAAACTCATCCTGGTCACCGCCATCAATCCGACGCCGGCCGGCGAAGGCAAGACCACGACGACGGTGGGTCTTGGCGATGGCCTGAACCGTATCGGCAAGAAGGCCATGATCGCCTTGCGCGAACCTTCGCTCGGCCCCTGCTTCGGCATG
>JAGRLX010000136.1:0-6390 GCA_020441605.1 Alphaproteobacteria bacterium
CGGCAACCGCCTGCCCGAGACGATCATCGAGCCGGGCCGCGGCATGGTCGGCAATGCCGGCGTGATCGAGGCCGAGGTGGTGCTTGTGTCGCGGAAGTCGGACGACGATCCGGTGCGCTGGGTCTATCTCGACATCGGCAAGTTCGGCGGCCTTGCCGAAACCATGGACGAAGCCATCCGCTATCCCTTCGTCACGGCGAAGGACGGCGACGAGAAGGCTCCTTGCGTGATCGCTGGCCCAACCTGCGATTCGGCCGACGTGCTCTATGAGAAGACCCCCTACGATCTTCCCATTACGCTCACCGTGGGCGACGAGGTGCTGATCGGGGCCACAGGTGCCTACACGACGACCTATGCGGCCGTCGCCTTCAACGGCTTTGAGCCGTTGCGGGCCTATGTGATCTGAACCGTCTCGACTTCATCTTATTGTCAGTCATGGAGGCCCAAGATGGTCACCATTCGTCATGAGCGTGCTTCCGACCTCGCGCCGCGCGAGGCAATGCTCAACCGTGCCTTTGGCAAGAACCGCAAGCGCAAGACATCGGAGCGGCTGCGCGAAGGCCGCCTCCCCTCAGATGGTCTCGCCTTCACGGCCGTCGATGACAAGGATCGGCTTATCGGCACCATTCGCCTGTGGGATATTGTCGCCGGATCGGCTGGACCTGTGCTTCTGCTTGGGCCGGTTGCCGTTCACTGTCGCCACCAGGGCAAAGGTGTGGGCGCTGCACTGGTTCAGCGAGCCCTGAACGAGGCGCGGGTCAAGGGCCATGCCGCCGTGATCCTGGTCGGCGATGCCACCTATTACGGCCGTTTCGGCTTCAGCCACGGGCCAGTTGCCGATCTGCATCTGCCCGGACCGGTCGACCACAACCGCTTTCTGGGACTGGAGCTGGTTCCCGGCGCGCTCGATGGCGCTGAAGGGCCGGTCATGGCGGTCGGACGCATGGAAAACTGGCCGGCCGCGGCGGCCTAACATCGGAAGGGCAGGTGATTTCACCTGCCCTTCCGTGGTCGTTCAACTGCTATTTCGGCCCATGCCAGTCGATCTGGCAAATTTCGGCCGAACGGCCCTCGAAGTCCCACACCCGGCCATGGGCGCGCACCCGGCCCTTGTTGGCCTGGGCAATGGTGACATCCGGCCCCATCCAATAGCCGGTGTTGGTGACCTTTACTTCCTGTGAGGGGTCGGCGCCGGCAATCGACTCCACCTCACCCTGGATGATCTTGCCCACGATCAGGCGACGCTTGCGGCCTTCGGTCTCGAAGACGACTGGCGCGCGCTGGGCGCCGAGGAATTCCGAGACCAGCATCGAAAACAGGCCGGTGGTGCCGCGCGCCCTGCCCGAAAAGATCGCCACGAGGCCGTCATAGGCCCGTTCCGAGGCTCGCTCATCGATATAGGCTGCAGCTTTCCAATTGCCGCGCCCCATATTGCCGGGAATGTCGAGCACCATTCCGATATTCAGGCCGCCGATGTCCTCGCCGTCAAAGTGCCCCGCATCTATGCGCACGCCGAGCCAGGCCTGGCAGTATCCCTCGGTCGGCGGATGCTTTCCGAGACTCACGACGCAGGGACAAAAGACCGTGCAATTGCAGTTGAGGATCAGTTCCCCCTTGATGGCCCATTCGGGCGGTGACTCAGCCATTACATTCTCCCATTACCAATCCCATGACGACAGAGCGAGGGACAATACCACCACGGCCGAGATCAGCAGAATGATGCCTGTTGGCCTGGTCAGCCGCTCGCCAACACCCGGCAGCTTTTCGAAGATCATGAACAGCGTCGCCATACCCATCCACAAGATGTTCATGGTGCCACCGATGAAGCCCAGCAGCATCAGCGCCCAGCAGCACCCGACGCAGAAGGCACCGAGCCGCAAACCCATGGCAAAGGCGGCCCTGTTGCCTGGTTTCCAATGCTGCATGAAGAACACGAGCGGGTGCCGGCATTTCGCCAGACAGGCGCTCTTGACCAGCGACAATTGATAGAGGCCCGCCAGCGCCAGCAGTGCTGCGGTGAACCAGGGCTGGCGGCTGGCGCCATCGGGCCAGAGCAGGCCCCATCCACCGAGCACAGCCTGCGCCTGAGCGGCCATAGCGGAGAATGCCAGCCATACCCCGACATAGCCCGCGACCAAAGAAGCCATGCTGGCGGAATTGGAGGCCCTGACGCCTGCCAGGTCGCCGAAGACACGAACGGCCGGCACAAAGGTTGGCGTCATCATCGCCGCCGACATGAGCGCCCACATGCCAAACAACACGCGGAAAGTCGTCTCCCCTGCCGTCAGGCACAGTGCGCTCCAGTCATATCCCGCAGGCAAGGCGGCGGGCACCGCCATAGCATATAGGGCGATCCAGGCGGACAGCACGATTCCATAGAAGCCGAGCCAGAACACCTGGCGGCTGGAGACCGACCATCGTCCGGCGAACAGTCCCTCGGTCTTCACACTCATGGATGGCTCATGGACGACACGGCAAAGAGCTTAACATCTTTGCGGACAATGTCTGCAGCTCAAAGCAGCCATTCAGGCTTCGTCCGTTCCGGCGAGCTTGCGGGCGAGAGCCTTCTTGTCTTCGAACTTCGCGCCGCGGGCGATCTGGATACGCTGGGCTTGGGGCGAACCTGCGCCATGGAGCGATTCCGTCAGATAACCCACGGCATTGCGGCCCAGAGTCATGTTCTCGATCAGGCGCAGGATGCGCATGCGATCCTCGATGCTGGTATTGATGCGACCGGTCAGGTACTTGCGCACCAGCGGTCCGATTTCCGCATGCGTCAGGTCCTGCTCCGACGGCATGGTAACCATCAATCCTCCGGCGATGTCCTGTGCCAACCGGGCAATCTCGTAGGGAAAGCGCGTGACGTTCTGCTTGCAGACATTGGCAAGTAATTCGTCATTCTGAAAGACGCCGGACTTCATCGCCCGGCCCTCATGCGCCGAGGCAAGGGCGCCCGACCGGATCGTCTCGTTCAGATGCACCATTTCAACCAGCTTGTCCCTGATATGTGAGGCGCCGTCGACTCCGTTCAACGCCGCCGCCTCGGCGGCCGCGCCGATCAGCACGTCTCCGACCCCCGCTTTGCAGATGTAGCTGCAACGGTGATAGGTGGTAAAACGCTCCACCAGCGTGGCAGCGAATTCATGTTCGCCGTTCATGAAGACGTGATCCCAGGGAATGAACACATCTTCAAAGACGATCATCGCCTCCTGGCCGCCGAAGCTGGCGTTGCCCTGGTCGATACTACCGGGTTCGAGGCAGCGGGTATCGCTCGCCTGCCGGCCGTAGACATACGTGATGCCGGCGGCATGGGCCGGCACCGCTCCGCAGATGGCATAGGCCCTGTCCTTCTCGCCGAGCCGGAGCGTCGGCATGATGATGAGCCAGTGGGAGTTGATGCAGCCCGTCTGGTGCAGCTTGGCGCCGGTGACATAGACGCCATGATCGTCGCTGCGCGAAACATGGAGATAGACATCGGGATCGACCTGCTCATGCGGCGCCCTGGACCGATCACCCTTGGCGTCGGTCATGGCGCCGCCGATCACCTGGTTGCGCTGCTGCACCTCTTTGAGGAAGGCAAGGAAGCGCTGATGATAGCTGGTGCCATGGGCCGCGTCGATTTCATAGGTCACGGAATGCAGCGTGTTGAGGGCATCGAGTCCGACGCAACGCTGGAAGCAGGTGCCCGTCCGGCGGCCGAGCGCGTGTTGCAATCGGGCCTTGCCGACCAGATCTCCAGCCGACTCGGCAATGTGGAGAAAGCGGTTGATGCGGGTCTCTGCCAAAGGCGAATGGGCAGTTCCGAGGTCCGGTTCCTCGCTGGCGATCGCATAGGTCTCCGCCATGGCATTGACCGATGGGCGGATCATCGGATGGTCAACCGGTTCCTGCACCTGCTCACCCATGAGGAACACCCGCATGTTGCGTCCTCTGAGGCTCTCGACATAGTCATCGGCCGTGCGGATGGTTTCGAACGATCCCCATAGCGCGGGATCCGAATTGGGCGAATTGTCGGACACAGGCGTCGAACCTCCGGCGAGATTGCCGACGGCGGTCCACGAGCGGCCACCACGGCGTTACGCTTTGATAGCCCAACCTCCCGAGACAATCCAAGCACTCCAACCGCTTGCTCTTCAGCGATCGCCGACGAGATTGCCCGCCGCCCCGCGGCCTATTTCGACAACCTCCGCCCGATGATGATGCCCGCGATGGCCGCGAGAACAACGAAGCCCGTGGCATCGGCTGTCTTCAGGTCGGGCTTTGCCAGGCCAATCTCTCTGGCAAGAAGGTTCGCGAGATCCTGCGGCGACACGGCATCCCTCGATCTGCGGCTGCGGATCAACGACTGGCCAGCAAGGCGCAGGATCAGCGCGACCACCAGACCAGTTGCCGTGAGCGTCAGCGCTGCGAGCCATGGCGGCATGACCTCCGCCAATCCCCAGAAGGCAGCCAGGAAAGCAAATCCGATAGCCAGGAGCAGCACGCCCCCGGACATCACGATCATTGCCAGTCCAGACAGCACCCGGCGCAGCGAGGCTTTCTCGGCTGACAGATAGGCGCGCAGCAGGTTGAACATCATGGCATCACACTAGCGCCGCCCCCAGGATCCGATCACGATGCCGATGAGGAGCGCAATCAGGGCGGACTGGACCGGCTTTTCGATGATGTGTTTCTCGATCGTGCCTGCAGCGCTCTGGGCCTTTTCGGCGGCACCCTCTGCGGCATGCCGGGTCTTGCGCAGAAATTCGCTGGCCTCGTTCTGGATCGTCTCTCCCGCCTCGGCCGCCTTGGTGCCGGTGAGATCCTTGAGCAGGCTGGTCAGGTCGGTGAGATCCTTGCGAATGGCCTTGATCTGATCTTCCAGATCCTTGAATTCCGGTGAAGGTTTTGCGGCATTTGGCATAGAAGACTCCTTCGGTGTGTCCGGCCCGGATCCTGTCAGATGAATAGTGGCAATCAACGCGCCGCGCTGTCAACGCATAAGGGAACGCGCGTCCAGCGGTATTGTTTCACTGTGGGCGCCACCGCCGTGACGACAGGGCTGCCCATGCCCCAACGGGAAACAGATGACATATCTTCGTCTCTATCGGTGTTGCGTGCTGCCCCCGCCTCCAACCTGCCCACCTCAAGCCACGGGGTCAAAAGGGATTCCTTGTCTCGTTGCATCGCTAATCCGCAACTGCCGCAGCAGTCTATTCCCTGCCTCTCGTCTCTCTTCTGCGTTGCGCCAATTCACTGAAGGCCGACGCCAGGATTCCCGACGGCAAGGCGATAAGCCCGATACCGGCGAGAGAGAAAATTGCGGAGAAGAGCCGGCCAAGGGCTGTCACTGGATAAGCGTCACCATAGCCAATTGTCGTGAGCGTCACCACTGCCCACCAAAGTGCCCGTGGAATGCTGCCAAATTGCTCTGGCTGGGTGCCGCCTTCGGTCAACCACATGACGGTCGCTCCGAACAGCATCACCGACAGGCATAGCCCCAGCGTAATTGCGAGCTCATAGCGCCGTGATCGAATGACCATGCCAAAATCAGACAAAGCATCAGTCATATGACCCAATTTTCCCATGAGGACGATCCGGCCAAGCCGGACAAGGCGTAGCGCCGTGATATTGGGGTCGATCAGCGGCGCCACGGTGGCGACAACAACAAAGAGATCCACAAGTCCCCATGGCGAGAGGATGAATCTCAGTCGGGCGCTCCAACCGCCGCCGTCATTCGCCCGCTCTGCTGCGGCCCAGATTCTGGTGGCGTACTCGACCATGAATATGAGTCCAAATACCCACCCGCAGAAGTCGAGGAGAACGGCATGGGTTTCGTTAACCGCAGGCTCGGTCTCAATAATCATGACCAGTGTGGCGACAAGTATCACGGCAACGAGGAATGTGTTGACCGGTGAGAGTCCTGCACCGGGCCAGGCCGAGGGTTCGAGCTGTTGGAAGATCCGCCGCCTGGCCGTTGCGTCGCTGCCTGTTGTCGGTTTCACTGCGGTTTTCTTGATTTTGGTTAAGAATGACAGAACAGCATAGACAAGACTTGCCGCCAGTCCACTATCGACAACCTCGCCTAAAGCTCTGACCCCCAGCCGGCCTCCGGGCAGCCGGCAGCGAGACAGCAAATTCGTTCTGGGCTATGCCTGTGACAACTGCGCTGTCGCGAGAGACGATCAGCAACAACAGGTAGCCGGGACGGCTGGTGTCAGGCCACGGAGGATCGAAAGACTCGCCTCTATCCACGAAGCCGCACCGCAGCCCTCTCTGCAGACCTTGAGCGAGGGGCAAGGAAGCATACCGCGGACATTTCGTGACACCGTCGCAAACTCATTTTATTCAATAATATCAATTAGTTAAGTGGCGGAGGGAAAGGTGCTGGAATCCAACCTTCTTTTGTGG
>JAGRLX010000136.1:6500-7136 GCA_020441605.1 Alphaproteobacteria bacterium
ATGCGCGGATCGGGGCCACATCTCCGACAGCGAGCTCAAGGCTCGGAGAAGGTTTCTGGTTTGCCCAACCCGGATCATGTCGATCATTTGCCCATGCAGATCATGTCTTCCTCACAACTCGGTGGCCCGGAGTATCTTTCGACGCCGGTTCAGGCGCCGATCAGCACCGGACCACGATAACGTTCGCCGCGCGTCAGCATCGCCCAGATGCCGCGTGCCATCTTGTTCGCCAGGGCGACTGCAACGACCGGGACCGGCTTGCGCTCCAGCATCCGCGCCAGCCAGGTCCCTTTCGGCGCTCCTCGCCGCGACGCCCAGCGGATCACCGCGGTCGCCCCGATGACCAGCAATCGCCGGATGTCACGCTGCCCCATTTTCGAGGTCTTGCCCAGTTTCTGCTTGCCGCCTGACGAATGTTGCCTCGGGACCAGGCCAAGCCAGGCGGCGAAGTCGCGTCCTCGGCGGAATTGATCCATCGGCGGAGCGAAGGTTTCGACGGCGAGCGCGGTGATCGGCCCGACGCCCGGCATCGTCTGCAACAGCCGGGGCATGTCGGCTGCGTTGGACATCGCCGCGATCCTGGCCTTCAGTGCGCCGATCCGCTCGGTCAGATAGGCAATCTGTTCCAGCAACATT
>JAGRLX010000137.1 GCA_020441605.1 Alphaproteobacteria bacterium
CGGATCATGGCTCTTTCCACGGAAGGGTGTCACGGTTAGGCGCTCGTTTTCGGCCGCATCGGCGAGCCCGATCTCGTCGTTGCTGAGATAACAGGCGGGATCTTCTTCCCATGGATCGCCGGTCAGCTGCAATGCGCGGATACGCGTGTTGCCGCCGCAGACCTGCTTGTAAGCACAGGCACCGCATCGCCCCTTGAGCGGGCGCGGCCGCAGGCGGAGCGTCGCCAGCATGGGATCGCTCCCCGTCCAGAGTTCGGAGAATGGAGTCTCCTTGACATTCCCGATCGTATAGTCCGACCAGTAGGTGTCGGGATGCACCTTGCCCTGTGGATCGATGTTGGCAACACCAAGCCCTGAGGAATTGCCGCCCCAGGCTTCGAGATGGGCCCGCACATGTGCGGCCTTGGTCGCACCGAGGTTCTTCTCGATCCAGCGCAGCAGATAGACGGCATCGGCGTCATTGTTGCCGGTAACGATCTCCAGCGGGCGATCCTCGGCAACCGCCGCCCAGGCCCGATCGATCAGCAGGTCCATGGCGGCCCGGGTCCGCGCATGCGCCGCATCTTCACCCCGGTGCTTGTCACCGCGTCCCGCATAGACAAGATGGGACAGATAGAACTTGTCGACGCCTTCCTGGTCGCAAAGGTCCAGCATGTCCGGCAGCTGATGTGCATTGTCCTCGGTGATGGTAAACCGAAGACCCACCTTCACGCCCAGCGCCTTGCAGGCACGTACGCCTGAGAGAGCAGCTGCAAACGCACCGTCCACGCCACGGAACCAGTCATTTGTGGTCCCGATGCCATCGAGCGAGATGCCGACATAATCAAAGCCGAGACTTGCTACTCGCGCCGCGTTGTCGCCCGTGAGCTTGGTGCCATTGGTCGACAGCGACAGGTGGCGGAAGTTCAAGGCACGCGCGCGCTCGGCAAGGCTGAAGAAATCGAAGCGCGAGAGCGGTTCCCCGCCGGAGAGAATCAGCGCAGGGATGCCAAAGACCGAAAGGTCATCCAGCACACTCATTGCTTGCTCGTGGCTCAACTCGCCAGGGAACGGAATGTCGGCCGAGGTCGTGTAGCAATGCCGGCACTTGAGATTGCAGCGGCGCGTCATGTTCCAGATGACGACGGGCTTCACGCCCGCAGTTTCACGGCCCGAACCACGGCGTCTCCCCGCTGTTGTGGGCTGTACGATTTCTCTCATGTACTGTGTCAGGCGAAACATTGGTCAGGCTCCCTGAGCGCTAAGGCGCAACCCGGTCTTCTTGAGGATGCGCGTGGAGTAGAGAATGTCTTCGGCCCGGCAGGCATCGCCAAGCAGCGCGGCAATCTCCGAACGTTTGGCCTCGACCGCGGCACGATCGTGACCGTGGATCATGGCAAAGAGATTGTGGGGCCATTCAGGCAATGCGCGGGGACGGAGGTAGCAGTGAGACACGAACGGCAATGCACCGACTCGCTGGCCCAGGTCCTCGGCTCGGGCGTCATCCACGTCCCAAACGCTCATGCCATTGGCCGTGAGGCCCAGCGCATAATGGTTGGGCGCCAGAGCAATGCGCCGGACGACGCCATCGGCCTGCATTCCGGCCAGCCGTTCGATCACTTCCGATTCAGACAGACCCAGCCATCCTGCCACTTCGGCATAAGGCTCAGCCGTCAGGGGAAGTCCTCCCTGAGTCGCTGCAATAAGCCGCCGGTGGGTCGCATCAATCATCAGACATCCACCCGGAAACCGATGAAGAATTCCTTGAGCTTCGGAAACTGCTTCACCGCGAGACCGGTCTCCCGTTCAATCGCCCTTGCCACCTCGCCGATGTCGTCAGCCCTTTCGCAGGCCAGTACGAACCACATGTTGAAGTGGTGATCGCGCTCATAATTGTGCGCGACTTCGCGGTGCGCATTGACCAAAGTCACGACCTCGTCGAAGCGCTCAGGCGGAACGGCCATGGCGCAGAGACAGAATGCGCCGCCCATGGCCTCGGCATCAAAAAAGGGGCCGAAACGCGTGATGGCGCCAATCTCACGCAGCTGGCCGATGCGGGCAATGAGCTCCTGCTCGCTGATCTTCAGCTTCTCCCCGCATTCGGCGAAAGGACGATGCGACAACGGAAAGCCCGATTGCAGTGCATTCAGAATGGCCCGGTCGGTTGCGTCAAGCGCATCGGGCGGAAGGGGTGAGCGTCTCATGCTGCGACTGCCTCCCCATGAACCAAGGCACCAGTTTGCTTGAAGCAGCGGGTTGAAAACAGGACACGGCACTCGATGCCCTCGAGTTCCGGCAAAGCCCTGGCATTCTCCAGCACGCGAAGGGCTTCGTTTCGTGAGCGTGCGTGAATCATGTTGAACAGCCCGTAGGGCCAGAGGTCTGGCACCGTGCGGCGCTGATAGCACA
>JAGRLX010000138.1 GCA_020441605.1 Alphaproteobacteria bacterium
ACCACCACATGGGGTCAGGCCAATGGATCTTCGCACCGCCCACTTGGTAAATTGAGCGATTCTGGTGCAGAGCAGGTATCAATATGATTGGCCCGCCGCCGCATTCACTATGGCACCTAGCTCACGCGTACTTGCAACTGACAAATATCGGAACTCCTGAGTGCGGATGCGTGGTGATCTCGCCTGTCAAGGCATCCAACCAAAGCGGCCTTGTGGCCCTGATCTGTGTCCTCCAAGGAACTGGTCTGGATTTCCGCGAGGTGACCCGCGCCGATCAGGGCTTCTACCGGCCCGCCCATGATTACCACCTTTGACTTGCTCGTTGCCGTCTTGAGTTGGCCCGGGATACTGGCTCTATCAGGCCGATTCTGACGCGGGCCGGAACGAACCTTCGTTGCACTGACCACGCGGCAAGGCTCTAGACGGCGGCTCATCGATCTGGATGCTAAAGGAGCGGCCGGTATAACTGTTTCGGGCGCCTGCCGGGCAGACGCCCAGTCGACCAAGAGGGCATCAATATGAGGGAGAGGACATTGAGCGTCGACGATAGCGAGATAGTTCAGCGGATCAGAGCAAATTTTGAGAGGCAAGGCCTGATGCGCACGATGGGGGCGAAGCTGGGCTCCGCCGTGCTGGGCCAGGTCGAGCTCGCTCTGACGCCGCATGCCGAAATTTCCCAGCAGAACGGATTTGTCCATGGAAGCGCGCTGGGCGCCCTGGCCGAGAGCGCTGTCGCGTTGTCTGCCCTGAGCCTCATGCCCCCCGATAGAGGCGTCTTCACGACCGAGTACAATATAAATTTCCTCGCTCCCGCCCAGGGCGACCGGATCATCGCTCGGGGAAAGGTAGCTAAAACCGGCCGCACCTTGACATTCTGCCAATGCGAGGTCCTTTCGGAACGCGACGGGCAGGAGCAGCTTATTGCCCTGTTTACGGCAACGCTCGTCGCTGTGGAGGGTCGCGACGGGATTCTTGGCTAACTCACCGCAGTTAGGCCAAACTGGACTCAAAGATTTGGTCGCGATATCGTTCAATCTCGTCGCTGGAGCTTCATGACACTAGGGAGCCGTTTGCGTAACGAATTTGGTAACGAGATAGGCGTTGATTGCCTCTGATCCGCCCTCGGTGCCGTAGCCCGAATCCTTGATGCCGCCGAAGGGCACTTCGGGAAGGGCGAGGCCGTTGTGATTGATCGTGGTCATGCCCGCCTCGATACGTAGGCCGATCTGGTTGGCCGTATCGGCCGAGCCGGTGAAGGCGTAGGAGGCGAGGCCGAACGGCAGGCGGTTGGCCTCGTCGATCGCCTCGTCAAGCGTGGTGAACGAGCTGAACACGGCGACGGGGCCGAACGGCTCCTCGTTCATGATGCGCGCTTCCTTCGGCACGTTGGACAGCACGGTCGGTTCGAAGAAGTTGCCCTTGTTGCCGATGCGGCGGCCGCCGGTCTTCAGCTCCGCGCCGTGCTCGACGGCGTCGTTGACCAGCGCCTCCAGTGCCGGGATGCGGCGCTCGTTGGCAAGCGGGCCCATCTCGATGCCGGCTTCCATGCCGTTGCCGACCTTCACCGCCCTGGCGGCCTCGGTGAAGGACCCGACCACCTTGTCGTAGACGCTGTCCTGCACGAGGAACCGCGTCGGCGACACGCACACCTGCCCCGCATTGCGGAACTTCGACATCGCCATCACCTTCACGGCCTTGTCGACGTCGGCGTCGCCGAAGATGATCGCCGGCGCGTGGCCGCCGAGCTCCATGGTCGAGAGCTTCATGTGCTGCGCGGCAAGGGCCGCAAGCTGCTTGCCCACCGGCGTCGAGCCGGTGAAGGAGATCTTGCGGATCACCGGATGCGGGATGAGATATTCGGAAATCTCCGCCGGCACGCCGTAGACGAGGTTGACGACGCCAGCCGGGATGCCGGCATCGACGAAGGCGCGGATCAGCTCGGCCGGCGAGGCCGGCGTTTCTTCAGGCGCCTTGACGATGATCGAGCAGCCTGCGGCGACCGCGGCGGACAGCTTGCGCACCACCTGATTGATCGGAAAATTCCACGGCGTGAAGGCGGCGACCGGGCCGACCGGCAGCTTGATCGCCATCTGGGTCACGCCGGCGACGCGCGCGGGAATGATCTGGCCGTATGTGCGGCGCGCTTCCTCGGCGAACCAGTCGATGACGTCGGCGCCGGCCAGCACCTCGCCCTTCGCCTGATCGAGCGGCTTGCCCTGCTCGCGCGTCATCATCACGGCGATCTGTCCTGCGCGCTCGCGCAGGATGTCGGCTGCCTTGCGCATCAGCTTCGAGCGCTCGAAGGCCGACGTCGCGCTCCATACCTTGAAGCCCCTGTCGACCGCCGCCAGCGCTGCGTCGAGATCGGCCATGGTCGCGTGCGCGACCTTGCCGATGACCTCGCCGGTGGCCGGGTCGAGGACGTCGATCGTCAACCCTTCGACGCCGTCACGCCATTCGCCATCAATAAACAAGCGCGTGTCACGATAGTCGGAGAAGGTCGTAGACATGGGATGCAAACTTTCAGTATTGGCCAGGGTGGAGATAGATTCCGGAGATTGAGTGGCTCGGCGATGCGCCAGAGGACCTTCGAATAGCTGATCAGGGTCGAATGCGATCACAATCCCTTTCTCAACCATTTCTGTATGACGCCGACGATGCCCTCGCGGAAGAGGAGGACGCAAACAACAAACGTGACACCCTGGATGACGGTGACCCAAGCACCCATTGTCGCTAGGTAGTTCTGCATGGTGACGATGACTGCAGCGCCGACGATCGGGCCGAACACGGTGCCCATGCCGCCGATCAGCGTCATCAGCACCACCTCGCCCGACATCGACCAATGCACGTCGGTCAGTGAGGCGAGCTGGAAGACGATCGCCTTGGTGGCGCCGGCAAGGCCCGCAAAGCCCGCCGACAGCACGAAGGTGGCGAGCTTGTAGCGGTTGACCCGGTAGCCGAGCGAGATAGCGCGCGGCTCGTTCTCGCGGATCGCCTTCAGAACCTGCCCGAAGGGCGAGTGGATGATGCGGTAGATCGCCAGCATACCGCCGAGTGCAATCGCCAGCACGACGAAGTAGAGCGTGAAGTCCGAGCGCAGGCTGAGCAGGCCGAACAGGTTGCCGCGCGGCACCGCCTGGATGCCATCCTCACCGCCGGTGAACGGCGCCTGCAACGAGAAGAAGAACACCATCTGGGCGAAGGCGAGCGTCACCATCGCAAAATAGATGCCCTGGCGGCGGATGGCGAGCGCGCCAATGGCGAGGCCCAGAAGCGCGGCTACGACGATGCCCGACAGGATCGCGAGTTCAGGCGGGAAACCCCAGACCTTGGCGGCATGGGCGGAAATGTAGCTCGCGCCGCCGAAATAGGCTGCATGGCCGAAGGAAAGCAGCCCCGTATAGCCGAGAAGCAGGTTGAAGGCACAAGCGAACAGCGCGAAGCACATCACCTTCATCAGGAAGACGGGATAGAGGAAAAAGGGCGCGACCAGCCCTGCGGCAAGCAGGGCGAGGAAGATCGCCGCATGGTGGCGCGGCATGCCTCCGCGGACCTGCTGAACGGCGATGCCAGTGGTCTCTGTCTCGACTGCAACGGACATCAGGCGGTCCTCCCGAACAGGCCGGCCGGCTTGACGAGCAGCACGATGGCCATGATGACGAAGATCACCACCGCAGAGCCTTCCGGATAGAACACTTTCGTTAGGCCCTCGATCAGTCCGAGCGAGAAACCGGTTATGATAGAGCCGAGGATTGAGCCCATACCGCCGATCACCACCACGGCGAAGACGACGATGATCAGGTCAGCGCCCATGTTCGGGTTGACCGAGTAGACCGGCGCGGCGAGCACGCCGGCAAAGGCGGCCAGCCCCACGCCGAAGCCGTAGGTGAGCGTGATCATGCGCGGTACGTTGACGCCGAAGGCTCCGACCAGGGTGGGGTTCTCGGTGGCGGCACGCAGATAGGCGCCAAGGCGGGTCTTCTCGATTACAAACCAGGTGGCGAAGCACACGATCAGCGAGGCCACCACCACCCAGCCTCGGTAGTTAGGCAAGAACATAAAGCCAAGATTCTGGCCGCCTGCGAGCTGCGGTGGGATCGAATACGGCAGGCCCGATATGCCGTAGGCGTTACGCAGCAGGCCCTGGATGATTAGAGCGAGGCCGAAGGTGAGCAGCAACCCATAAAGATGGTCGAGATGGTAGAGCCGCGCTATCATCAGCCGTTCGAGCACGATGCCGAATGCGCCGACCATAATCGGGACGATCAGCAGCGCCCACCAGTAACCGATGCCAAGATAGTTCAGCAGCATCCAGGCCACGAAGGCACCGAGCATGTACTGGGCGCCATGGGCGAAGTTGATGATGTTTAGAAGCCCGAAGATCACCGCCAGACCAAGCGAGAGGATGGCGTAGAACGACCCATTGATCAGACCTAGCAACAACTGCCCAAACAAGGCCTGTGGTGGGATTCCCAATAATTCGAACATCGCCTGGTCCCAGTCCTAATACTTCACGTACGCGGCGTGCCACGCAGCATCGTTCAAGGTGTCGGATCTCGTATTTGGGACGCGCCAGGTAATAGCAGCGCGTCCCGATTGCAAACTTCGCCGCTACTTGATCAGAGAGCAGCCGCCCTCTTCGATAGGACGAAAGGCTTCCGCTGCGGGAATGGTCGCGAGTTGCTTGTAATAATCCCACGGCCCTGTCGACTCTTCCGGAGTCTTGACCTGGAACAGGTACATATCGTGGATCTTGCGACCGTCGGCTCGAATCTCACCCTTGCCGAAAAGCGCATCCTCTGTCGGCGTTGCCTTCATATGCGCCATAACAGGTCCGCTTTCCTTGGTCTTCGTAGCCACAACCGAATTCAGGTAATGCGTAATTGCGGAGTAAACGCCTGCATGAGCCATGGTTGGCATGGTACCGCCAAACTTCTCCCCGAAGCGCTTGGACCACTCGCGTGTGCCATCATTTTGATCCCAGTAGAACGCTTCCGTGAGCACCAGGCCCTGTGCCGCATCAAGACCGAGAGCATGCACGTCGCTGATGAACACAAGGAGACCAGCGAGCGTTTGACCGGCCTGGGTGATGCCGAACTCCGAGGCCTGCTTGATCGAGTTGATCGTGTCGGAGCCCGCGTTGGCGAGTCCAATCACCTTGGCTCCGGAGGACTGTGCCTGAAGGAGGAACGAGGAGAAATCCTGGCCGGGAAACGGATGACGGACTGTACCGATGACGGTACCACCAGCAGCCTCGACCACTGAAGATGTGTCACGCTCAAGCGCATGGCCGAACGCATAATCCGCCGTCAGGAAGAACCAACTGTCGTATCCTTGTTGCGTCAGCGCCCGACCGGTGCCATTGCCGAGCGCCCAGGTGTCGTAGGCCCAGTGTATCGTGTTTGGTGAACACTTCGAACCGGTGAGGTCGGACGAACCTCCCGCCGAAACGATCACCAGCTTGTCCTTCTCTCGTGAGATGTCGCTTACGGCCAACGCGGCGGATGACGTTGGCAGATCGACGATGATGTCCACTCCGTCCTGATCGTACCACTGTCTTGCAATGTTGGACGCAATATCAGGTTTGTTCTGGTGGTCGGCGGAGATTACCTCGACCTCAAGTCCGTGCTCGGCGACGTTGAAGTCCTCGACCGCCATTCGCGCGGCGACAACTGACCCCTCGCCCGAAAGATCGGCATAGGTTCCGGAAAGATCGTTGAGGACACCGATCTTGATCTTGATCGGCTCCTGCGCGGAGGCGATGCTTCCCATAAGAAAGCCGATCGTGGCGGCAAGAATACTGGTTTTCATTTGCATTTCTCACTCCCTTGCTTGTGAATTCAGTCGCTAAACACCCAGATATGCTTCGATTTTGTCGATGTTGGCGTCGAGCTGGTCATTGGGGATCATGTCGATGACCTTTCCCTGCTCGACAACGTAGTGGCGGTCGGCGACGGTCGAGGCGAAGCGGAAATTCTGCTCCACCAGCACGATGGTGAAGCCTTCGCCCTTCAGCCTGGCGATGGTGCGGCCGATCTGCTGGATGATCACCGGCGCAAGACCCTCGGTAGGTTCGTCGAGCAGCAGCATCTTGGCGCCGGTGCGCAGGATGCGCCCGATCGCC
>JAGRLX010000139.1 GCA_020441605.1 Alphaproteobacteria bacterium
GGCGAGCGGGGGATGGTGCCCCAATGTCAGGAGCCGCTTGTCCCGCTGATGTTTGCAACGCCGCCAGCCTCCCGGCCAGGCTCTTGGTTGAAGACCTCTGTCTTTGGGGATGGATCCCTTGGTGCCCCGCGACATCGCGGGACGGGGTTGTGGTCGGTGAGAGGCCCGCCGGTGAGCGGCCCCCTCACGCCTATTCCGGGCTCAGGCGGCCAGGTCCGCGCCCCCTGCGCTATCGCCGGCCTCGGAACCGACGATTTCGAGCCGCGCGTCGCGATGACCCTCCCGCGCGATCCAGAGCTCGGTCGCCGTCAGACAGCATCGAACAGTCGAGGAAATAGCACATCTTGGGTCTTGCCGGGAAACCGAAGCATCAAGGCCATCGTTAGCGTGTTGGCGGGCTGATCGGCCATGGCGGAGCCGAGTTTCACCTGCCGCTTTTATTTGAATTTTCCACTTTGCAGCGCTCGATGCACTGATCCTGAACAAGGCGGCGAGCCTCGTCGTGGTCGCCACGGCTCTGCCGTTTCGCTCGAGCACTGTTCCTTTTTCCGAAGTCGCGGCACACTGGCCAATCATCGCGAACCTGCTGCTCGGAAGCCTCGCCGGTGCCTGGTTGGGTGCGGGCTGGGCCACGCGGCTTTCCTCCGCAGTACTTTACAGGGTTTTGGCCGTTCTCCTGGTGATGATCGCCGGTGTGCTGCTAGTCGGGCATGACGTCGCGGCATCGGGGACGATGGTAACTGGTACGGCGCAGATGATGGCTGGGGTTCTGGCGGAGTTCGGCATCGGTGTTGTCGCATCGCTGATGAGCGTTGCGGGCGGCGAATTGCTGATCCCGACACTGGTCCTTCTGTTCGGCGCCGACATCAAGCTGGCCGAGTCGCTGTCATTGGCGTTCAGCCTGCCCGCGATGCTGGTAGGATTCGCTCACTACAGCCGAGACCAGAGCTTCACGGTTCTTGCGCGAAATGGCCGGTTCGTTGTGGTCATGGCGGCCGGCTCGATCCTTGGCGCCTTCATCGGAGGCCAGCTTCTGGGCATCATACCAAATGAAATCTTGCTGCCCGCTCTGGCGGCGATACTGCTGGTCTCGGCTGTGAAGGTTTGGCGGCACAAGTAATTCGGCGAATTGTCTTTTGCATGGAATTCAGGCCAAGTCGTGCAATGCAAAACTTCATCGTCTTCTTCGCTGCCGCCTTTTTCGAGATCGCCGGATGCTTTGCGGTCTGGGGCTGGTGGCGGCTGGACAAAAGCGCGCTTTGGCTCGTCCCCGCCGCATTTTGCCTTGCGATGTTCGCCTGGCTTCTGACGCTGGTCGATGTCGAGCATGCGGGCCGGGCCTGTGCCATTTACGGCGGCATCTACATCGTGGCTTCGCTTGCGTGGCTTTGGGCTGTCGAAGGCGCGCGGCCCGACCGTTGGGACATGATCGGATCGCTGGTCTGTCTGATTGGGGCGGCGATCATCCTTTACGCACCGCGCGACGTCTGAACGCGTCACGCCAGCTTGTGCCGCAGCGGGATCAGGCCAAGCGCCGCGATGACGGCAAAAGCCGCTCCGGCAAGGAACGTCGCCTCGGAGCCGAACCACTGCCACAGCCCTCCTGCGATCACACTGGCCAGAAGCAGCGCGCCACCGGTGATCAGATTGAACATACCGTAGGCTGTGCCCCGCAACTCTGCCGGGACCGCCTCAGCAACCAGCGCGGAAAGAAGGCCCTGCGTGACGCCCATGTGCAGCCCCCAGAGCGCGATGCCCAGACCGAGGCCGACAAACCCGGGCGCCAGCGCAAGTACCAGATCGGCTGCAATCAGCAAGCCAAGCCCGGCCATCAGCATCGTCGGTCGGCTCATGCGGTCCGACAGCACGCCCGCAGGCCAGGCCGACAGTGCGTAGACCGCGTTCATCCCCACCAGAACCAGCGGCACCAGCATGAGAGACAGACCCACTTCCTCTGCCCGCAGGATCAGGAAGGCCTCGGAGAACCGCGCGAGCGTGAACACCGTGGCCACCGCCACCACGGCCCAGTACATGCCGCCCAGCAACCGCAACTCGGCCCGCGACAGCGGGTTGCGGACCTTGCGCAGCCCTGCCGGGCGGGCGGGTTCCTTCACGGCAAAAAGGATCAGCCCAAGCGCCATGAAGGCCGGGATGACGGCGACCCAGAAGACGGACTGGAAGTCATTGGCAAAAGCCCACATCAGCACGATGGCCAGAAGAGGGCCGAGGAAGGCACCGACCGTATCGAGCGACTGGCGCAGGCCGAAAGCCGCGCCGCGCCGTCCTTCCGGGGCGAGGTCGGCAACCAGCGCATCGCGCGGCGCGCCGCGGATGCCCTTGCCGACCCGGTCTATGAACCGCGCAGCGACCACCCAGCCGATCGAGGGCGCGAGCGGAAAGACCGGCTTCGTCAGCGCGGCCAGACCATACCCGATCGCCGCCAGTTCCTTGCGCCGCCCAATCCGGTCCGACAGCGCACCGGAAAACACCTTGGTGATCGCGGCCGTCGCCTCGGCAATGCCTTCGATCACCCCGACAGCGAGGGCGGTCGCTCCAAGGCCTACGGTCAGATAGACGGGCAAGAGCGCGTGAATCATCTCGGAAGAGACATCCATCAACATCGACACGAAGCCGAGCGCCCAGATGCCCGCGGGCAATCCCCGCCAGGGGGAGGTAGCCTTGTCCACTGTCGTTTCTGCCATGGCGGCCTCCTCGGTTTGGCGTGGTGTTCCGGTCGGTCAGTCGTGGCGCTGGCACTCGGCCGAAGCTTCGGCCCGCGTCACACCGATATCGTCAAGCATCCGGTCCTCGAGCCGCGCCAACGCCGCGCGCTGCCGCTGCCTGTCTGCCCAGGCCAGGAGGGGCGAAGGCGCCGAGCTTTGCGCCAACGGCGGGAAATGCGGAAAGAAAGCTTTCAGGGATGTGGTCTGGTTCATATCCATCCTCCGGGGTCAGCCGTTCTCGCCCTTCGCGTCGAAGACGCGCTTGGCATAATCGTCCAGCACAGCTTCACAGCCCTGCAGCCGCGTCCGCGCTTCCTTGGCGCGCGCGGCGCCGTAGAAGTCGAGTTTGGCGATCTTTTCCAGCCAGCCCTGAAGCTTCTTCAGATCGACGTCGTTCTCTTCCAGCTCGGCATAGCTGTAGTGGCCGGCGGTGATTTCCTTGGCGACCTCGCGTTCGAAGTCGTCGCATTTGTCGATGAACTCGGCATAGGCCTCGTCCCGTTCCGCCTTGAACCGGCCCACGACCTTCGCTTCCTGCCCCGGGTCCAGCGCGACGGTCTGCAGTATCACGCTCTCCCCCTTGGCCTCGTCGATGTCGTTCTCGACCATCTTGAGACGGCGAATGTGGTCATCCGTGCGGGGCAGCACACAGACGCCATTCTGAAGATAGACGGCACCCATGCCCTTGAGCTTGCGCCAGATCGCGATGCGCTTGGCGGAGGGTTCTGGAGGGACCTTGTAGGTCAGGAGGAGCCATGTGATTTCGGTCATGTGAACATACATAATGTAACGATAGTTACATGTCCATAGTTCGAAACTTCTTTTGCACGTCACTGCAAGGTGCCAGGACTTTGTTCAAAGGCCGCACCGAGCCCGGCGGGGTGCCCCACCGGGCCCGAGGGGAGACCCCGTTCTTTTCAGAA
>JAGRLX010000140.1:0-7893 GCA_020441605.1 Alphaproteobacteria bacterium
CGCTCGACCGGCTTCTTCTCGCCCTTCGGTGCCACCGCCGCCGTGGCCGTCGCGCGCGGCCTCGATGTGACCCAGACCGGCACGGCGCTGGCGCTGACCTCGGTCTTCGCCGCTGGGACGACACAATCCTGGATCGACGGCGGGCACGAATGGCAGCTTCATGTCGGCCACGGCGCCGAAACGGGCCTGCGGACCGTCGACATGGCCCTGCAGGGTACGCGCGGTAGCTTCGGGGCGCTCGACGGCCAGGCCGGCCTGTTCCACGCCCTGCTGGGCGAACGGCCGCGTTTTGACGAGATCGCCGCCGGCTTCGACATGGAAACGGTCATCCTCGAAAGCGTGATCAAGCGGTTCCCTGTCTCGGGGATCTGCCAGTCTGTGGTTCTGGCCGCGGAACGGCTGGCACCGCGGATAGGCGAAATCGGGGATATCGAAAGCGTCCTCGTGGAAATGAACGCCTTCGAGATCACCTATCCGGGCACGATGAACAGCGGTCCGGACTGCCATTCGTTCGGTGAACGCCTGATGAGCGCAGCATTCTGCGCCAGCTCGGTTCTTGCCAACCAGGGGTTCCGTTTCGACGACTTTCATGGCACCGAAAACGGGGCCCGGGCAAGGCTGGCCGAACGGACCACGGTCGTGGCGGATGCAGATCTGCCGCTGTTGTCCTCGCGGATCACCGTCACCCTGGCCGATGGGCGCAAGCTCTCGCAGGAAGTGATCAACTCTCGCGACGAGGTGCAGATCAATTCCGCCACCGTCGGTGACTGGGCGCGCGCCCTGTTCGCCGAGGTCGGGCTGGACGCCGCCGATTACGACACCCTGGAGAGGTGGGTCGATACGCTCGACCATCGCCCGGAAACCGATTTCGCTTCCTTGTTGAACCGGCTCGACCGACCCGGCTGAGGGCATGGGCCTTGTGTCGGAGCGCCCGCAGTTGGCGTGGCGGAGTGACGGAAGAATGGGGCTTGCCTGGATTTGTATCCTCATGGCGGTAGGTTTTGAGGTCAGGAAGTCGAAAATCAGTTATTCCGTATCGTCTGCCTCCTCGGTTGAATAACAGGTCAGCTTCAACCCGCGAGTTTTTGAATGATGCTGCTCGGCGGCGATCCGGACGTCATGCGAACCGCGTAATTGCCGCCCGATCAGATACTTCACGTTCGACACGTGCCACCTGCCACCCCGCCGGGTGAGGATGCCGCGCGCGTTCAGCTCGGCGGCCATCGCCCGGAGCGTGGTGTGTTCCTGGGCACGGATGTCGCCGATCACTTCGGCAAGGTCGGCGGCATGGGCATCGGCATTGGCCCGGACGGTTGCCCGCAAAGCCGCACCGCCCATACCAGCCCGCCGCAGCGCCGCCAGCTTCACCCCACGTGCCTTGGCGGCTTGCAGCGCTTCCCCGGTGCGGCGGGAGATGGCCTTGCGCTCCTGCTGGGCGACGAGGGCCATGATGCCGACGGTCAGGTCGTTGGCCTCGGGCAAGCCACAGGCGAGGAAGCGAACGCCGCTGTCACGCAGCGTGAGCAGGAAGGCGGCGTTGCAGGACCGGCGGTCGAGTTTGGCAATGAGCAGGGTGGCTCCGGTGAGCTTGGCGAAGTCGTGACCCGATGGCGGTTGCCCTCAACCGCTGATCCCCAGTGAGAGACAAGCCAGCCAGGCCGGAAACAACACCAATCCGCCGCCACCTAACTTGAAACAGAAACCGAGCCAGAACCTACGTTACAAAACAGCCCGCGATGTCCGAAAAACTCTGACGACGGACAAGACGCATTTATCGCGCACTCGGCGCGTGGGCATTTTCGGTTGATCCGACCATCCAAACTGTATCTAGTTGTCGAGTAAGATTTGAAATCCAATCTGTTGCCAAGGGGGCAATTTGAGAAATCAGCGACTCACGAATGTGAGGGTATTTTCCAGGCGTCTGATGATCGCAGCAACTGCAGTTTCGGTCGTACTGAGTGGTAAACATGGGGCGGCGTTGGCAGAAGCTGTAGAAGAACCCTGGGAACCCGCCGGCCCTTTGGTCTGGATCGGCGATGTTCTTTACTGGATTGCGGCGCGATCGAAGGGCAGCGGCGTGGACTATGCATTAATCGCATCTTCGGAAGATGGCTCCGCCGACCGTCGCGTCTGGGAAATGCCGCAGCCGGCCTACTGTTTCGCTGGCGGGGGAAGCGTGCTGCATGTCTTGGCAACCGATGGCGGAGGTTCTGTCCGGTTCGGAACCGTCGATAGATTTCAGGAAGTTCTGGACGACGTCGCCGATTCCTATGCCACGCTTACCGCCTGCCAGAAACGGCTGGCGCTCCGCGCACAGGCGTTCCGCGCGCGCACCGGCCAGCGGGTCTGGGCGCTGGACGACAGCCCGGGAGGAGACGCGCTGCTGTGCCTTCAGGGCGCGGACGGCTCCAGCCGTCTGGTGCGGCTGCGTGGCGAAGAAGCCACCGAGCTGGCTGTGACTGACGTACCCCTCGCGCTGCATAACAGCCGGATCGAATGGCAGCCCCATGGCGGTGGTTTCCTGGCCTGGCCGTCGCTCACCTTTGACGACCGCAGGACACTTGCCGCAGAGTTGCCCGGCTGGCCCGTCCTGAGGATTTCGGACGACGGAAACGTGGATCGGATCGACGTGCCCTGGGCGCCTTGGAACGCTCTCGGAGCGTTCCGGCCAGTGCTGGCGTCCGGAGGGCTGATGGTTGCAGCATCACCCGATCCGCGCAAGACCGAGGTGCCGCTGGGCGGGCTTTATTCGCAGCAGCATGGCTGGGAGCGGGTGGCCGCATCGGACATTGAAACCGCAAATCTGGCGATACGTGCAGATGGACGCCTGTTGGCCTGGCCCAGCCGTGCACCGTCCGGGTCCCGGCCGCGCCTGAGGCTCGAATATTTCAGGAACGCTTAGAATACTAAGGGGAAATTTCGGATGACGAATGCCAATCTCGGCCTTGATGCCGCCGACATCGCCTATCTCGAAATGGCCGAGGGCGGCAAGATCAATCGCCCGGGCTCACCTCTCGATGGGTACACCGTCGACAAACGGTTCGGCCCGAGCGGTTCAGGTGCCGCCGCCTACGGGCTGAGCAACGCCAACGGGGATGTCGTGATTGCCTTTCGCGGCACCCAGGACCTGACGGATGTCGTCGACGATGTCGGCAATCTCGGCTACCGGCAATGGGAAGAAGATCTCAAGGCCGACGTCACCAACTATCTCGACGCGAATTGGACCGGCGAAGTCACATTCGCCGGACACAGCCTTGGCGGCGCACTGGCGCAATATGCCGCCTATGACATCGCCGGCGCAGAGCCCGGGCGCAAAGGCGACATGAACCTGTACACGTTCAACGGTCTCGGCGGCCTGAACGGGATCGAGGAGAACGAGTCGGGTGGCGTCGATCTCACCCGGATGAACGGGATCAACGCGACCCACTATTTCAACGGTGAAGATTGGGTCTCGCGCCTGGGCGGCGACCATCTGGGCGGCGAAACTCGGCGCGTCCCTTCTGCAGCGATCGGTCCCGACGGGATTTACACGGCCCATGCACTCGGCGAGTTCGACAACGGCGATCTCGCCGCGTCGGTCGCCGCCGATCCGCGCTATTACGACAACGCCACCCTGCAGAAGAACCCCGAAGCGGTGGTTGAGCTGCTGGGTGCGGCGGCGAACCTGACGGGCAAGCCGATTACCGCATGGACGCTGCAAGACGTCCAGCGCATGCAGGACGCCGCGTCCAGGATTCCGGTTTCCGAGCTTGCCGATACGGCACTGATGCTGGCCGACTTCACCGGCGCGAGCCTGTTCGAAATTGCCCGGCAGGCCGGCAAGCTCGAAGTCAAGATCGCCGGAATCATCGTCGACACGGTGATCGATGCGGTCGACCGGACCGTCGGGGCTGCGGTCGACCTGGGCTCGGCCGTCGCCAATACCGCCATCGACGCGTTGGGGCGCGTTCTGAATGCAGCCAGGGAGCTTGGCGGCAAGGTCGGAGACGCGATCAGGGACAAGGCCACCGACGCGCTCGACGGGCTCAGGGACGCGCTCGACAAGGCGGGCGACTGGCTCGACGATCTTGGCGACTGGCTCAACCCGTTCAACGACGATTTCGAGGAAGCCATCAATGCCTCGATCCCGCGGCTGCGCGACCCGATCGTGCTCGACCTCAACGGCGACGGGGTCAAGGTGATCAGCCGGGCCGAATCCGGAGTCCGTTTCGACTTTGATGGCGACGGTCTGGTGGAGGAATCCGGCTGGCTTTCCCGTCGCGACGCCTTTCTCGCCATCGACTGGAACCGTGATGGCAAGATCAACGACATTTCCGAACTGTTCGGCGACGCGCTCACCTCCGGATTTTCGGCGATGGCGGCGCTTGACACCAATGGCGACCTGATCCTCGATGCCTCGGATGCGCTGTGGAACCGCCTGCGGCTGTGGCGGGACTCCAATACCAACGGACAGACGGATGCCGGCGAGCTCCTGAAGCTGTCGACTTTCGACATCGTGTCGATCGACCTGCACTTCACCCGCGTGAATTTCACGGCAGAAGCCAATCTGATCAGCGAGAAGGGCGTCTACACCAAGAGCGACGGAACGTCGCTGGAGATTGCCGACGTCTGGTTCGACTTCAACAACCTGAATTCCAAGTCGCTGACCGCAAGCGCGGTGTCGGCCGCGACGGCCCTGCTGCCTAATCTGCGCGGCTATGGCGATGTACCCGATCTTCACGTCGCGATGGAAAACGACGCAACGCTCAGGCTGCGGGTCGAGGCGCTGGCCACCATCGGTGCCGCCGATCTGCCCCGCCTGCACGACCTGGTCGAAGAAATCGCGCTGCGCTGGACCGGCGCCTTTGCAGTGGACCCAACCAGTCGGGGCCCGAACTTCGATGCGCGTTATCTTGCGGCGCTGGAGGCGGCGACGGATACGCCCTTCAACGCCAATGGCATTACCGATCCCGCAGCCCAGTCGGTGCCGGCGTTGAACAGCGCATGGGACGAGATGATGGACGCGATCAGTGCCCGGCTCTTCGCGCAGAGCGTGCTGAAGGACGCGCTGCCGCCCGCAGTCTACAAGGTCGAGAACGACCGGCTGTATCTTCTCGGCGACGAGGTCTCGACACTCAACGCACTGAAGGCAAAGGCTCCGGGCGGCGACCCCGCGCACCAGGCGGCCTATTGGGCCGCGGCGATGACCGTGCTGCGCGTGCAGGAAGCGGAAGGCGGGTTCGACCTGGCCGAACCCGATGCCGCCGCGCTTCTGAAAGACATCCTGGAGCCGCTCGGGCTGTATGGGCTCAAGGATCAGCTGACCGACTGGCAGAGTCTCGGACAGGGCGTTCCGTTCGACGGCAGCGTCGCACGTGCTGGCATGACGATTTTCGGCGATCTCGCCGACGATATCACCATCGAGGGCAACGCGCCCCAGGCGGTATTCGGCAACGGCGGCGACGACTACATCTATACGGTCGGTTTCGCGGCGCAGACGATCAGTGGCGGCGCCGGGCGCGACAGGATCCGGGGCGGCAACTACAACGACTGGATCGACGGCGGGACCGGTGCCGACACGATGCTCGGGCAGGGCGGCAACGATACCTATGTGGTGGACAATGCCGGCGATCTGGTCTTCGAAACATCGTCGCAGGGCACCGATCTGGTGCTTGCCAGCCTGGACTGGACCCTCGGCAGCAATCTCGAGAATCTGACTCTGACGGAGCTGTCCGCGCTGAACGGAACCGGCAACGGGCTGGCCAATGTGTTGACCGGAAATGCGGCGGCAAACAGACTCCTCGGATTGGGTGGGAACGACATACTCGACGGCCGCGAAGGTGCCGACCGGATGGAGGGCGGCACGGGTGACGATGTGTATATCGTCGACGACGCCGGCGATACCATCGTCGAGCGGCGCAACGGCGGCACCGATCGCGTCGAAACCGCGCTGAACCATGTGCTCGACCGCAATGTCGAGAACCTTACCCTGCTGGGAACCGCCGACATCGACGGCACCGGCAACGCCCTGCGCAACATCATCGTCGGCAATGACGGCGCCAACACTCTGGACGGAGGCGTCTCGGGCAGCGACCAGCTTTATGGCCGCAAGGGCGACGACACCTATCTCGTCCGCAACTCCGGCGCCAATGCCTACGAGAACGCTGACGAGGGGAAAGACACCGTCCGCAGTACCGTGTCCTTTACGCTCGGCTCATACATCGAGAACCTCGTTCTGCTCGGCAATCTGGATATCTCCGGCACCGGGAATTCAGAAGCGAACCGGATCGTCGGCAACGCCGGAAACAACACGCTGAACGGTCAGGGTGGTGCTGACCGGATGCTCGGCGGGAAAGGCGACGATACCTATTACGTGGACGACGCCGGCGACATCGTGACCGAACTTGCCGGAGCGGGCGTGGACACCGTCCGGTCCTCCATAAGCCACAGTTTGGCGCAGAATGTCGAAAACCTCGTGCTTGCAGGCTACATCGACAGCGACGGCGCGGGGAATGCCGGTGACAACCAGATCGAGGGCAACAATTATGTCAACGTGCTGGACGGGATCAACGGAAACGACGCCCTCTTCGGATATGCCGGCGACGATACCCTGAAGGGCGGGCGTGGCAACGACCTGCTCGACGGTGGTTCGGGTGCGGACACGATGCGCGGCGGCGCCGGCAACGACACCTATTTCGTGGATGACGCAGCCGACCGGGTGATCGAAAAGGCCAAGCAGGGCAAGGACACGGTGCAAAGCGCTGTTACCTTCGCGCTCGGCGCCGGGCTCGAGGACCTGATCCTGACCGGGTCCGGCGACAAGAACGGGACCGGCAATGCCGGCGCCAACCAGCTGCGCGGCAATGACTACGCCAACATCCTCGACGGCCGGGGCGGCCGCGACGTCATGATCGGACAGGCGGGCAACGATATCTACATCGTCGACAATGCCGGAGACGTCGTCGAGGAGTATTCAGGGCAGGGCGTCGACGAGGTGAGAAGCTCGGTTGCCTGGACACTTGGCGCCTTTGTCGAGAACCTCACCCTGACCGGCGTGGCGAAAATCGACGGTAAGGGCAACGACTTCAACAACGTTCTGATCGGTAATGCCGCCAGGAACCGGCTGACCGGCCTTGCCGGCAACGACCGCCTGGACGGTATGGAAGCCGCGGACATCATGATCGGCGGCACCGGCAACGATACCTACGTGGTCGATACCCGAAAGGACCGGGTCATTGAGGATTTCAATGCCGGAACCGACACCGTCGAATCGTCCATAAGCCTGAAGCTTGCGGCGAATGTGGAGCATCTGACTCTGACCGGATCGGCCAATCTCAACGGCACCGGAAATGCGCTGTCCAATACGATCACCGGCAATGATGGCAACAACCGGCTCGACAGCGGCGCCTCCGGCGATGACCGGCTGTACGGCGGGCTGGGCGATGATACCTATATCCTGCGAAATGCCTCGGCCTATGCCTACGAAGCGGCCGCGGCCGGCGACGATCTTGTGAAATCCCAATTCAGCTACTCGCTGGGCGCAAATCTCGAACGGCTGACCCTGACCGGCAGCCGCGACATCGACGGCGCCGGCAACGATCTGAACAACGTCCTGACCGGCAACAAGGGCAACAACACCCTGGACGGCAGGACCGGCGCGGACCGCATGTCCGGTGGCGGCGGCGACGATATCTATTACGTCGACAACACCGGCGACCGGGTGATCGAAACCGCAAACGGGGGCGACGACCTGGTGATCGCCAGCGTCTCCTTCACGCTTGGCCTCGGGGTCGAGGATCTGCGCCTGACCGGAAGCAACCCGATCGACGGCACCGGAAACGAGCTGGCCAACGTGATGGAAGGGACCGCAACGGCCAACAGGCTGACCGGCAAGGCCGGTGATGACTCGATATA
>JAGRLX010000140.1:7993-9035 GCA_020441605.1 Alphaproteobacteria bacterium
GACACCTATTTCGTCGACAATGCCGGCGACCGGGTCGTCGAATCTTCCGGCGGCGGCCACGATCTGGTCTGGAGTTCGGTCAGCTACATTCTCGGCAGCCAGATCGAGGATCTTTCGCTGAATGGGTTCTCTGCGATCGACGGCGCCGGCAACGCGCTCGACAACCGCCTGACCGGGAACGACTACGCCAACGTGCTCGACGGCAAGGCCGGCGCCGACACGATGATCGGCCAGGGGGGCAACGACATCTATCTCGTGGACAATGCTGGCGACAGTGTCATCGAACTGGCCGGCCAGGGGTTTGACGAGGTTCGTTCAACGGTTTCCTTCCGCCTCGATGAAGAGATCGAGGCGCTGAAGCTGATGGGATCGGCAAAGATCGACGGCGTCGGGAACCGGCTTGCCAATACGCTGACCGGCAATGCGGCAGGCAACCTGCTTGACGGCCGCAGCGGCAACGACACGCTGAGCGGCGAGGCCGGCAATGACGTGCTGATCGGCGGGCTCGGCCTGGACCGGATGACCGGCGGCACCGGCAGCGATCGTTTCGTGTTCCAGGCGGCCGCCGATACCGGCACCTTTTCGTGGACAGCGGACGTGATTTCCGACTTTTCCCGCGCCCAGAAGGACAAGATCAACCTGTCCGCACTGGATGGAAATACCGACCTGGCCGGCAAACAGGGGCTCAGTTTCATCGGTTCCGGAGCCTTCAGCGGTGCCGGGCAAGTCCGGACCGACACAGGGTCAGGATCGTCCTGGATTTATGTGAACCTCGATGAGGATCTGACGGATTACGAGATGCTGATCAACCTGACAGGGGAAATGACACTGAAGACAGGCGATTTTCTGCTTTAGTTGCATCGCTGTGAGGAAAGCCGGTTCAATTTCGCGGCAGGAGTCGGAGATCGGTCCATCCGGACTACGGCGTTATCTGGAGTATCCAGCGCGATGATTTCGAATGGCTAGCGACCTCAACCGGGGAATCGCGATCGGTCATAGGCGCAAAGTGACTGTGCTGCGGTCTTGTGGTATCCTCGGCAGA
>JAGRLX010000141.1 GCA_020441605.1 Alphaproteobacteria bacterium
CTCACGCCCTGGCGGAGTTTCGCCAAGGATGCTGCGCCCTTCGAAGGCTGACATTTCCGTCGCCCGAGCGGTTCTCGGGCAATTCCCACAGGAGAAAACCATGTACGACGTGAAGTCTTTCTTCGCCTCCAAGACGATTTGGGGCGGTCTCATCGCCCTCGTTGCCAGCGCCGCCGCCATCTGGGGCTATTCGATCACGCCCGCCGATCAGGCGCAGATCGTCGAACTCATCACCGGCATCGGCGGCATTGTTGGCAGCGTGCTCGCCATCTATGGCCGCATCGTTGCCACCAGGAAAATCGCATGAACTGGCTCTCGGCCCTGGCGGCGCTCGCGCGGGTTCTTGCCGCCATCTTCGACATGGCGCGCGAGACCCAGGCGCGGGGCGCCGGCCGGGCCGAGGCTGTTGCCGAGGCTTCAACCCATGCACTTGATCTCATCCGCAAGGCACGCGATGCGCGCCGCGCTGCTGCTGACGCCGCTTCTGACCCTTCAAGGCTGCGCGACGACGACGGGTTCCGCCGGGACTGACGCCATTGCGTGTTCGGCATTCGAACCAATCCGGTGGTCGGCGAAGGATACCGACGAGACCATCCGGCAAGTAAAGGAACACAACGCTGCCTGGCGAGCTGTCTGCGCAGGTGAATCTGGCGGTCCTGAATAATTGCGGCCGGTGTTTCCCAGGGGTCGGTCGAAAGTGACTTGGCAGCTGCAGCCAAATGTAGAGAGCGTATTCAGGTCTTTCTCCTAGGTTCTGCGGACAATAAAGGTGACAATCTGTTCGCATAACGGAGGTTGTGGAAGAAAGCAGACTGCTTGTCTGGAGTAGAGGAGGCCTTTTCCATGGCGACCATTCACTGCGATGCTATGAGAGTCGGGGATAGCTTTCGAAGGCACTGATGCATCGGCTTTTAATCGGGCCAGCAAGGTGCTTAAGAGCGACAGGTCCTCAACTGCAACACCATAAGTGTCAGCCACGACTTCACAAGACTGGGATCAGGCACAATGTACCGTTTGGGATTTGTGGGAACAGGGGCGATCACCTCTGCAATCGTTCGGGGAATTAAAGCTTCCCAATTGAAAGAATGGCCAGTGTTGCTGTCGCCCCGGAGCGCAGATATTTCGGCCGAATTGGCACGTTCAATGCCTGGAGTGAGAGTCTCGCAGAGCAATCAAGGCGTCGTTGATGAATCGGATATTGTCTTCTTTGCCATTCGTCCGCAGATTGCTGAGGACGTGATCACGCCTCTGCGGTTCAAGCCGAGTCAGCGGATCATTAGTCTGGTGGCCGCATTGGATATCGAAACAGTTCGCAACTGGACCGGTGTCGAATCTGTGGTGCGGGCAATTCCGCTCACCTTCGTGGAGCGCTGCCGCGGCGTGACCCCGGTATTCCCTGCCAACGATGAGGCCGCAATAATTTTCCAGGAACTGGGGGGCTGCATTCAGGTTTCCGACATTCATGTGTTCGATGCTTATGCCGCCGCAGGTGCGCTCATGAGCACCTATTTCGGGATCATTGAAACGGCGCGGGAATGGCTTGCCGGCCAGGGCTTGCCGAGTGAAGATGCTACGCTTTATCTCCGCAATCTGTTCGGCAGCCTTGGAGATGTTCTACGCGAGAAGCCGCTCGCGCTCTCGGAGCTTCAAGAAGCTCATGCGACCCGAGGCGGGTTGAACGAACTTGCGAATTCCACGTTCGTGGCTTCCGGTGGCAAAGTAGCGCTTTGCGACGGGCTTTCGGCCGTGCTTGCGCGCATTCATGGGGAATGAACGGGGTAACTCCTCGATGTCGTGTATCATTTCAGTTTTTGCACGCGGTCGCCGAGGGTTACACGCCCGTCCTTGATCACCCTTGCATAGATGCCGCGAAGCTTCAGGTCTCGTCCAACTCCCGTGTTGACAAAGACACAGGCATCACGGCCGTAACGACGAATGAAGGACCCGCATCCCGTATGGGGAACGGGGCTGATCTCGAGTTCTGCTGATCCGATGCTGATCTGCTGACCGGGCCGCAGGTTGTCGGGCGAGAGATCCATGTCGATAAAGAGATTATTGCCGGACGCGGCCCAATTTTCGCGGCAGGTTGCGATGAGATCGATGAATCGCGAATTCATGATGCTGATCTGAACATTTGGGTCGGGTGATCCATCGGAGAGTGATTTCCAGCAGCCCTTGGACCAATGGTCCCCCTTCACGCCATAGGCACCGCTGATTTCCGAGGAGTAGAGATCAAAGCGTTCGCCAGATTCGGGACGCGTGACGATGCCCAGAAGAGAACCGTCGTCTTTCGGTGAGTCAAGGACCTGCCGAAGCCCTGATTCTATCTCCTGCGTTGAAAGATGCCTGAACATGTGTGATTCCCTGGCTGCTAGGTGAATTTCCTGCAAATGCCGCGCTTATGCCCAGATGTCTCCGACGGTGAAGCCTTCAGCAAATGGGTCGCCTTGATGCAGCACAATTGTATGCAATCCGGATATCCAGCTTTTTCCTGTCACCATAGGTATAATGGTAGGCGTACCAGCCATCGTCGTCTCTTCGATCAAGCGCCTGGTGGTTTAATCGTGTTGGTTAACCAGCGCGCTTGAAAGATGGAGCGAGTTCTTTCATCAGCAGTTTGTATTCGGCGAGCATGCCGTCATACAAAGGCTTCTGCGTCTTGTCTGGCGTGTAAGCGAGATCATAGGCCGCAATTCTTGATGCAGTTTCCGCAACCGACTTCCACACACCCGCCGCTACGCCACCGAGGATGGCCGCACCGAGGCAGGCCGCAATGTCGGTCGTCTTCATCGTGTGGACAGGCAAGCCGGTGGCGTTGGACTTGATCTGACACCAGGCCTTGCTCTTGGCACCGCCGCTCAACGAACGTACTTCGTTGACATCGACTCCCAGCGCGCGTGTTGCTTCCACCATGCGCATCAACACCATGACGACGCCTTCCATGATGCCGCGGGCGAAATGTGCCTTGCCGTGGGCGAGCGTCACGTTCAGGAAGGTCGCTTTGGCGAAGGTGTTGGTATCCGGCGGGCCCGCACCTTGGAGATGCGGCAGGAAGCGCAGGCCATCCGCGCCAGGCGGAGTGTTTTCAACGGCGTGGTCGATCAAAGCATAGGCGTTGACACCGCTGGTGCGCTCCAGCTCCATCTCCGCGCCGCAGAAAGCGTCGCGAAACCAGCGCATGTTCATGCCGCCGGTGGAATACGAACTCACCATATACATGCCGGGAATGCCGCTCGCGAAGCAGGGCATTTCTCCGGAGGGATCGATGACGAGCTTGTCGGTCGTTGCGACTGATGCCAACGCTGCTCCGGTGCTTTCGGAGAAAATGCCGGGCTTCACGTTGCCGACGCCGATGGCGCCGCAAGCTTGATCCAGCGCGCCGAGGCAGATGAGCGTGTCAGGTGACAGGCCAAAAGCTTTCGCAGCCTCTGCCGTTACCGTCTGAATGGCCGTGCCGGGGTGGCAAATTTCGGGAAGCTGATGTTCTTGCACACCCAGAAGCGCCAGCATCGCCGGCCAATATTTGCGTGTGTTGATGTCCCAGTACATCGTGGAGCAGAGAAGCGAGTCCTCCGCCACGTAGCGGCCGGTCAGCAAGAAAATGAAATAGTCTTCAATAAGCAGGAATTTGGTTGTCTTTTCAAAGATATCCGGCTCGTGCTTTTTCACCCACATGACCTTTGAGGCGGGCCATGTGGCGGCCATGCCGACCTGGCCCGTAGTCTTGTGCACGATGGCGCGGCCAAGTTGTTCTTCCAGCCAAGCAGCTTCGGCGCTTGCACGGTTGTCCATCCACACGATCGCATTTCGCAGCGGCTTGTTGTGTTCATCGAGGAAGAACAGGGTTTCGCCCTGTGCGGAAAGGCCGAGCGAGACAATACTGTTCTTGTCAACACCCGAGCTCCTGATCGCTGCGGCGATGGCCATCTTGAACGCATCAATATAGGCCTGGGCATCGAGCTCAACGATGACGGGGGAGGGCGTCAGCAGTGTATACTCGCAGGTGTGGCTGCCCTTCGCTTCGCCCTTTTCGTCGAAGACAGCGGCCTTTATGGCCGTTGTCCCGATATCGACACCCAAAACATATTTCATATCAGACCCTCACTTGCCATCCGCCTGCTACATTTCGCTCGGTGCGAGGCTCCAGGTGATGATGGCGTTATCCAATCCGATATTGGTGAGCTGGTGCGGAATGGTTGGCGGCACGAGAACCGCATCGCCTTCGTGCATTTCATAGTAGGTCTCGCCCACGCGCAGCAGCACGGTGCCGCGATGGCAGAAAAATACTTCGTGCGAGTTGACATGGCCGTGGTCGACGGCGCCGGTCTGGCCAGGACTCAGCTGCGACGAGCCGAAGGTGAGCTTCTCGGTCTTATAATAGAGGCGGCACATTTCTGCGCCTTCCATGAAGATCTTGCAGTCCGATGCCTTCTTGATTTCACTGTTCATGGGTGTCTTCCTCCGTGGCCTGTAGGGTTGGAATCGCGTTCATCAGCGCGATGACTTTCTGAAGATTTGCGCGGACATCGCCATCGGCCACGAACTGCTTTTCAAACAGCGCACTGCCCATGGTGAAAGCGAAAGGATTGATATTATTGACGATGCGGATGCGCTCTTCGCTGGAAATGCTGCCGGCGAGGATCACTTCCTTCTTGGATGCGGCAACGACTTTTTTGGCGAGTGCAACCGGATCGCCGTCGATATAGCGATAGGCGATAAGATCGACGCCATGGGCGCCCGCGGCTTCGAGACGGCGGCAGTCTTCCGCAATCTCCTCCATGGTGCCTTCAAGAATGCAGGGACTGCCGCTCACGTCGCCCACAAAGGGGTAATAGCGGATTGGCTTGTCGCTCAGATAGTCGGCGACGGACTGGTAGAAGACGGTGCCGGTGAAATAGTCGAAGCCGAACTCCACCGCCATCCGGGCGGCATCAAGGCAGGACTCTTCGGTAAAAGTCACCACCTCAAGGCAGGTGGTCTTGCCGTGTTTTTTCATGGCGTCCAGCAGGGCGCGCGTTTCCTCGCGCGAGATGCCGACATTCTTGAAGCCCCAGAACTTAACGGGCAGGTCCTTGCAGGCGTCAAACACCGCCGCCGCATCTTTGACGGTCACATCATTATGCGTCAACATGACGATGAGTTGCGCTTGCACCCAGAACCTCACAGATTGGTCGGTAAGGTTAATGCAAGGGGTGTGCCAATCGGATGTCGGCAGAGTCCGGCGGGCGCTTCGGAAAGCTTTACGCCGCTGGTTTGCGGCGGAAGGATTTCGCTTCGAGGCCGAACTGCTCCATCTTCCGGTAGAGGGTGCTGCGCGAGATATCGTGCTGTTTGGTAATGAGCGAAAGGTTGCCTCTGCAGCTCGTTAGGGCCTGGACCAGCCACTTCCGGAAGTTCTCATCCAGTGACTCGCAGCCCATTTTGGTGGCGGGTGCGGTGCTGGCATCCAGCCGGCCGCTGACGGCGTTGGGCAGGTGCTGGCGCTTAAGCACATTGTCATCGCAGAGAATGAGGGCCGTCTCGCAGGCATGTTCGAGTTCGCGCACATTGCCCTGCCAGTGGTGGCTGCACATGGCCTCCAGCCATTCCGCCGAGATCTTCACCTTCCGCTTTTGGGCGGCTGAAATGCTGTCCACGAAGTGGCGGATCAGTACTTCCGCATCGCCCGCCCGCTCCCGTAAAGGAGGAATTACCAGCTCAACGCTGTTGAGGCGATAAAGCAGGTCCTCGCGAAATAGGCGCTTTTCGACCAATTCCCGAAGGCTCACATTGTTGGCGGAGATGACGTTCACATTGACGGGGATGGGTACCTTGCCGCCGATGCGCATGATTTCGTTCTGCTGCAGGGCGCGCAGAAGCTTGCCCTGAGCCTCCATCGGCAGGCTGCCGATTTCATCGAGAAACAGCGTGCCATTGTGCGCAAGCTCGAATTTCCCAACCGCTCCATTCTTGTTGGCGCCTGTGAAGGAGCCGGCCACATAGCCGAACAACTCGGCTTCGATTAGGTCGCGCGGGATCGAGGCGCAGGAGATCGCCACAAAAGGCTGGGCGTGGCGCGGGCTAGCATTGTGAATGCCTTGCGCGAACAACTCCTTGCCGGTGCCGCTTTCGCCGATGATAAGGATACGGCTGGCCTTGCGGGCGATCTTCTTGGCAAGTTCGACGCAGTGTTTGAGCTGTGGAGATTTGCCACGAATATCTTCAAGCGAGTAGTGCGCGCGGTTTCCGCCAACCTGCGTGATGCCCAGCATGATCTGTTTTTCGGAGGCGAGAAATAGCGTCTTGCCGACCACCGTGTTGGTCGCATCGAGAAGCGGTTGTGCCCGGCATAACCATTTGTTTTCTCGCTTGTTTTTGATAGTGATGGAAATGCTGATTTTGCGCCGGTTTTCGGTCTGATTCTCCAGTTCCTTCAGACTTCCTGCATCGAGGAAGATGACGAGTTCCTTGCCGGCAAGATCCGCAGACGGTGCTCCGAGAATATCTTCGGCAGCATGATTCACATATGTGATCTTGCCGTCCTTATCGAGGGCGATGATGCCATCCGGCATGGCGCCGCAAATCGAATAGACCATCGAGCTCAGGTAGTTTCGTGTCTCGTTCAGATGAATCCGCTGCAGTTGCAAGGTGATATTGTTGGCTGCAGCTGTCACCATCGATAGCGTCTTGTTGCTGAAGTTCTGAAGCGAACACGCAAGCGAGACGCAGGCCAGCACCTGGCCCTTGGCATCGAAAATGGGCGCGGCATAGCAGAGCGAGTTGTGGAACACTTCGAGATAATGCTCGCTGCCGCAGAGCGAAATGGATTTCTCCTCGCGCAGCGCAAGAGTGGTGGCGCGGGCGCTGAAATAGCGCGGCGCGCAATAGACCCCCGGCCTGTTGTAGTAGTTTTCCTGAACACTGAGCTTTGCAAGATCACCAGTCACATGCAGGATCACGCCTTCCCGCGATGTGAGCATGGCAATGAACGGCGCTTCGTCCGTTGAGAATAGGATCATCTCGATCACCGGCTTGGCGATCTCGATAAGTTCGCGATAGCGCTGGAGCAGGGCCTTGAACTCGGGCCCCGGCAGGGTCATCGCATCCACGGCCTGACGCGGGTTCACGTCGCTCGCGCGGCAATCCTGCCAGGCGCGATACACATAGTCGGGCAGCGAGCCTGAGTTGATCTCATCGCCCGCGATGAACTGCTCCCACAGCTGCCGGGTATGAACCGTTCGAAAATCGCCGAGCGCCATGCGTTCTCTTCTGCTTCTCCTCGACTGCCGCCCTCAAGATTGTAGCAAATTGAAGCAATCATTTTGCAGTCAACCATTATTGTCGCAATAAGAAACGAAATGCAAGCCAGTGTTATTTGCTCACCAACCTGCGCTCAGCGTTTGTGTCGCAAATTGCGACAATAGTGAGCATTGGAGCGGTTAGGGCGCAGCTCGGGAAGCTGGGCGTCATGCAGCGTGTCGTCAAAGCCACCGCGTTACCAGATACTCGTAACTCATGGAAAATGCATGAAAAATTCCTGCACGTCAGCCATTAACCAATTGGCACGGCCCGTGCAAGACGGTTGCAAAACAACATCCCCTCCATCCCGAGGGGCGGATACATGGGAAGGACATAAATGAGCGATCTTCGCGGCGTTTATACTGTTGTAGCAACCCCCTTCACGGAGGATGGCGCCATTGATCTTGCTGCATTTGGCGACAATCTCGATTATTTCGCCGAAAAGGGCGGCCACGGCGTGATCGTGTGCGGAACGCTTGGCGAATACAGCGCCATGTCCATCGAAGAGCGGAAGAAGGTCTTCGAGTTTGCCGCCAAGCGGCTCAAGGGCCGTTGTCCCCTGATGGCTGGCACCATTGCAACAACCACCAAGAATGTCATCGAATTGACCAAGCATGTGGGGGACCATGGCGGTGTGGGTGTGCTGCTGCTCTCGCACCCGGGCCTCGGTCTCAACACCATGGAGCTCAACACCTACTACCGCGATGTCGCGGACAACACCGATGTGAAGATCATGCTGTACAACAATCCCGGCAGCAATGGCATCGACCTGCCATTCGATCTGGTGAAGAAGCTTGCCGAGCATCCGAACATCGTTGCTATCAAGGAGTCCTCGAACGACGTGAAGCGCATCTCGCGAATCGTGGATGAACTGTCCGACTCGCTCACGCCATTCTGCGGCTATGAGGACATGTATTTCGAAGCCTTTTGCGCCGGCGCGCAGGGCTGGGTGTGCTTAGGAGGCAACATCGCGCCGCGCATGGTGAGTGAGCTGCTTGAACTGGTGCGGTCCGGCGAAATCGAAAAGGCACGCGTGCTGTCCCGCAACTACCGCCCGCTCGCGCGTTATTTCGAGAACACCTCGAAGTTCATTCAGGCCACCAAATACGCGATGGACAAGATCGGCCTCAAGGGGGGCTACACGCGGCGCCCGCGCTTGCCGCTCTCTGCTGAAGAGAAGACGGACATCGATCGCATACTGGAACGGGTGAAGTTGTATTGAGCAATTAGGTGGGCCGCCAGAAATGAAGGAGATCAAACGCTTTCCAGCGCCAGTTGGTGATCCGGGTTGGTTCAATCTTGCCAACAACCGGCAGCACCAGTTTGCGCAGGCTGGTGATCTCGCCTCGTCTTATGATTTTGTTATTGTCGGCGCTGGTTTCGCCGGAATTGCAGCTGCAACTCGCCTCGCGCAGTTGCGACCCGGCGCTTCCATCGCCGTGTTTGAAGCCCTCGAGGTCGGAAAAGGTGATAGCGGCCGCAACGCGGGATTCATGATCGATGAGCCACATGCGGCCTTTGGCGATTCAGGCGACCTTATTCATCACAAATGGCGCTATCGCCTGAACAAGATCGTCATCGACTGGTTGCGCAAGGTTAAGACGGCTGCAGAGCTGGATGTGGATTGGCGCGAGTCGGGCAAGCACCTGGCGGCGCGAGAAAGCAGCTGCCTGCCTAATCTCGAAAGCCACGCAAGGCTTCTCGATCAGATCGGCATTGAATGCAAGATTTGCGACCAGAGCGAACTGACGCGCACCCTTGGCACGGATTACTACATCAAGTCGCTCTATTCGTCGGGAACTGTGCTTATCAATCCTTCGGAGGTGGTGCGCGGCATTGCTTCGGCGCTGCCACAGACAGTGCAAGTCTTCGAAAGAACGCCCGTCAAGCAAGTCATCGAAGGTGCGCAACCGAGAGTCATACTCAGCAACGGCAAAGCTGTTTCAACGTCGACGGTTGTCCTGACGGTCAGTTCTTTCATCAATGATTTTGGAACCGCGCATTCCGGCCGGATGTTCGGGATCACCAGCTTCGGCGCCTTCACGCGCGAACTATCAGTTGATGAGCTGAAGACTCTTGAGGGCGTGGAGCCCTGGGGATGTACGGCCGCGCATGAGGCTGGCACAACCGTGCGCTACACGCCAACGAAACGCGTCTATGTGCGCAATGGCCTTGCCTTCTGCGGGAACCAGCGCACCACGCCGGATCACCTGAAGCGCGCGCAACCGAAATTGCGCAAGGCTTTTGAAAGCCGCTTCCCGAGACTCCGGCACGTTGAGTTCGAGAATGCTTATGCCGGGATGATCCCGCTCAGTTACAACACGCAATCTCTGTTCGGCCGCGTCGCAGAGAATGTGTTTGCTGGATCGGTGGGTGACGGGCTTGGAATTACTCGCAGCAACATGCTCGGGCTGTATCTGGCTGACCTTGTTTGCGGTGTCGACAGCGAGGAGCTGCGCTATTTGCTGACTACCAACACACCTGGCCGATGCCCTCCAGAACCGTTCCGTTCAATTGGCGCAAATCTTCGGATCGCGTGGAGTGAGTTCCGTGCGGGCGGTGAGATATGACTCAAGTATCAGAGTACAAGATCATGACGTCGACAAATCGTATACATTCATTGACGCAATGTATAAAATATGTAATCTTTGATTACAGCGGGTTCGCGGCGCGCCAAGTGCTCCGTGGGCCGGTCCCTCAGTCTTTCACCGAGCTACGTGGGCTCGGTATCGCAAGTCACACAGCCACGTATCAAAGGAGGAGATGAGATGAAGAAGTTACTGCTTGCAGCTGTGGCTACCGCAGCTTTGATGACTGGCAGCGCTGCCCACGCAGCCTGTGGAGATGTTTCGCTCGCTGTGTTCAGCTGGCAGTCGGCCGAGGCTTTGGCGAAGGTCGACCAGTTGATCCTGAATGCCGGTTATGGCTGCAATGCCTCGACTGTTGCGGGCGACACGGTGCCGACCATCACCTCGATGGTTGAAAAGGGCCAGCCTGATATCGTTTCCGAAGGAACGCCGAGCTTGCTCGGCGACGTCTACACCAAGGGCGTCGAGGAAAAGCGCATCGCCCCTATAGGTCCCGCCATAAGCGACGGTGCGGTTTCGGGCTGGTACGTTCCGCAGTACATCGTGGACGCTCATCCGGACATCAAGACGGTCGACGATGCCGTCAAGCATCCTGACCTATTCCCCGCGCCTGAAGATCCGTCCAAGGGTGGTGTGATTCAGGGGCCGCAGGGCTGGGGCGACACAGTTGTGACGGCGCAGCTCTACAAGGCGCTGGATCTCGACTCCAAGGGTTTCACCCTGGTGCCTTCTGGTTCGGCTGCAGCTCTCGATGGCGCCATTACCAAGGCCTACGAACAGAAGAAGGGCTTCATCGCCGCTTATTGGGCGCCGACGTCGCTTCTGGCCAAGTATCCGATGGTCCGCCTCGAAATGGCGCATGACCCGGCAGAGTGGGCACGCTGCACCACGGTCCAGGATTGCCCCGATCCGAAGCCTAACTACTGGAAGCCGGCTGACACCTTCGTGCTGGCCGCCAAGCCGTTTACGGATCGCATCGATGGCCCGGTGAAGGACTATTTCGCCAAGCGCAGCTGGACCCAGGCTGAAGTCGGCAAGGTGATGCTGTGGATGACCGAGAACCAGGCCAATGGTGATGATGGTGCCAAGTGGTTCATCAAGAACATGCCGGAAGTTTGGACCAAGTGGGTCCCAGTCGATGTTGCGGAGAAGGTCAAGGCTGCCGCGCAGTAAGACTTGATTTGTGAGAATCTCGTGGAGGCTTCGGATTGCCGGAGCCTCCATGCGCTGTCCCGGAGTATCTGCGGGGTTTTCAACTCTGCTCTTTCACCTTACCGGGGAGCTGCGCCAAATGCGCATCCGCAATAGCGCCCGCTGGCCCTCTCCTGTAGTGAGAGTGAGTGCGGGCTTGGCAGCAAGCATTTGTTAGGGGCATCGCGACATGGATTGGTTGATCAAGTTTCCTCAGCTCGACTCTGACTTCCTGCTTGCAGTCAAGCGGGCGATCGATGGTTCGCTGAAGGCTCTCACCCGCAACTATGGTACGGCGATCGAGAACTTCTTCTATCCTTTGCAGCAGGCGCTGATTTTCTTCGAGTATGTGATTTCCAATGCACCGTGGCCCCTGGTGGTGCTGGCGCTCGCACTGATTGCGTGGTTTGCTGCCCGGAGCTGGGCGGTTGTGGCGGCAGTTGTAGGAACGCTTCTCGTCATCGGCTTGCTTGGCCTGTGGCCCGATGCCATGAAGACGATCTCGCTGGTCTTCACCTCGACGATCTTCTCGATTGCACTGGGCATTCCCCTGGGGATCGTGATGAACCGCTACAAGCAGGCGGGCAAGGTGATGCAGACGGTTCTCGACGTCATGCAGACCATGCCGCCCTTCGTCTATCTCATCCCGGTTGTCATGCTGTTGGGGATCGGCCGGGTGCCGGGCTTCATTGCGGTGGTGATCTACGCCATCCCGCCGATCATCCGCCTAACCGATCTTGGCATCCGCCTCGTCGACAAGGAGGTCCTCGAGGCCGCCGATGCCTATGGCTGCTCGCGTTCCCAGAAGTTGTGGAAAGTGCAGATGCCCTTGGCCATGCCCACCATCATGGCCGGCATCAACCAGACAATCATGATGGCGCTCGGCATGGTGGTCATCGCTTCGATGATCGGCGTTCAGGGCTTAGGACTCAACGTGCTGCAGGCGATCGCCAATCAGTACTTCACGCAAGGCATCTTCAACGGTTTCGCCATCGTCGGCATCGCCATCATCTTCGACCGCATCAGCCAGGCCTATGGCAAGCGGTTGCAGAAGCACCGGGGGACGGCGCATGAGTAACACCTCGATCGAGATCAAGGAACTCTACAAGATCTTCGGAAGGACGCCGAAGGACTATGTGGAGACGGTGAAGAAGGGCATGTCCAAGGCCGAGCTCGGCAAGACGCATGGACATATCCTGGGCCTCAACAACATTAACATCTCCATGCCGGCGGGCAAAATCCATGTCATCATGGGGCTTTCCGGCTCCGGCAAATCGACCTTGATCCGCCACATCAACCGGTTGATCGAGCCCACCGCCGGCGCAATCCTGGTCGACGGCAAGAATGTCCTCGACATGTCGGAACTCGAACTCCGCGACTTCCGCCGCGCGGGCACCGCCATGGTGTTCCAACGTTTTGCGCTGCTGCCACACCGCACTGTCATCGACAACGTGATCTTCGGGCTCGAAGTGCGTGGCGTCGACAAGGCCAAGGCGCGTGATACCGGCATGCGCTGGATCGAGCGGGTGGGGCTTCAGGGCTTTGAGGCACGCTATCCGCACGAGCTATCCGGCGGCATGCAGCAGCGTGTCGGCCTGGCCCGGGCGCTTTCCAACGATTCCGCCATCCTGCTCATGGACGAGGCCTACTCGGCGCTCGATCCGCTGATCCGCACCGACATGCAGACCATGCTGCTCGATCTGCAGAAGGAACTCAGGAAGACCATCGTGTTCATCACCCATGATTTGGATGAAGCACTGCGACTAGGTGACCAGATCGTCATCCTGCGCGATGGCTCGATCATCCAGAAGGGCAATAGCCAGGATATCCTGTTGAACCCGGCTGATGATTATATCGAGCGCTTCATCAAGGACGTCAACCGCGGCCGCTATCTCAAGGTCGATGCGGTGATGGATGCGGATGCAAAAGCGCCTGACATGTCGTTGCCGAAGCTCAAGCCCGGAACGCCACTGGAAGTGGCGGCGCTGGAACTCGCAAACTCGTCGTTCGACTCGGCCATCGTCGTGGATGACAGAGGGCAGCCGGTGGGCAAAGTCACGCTGCGCCAAATTTCCGCGGCGATGTCATCACCGGATGTTGAATAGCGAAGTTCGGAAGGTCTGCTCGAAGATTAAGCATGCTCGAAGGCAGTGCACTCAACTTTGCATCGAGACTGGCGTCTATTGATGCGATGAAGAGTGGTGCTCTTGACCTTCTGATTGTTGGCGGCGGCATAACCGGCCTGGGTGCTGCTCTTGATGCGGCCGCCCGGGGACTGTCTGTCGGACTGATCGAACAGGATGATTTGGCCAGCGGCACATCCAGTAAATCGAGCAAGATGATTCATGGTGGCCTGCGCTACCTGGAACAGCTCAATTTCGGATTGGTCCGTGAGGCATTGAAAGAGCGTGGGCTTCTGCTCCACCGTCTGGCACCACATCTCGTCAAACCGGTACCATTCATAATTCCATATCGCGGCGGGCTTCTCCAAAGGCTCTATCTCAGCATCGGGGTTTTTCTCTACGAGCGGTTGGCCGGCTCGAAGCAGGTACCGTCTCATCGCCGTCTCAACAGCGCGGCACTAGCTGAGGCAGCGCCGGCGTTGCGTCAGCGCCATTTTTCGGGCGGCATTGCCATATGGGATGCACAGGAAGATGATGCCCGCTATGCCGTGTTTGTTGCGCGAACGGCCGCTGCGAAGGGCGCTCGAATTGCAACACGTGTTAAGGCCGAGAGCCTGATCCATGATAAGGGAAGAGTGATTGGGGCAAAGGCCAACGATAGGGAAACAGGTGAGGCGTTTGAAATTCGCGCCAGACATGTCGCGACAGCCATGGGACCATGGACAGGGCAACTGGACATTGGCCAGCCGGACCGGAAACCTCGTTTGCGGCCCTCAAAGGGGGTTCACATCATCCTCCCGAAGAATGCCATCGAAATGGAATCGGGGCTCATTGCCAGAACCGACACAGGGCTGATCTTTGTCATTCCCTGGGAAGGAGAATGGCTGATCGGCGACACGGATACAGAGTGGCAGGGTGATCCCGGCACGGTGACGGTCACGGCACAGGACGTTGCGACAATTCTAGAGCGTCTAAATTCAGTGCTTGCAACACCTGTGAGCCCACATCAAATCCTTGGCACCTATGCAGGGGTGCGGCCACTGGTTGAAGACCATCGCAGTGGTGGAACCACAGACGTGAGCCGCAAACACATCATTGCATCCCCGACTCCTGGGCTGACGGTTATTTGCGGCGGGAAATACACGACCTACCGGAAGATGGCAGAGGACCTCATCGACACCGTTGTCAAAGACTGTCGTCCAACGACAGGGCCTTCATCGTCCACGGAGTGGCTGCCGCTATTGGGAGCCAGCGGCTTCCAGGAGATGATGTCCGATCGCGAAGGAATTGCGAACAAGGCCAATTTGACCTCCAAGCAGGTAGAACGGCTTCTGCACCGCTATGGCGATTGCATTGCTGACATTCTGGAATTGATGGCTCGCCGCCCCGAGTTGTCCGTCATCCTGCGAAGAGACCCGCTGCTCCTGGCGGCCGAAGTCGTCTATGCCTGCAGCCACGAGGGCGCGCTGCACATTGAGGACGTTCTTGACCGCCGAACCCGAACCTCGATTCTATCAGCCGACAAAGGTTTACCGGTCTTGCCGGACGTAGCGAAACTTATGCAAGCAGAGCTGAACTGGTCAGACGCGTACATGCACTCGGAAATCGCGAGGTACACAACTCATGTTCAGTGTGAATCTCTGCCGCACTAGAGATCCTTCACAAGGCGTAACGCATCATAGATCGCGGCGTGCGTGTTGCGGGCAGCCACGGCGTCTCCGACGCGGAAGAGTTGGAACTTGCCTTGCGGATTCGCCCTTATCAGCTGTGGCGTTCCGTTAATCAGAGCGGAATGGTCCATTTCGCCGAGGTTCATCGAGTGAGGAACCAACTCGTGGTAGAGGCTATCGTTTGGCCGGGTGCCGTTGTTGACAATGATCTGGTCGTGGCGCTGCTCCTTACGGATACCGCCGTAATCACTGCCGATAATGGCGACCAGCTGATTGCCGTCGCGCCGCACGCCTTCCAGAAGATAAGTGACGGTGAAACGGACGTCGCGCTTCTGCAGCGAGCGCATATAGGGGGTCAGGTTCATCGCCATCACTTCGGGCGAGAAGCTGCGGTCGCGCGTCATGATCTCGACCTTGGCGCCGTTGTTGGCGATCACTTCTGCTGCCTGCAGGGCGGCATGATCCCCGGCGTCATCGAAGATCAGAACATCATGGCCCGGCTTCACATCGCCTGAAATGATATCCCAGGTCGAGGTGACGAGATCGTTGCCTTCCGCCAAAATTTCGGTGTGCGGCAGTCCCCCGGTAGCGATGATCACCACATCGGCATTTCCGGCGATAACCATGTCCGCATCGGCAAAGCTGTTGTAGCGGAAGGTGACGCCCAGTGCCTCGCACTGAGCTACGCGCCAGTCGGCAATGCCGGCCATCTCCCTGCGGCGCGGGCTTTGCGCCGTGAGCAGGATCTGCCCGCCGGCCTTAGGGGCTGCTTCATGGAGAACAACCTCGTGGCCACGTTCGCCCGCCACACGTGCCGCTTCCAGCCCACCTGGGCCCGCGCCAATGATCACCACCTTCTTTCGGGTTGCTGCCTTTGTAATGGTGTGTGGCATGGTTTCTTCGCGGCCAGTTGCGGCGTTGTGCAGGCACAGCGCCATGCCCGCCGCATAAATGCGATCGAGGCAGTAGTTGGCACCCACGCACGGTCGGATGTCGTGTTCTCGCCTTTCCACGATCTTCCGCATGATGTGCGGGTCTGCCATATGGGCGCGGGTCATGCCGATCATGTCAACCTTGCCCGCAGCGATCGCGTATCGGGCGGTAGCGACGTCCTGAATGCGGGTGGCGTGGAACACGGGAAACTTGGTTGCGGCGCGCACCTCCCCGGCCAGGTCGAGAAACGGCGCTGAGGCCATGCCCATGATCGGGATGTTGTCGGTGAGCGCCGCATCGGTTTCAATATGGCCCTTGGTGACGTTGAGAAAATCAACGAGGCCGCTGTCCTTGAGCCGACGTGAAATCTCCAGTCCTTCCTGCTTGTCATAGCCGGCGGGCGTATCCTCATCTGCTACGTAGCGGATGCCGAGAATGAACTCCGGCCCCACGCGCTCACGCACCGCGCCCAGAACCTCCAGCGAAAAGCGCATGCGGTTTTCCAGCGAACCACCGTACTCATTGTCGAGATGGTTGCTCATGGGCGACCAGAACTGGGACAGGAGGTGGCCAAACGACTCGAAGTCGATGCCATCCACGCCGGCCGCTTTCATGCGTTCTGCGGCATCCGCAAAGTCTGACTTGATGCGCGCGATGTCCCATTTCTCGATCAGTTTGGGGAATGCACGGTGCGCGGGTTCTCGCACCAGCGTGGGCGCGACAACCGGAAGCCAGTCCGCCTTGTCCCACCTGGTGCGGCGGCCAAGGTGGGTGAGCTGGATCATCACGGCGGCGCCGTGGTCATGGCATTCGTCCACCAACTGCTTCATCCAGCCTACGACTTCGTCCTTATAGGCAAGGATGTTATTAAACACGGGCGGACTGTCGCGTGAAACGGCGCAGGAACCGGCGGTCATGGTAAGCGCGATGCCGGCCTTGGCACGCTCTACATGATAGGCGCGGTAACGCCCCTTCGGCATGCCGTCTTCGGGATAGGCAGGCTCGTGCGAAGAAATCATGAGCCGATTCTTCAGCGTGAGGTGCTTCAGCTTGAAGGGCTGGAGAAGGGGGTCATTGCTCACGAGTCGAACTCCGAAATCAGTTGCCGTAGGGGGATGTGAGACCGCGGTGTGCGGTAGGCCAAAGCAATTAACGCTTCGACAGGAGCACGCCGCCGAAGGCCCAATTCTCGTTCGCGACATCGTTGAAGACAATGCTCACGGTCTCGGGCTTGCAATTGCAGTGGTCCACCAAAGCCTTGGTGATGGCTTCTGCCGCTTTGGCTTTTTGCGCTTCGGTGCGGCCGGCGGAAAGCTCCACTCTGATCCACGGCATGTGGTTCTCCTACAAATGATGGCTATTCCCCGCATGAATTTGAGCGAGAATAATAGTATGCATTATCGCAGGTTCGTATACAATACAGGAAGAGCCGAAGGAAGTCTTTTATTATGGCTGCATTGGCTGCGGCGCAGATTGGATCGCGAAGCCTGACATGAAAACCCCTGACTACATTATCGTGGGATCCGGACCCGCCGGTTGCGTGTTAGCGAACCGCCTCAGCGCTGACCCGAATACGAATGTTCTGCTGCTCGAAGCAGGAGGCCACGACAGGCGGCTGACAATCGCAATGCCGGCAGCCGTGCCCTTTGCCTATCAGGACAAGTCTCTGAACTGGGGAGAGCAGAGTGGCCCCGAGCCGTCGCTGGAGGGGGCGCTGATCGATGAGAAGCGCGGCCGCGTATTGGGGGGCGGCACCTCGATCAACGCCATGATCTTCAATCGCGGCAATCCGCGGGATTACGACGGTTGGGCCGCCATGGGGCTTGTGGGCTGGGGCTGGAAAGGCGTTCTCCCCTACTTCAAGCGCATGGAGCGTTTCGCGGAAGACGGGGCTGACCGTGGCCATGACGGACCGTTGAGCATCATTCGCTGTCCCGCCAACCACCGCATGTATGATCTCTTCATGCGGAGCGGCGAACAGGCCGGATATCGCCGGCCCATTGATCACAACGCCGGCGATCAGGAGGGGATGCACATCGCCCAGGCCATGATCGGCAATGGTCGCCGATGCAGTGCGCCGCGCGCCTATCTGGCGCCGGTGAAGGGGCGTGCGAACCTGGAAGTGCGCACCGGAGCGCTGGTAAACAAGATCATCTTCGACGGCGGCAGGGCAACCGGCGTTCAACTCGCGTCCGGCGGCAGGCTTCAGGCGCGCAAGGAAGTCATCGTCGCGGCCTCAACAATTGGGGCGGCGAAGCTGTTGCTTCTCTCTGGTATCGGACCTGCGGATGAGCTGCGTGCACTCGGCATAGAGCTGGTGATGGACCACCCGCATGTCGGCAGAAATCTGGAAAACCATCCAGGTGTGAATTTGCAGTACACGTCGAAGCGCACTGACTCTTTGGTGTCTGAACTCGGTCTGCTTGGACAGGCGAAACTTGGCCTGCAGTGGCTTTTGACCCGCACCGGACTGGGTGCATCTAATTTCTTCGAGGCGGGAGCCTTCCTCAAGACGCACGACAAAGCGGATTATGCAAACGTGCAGTTCGAGTTTCTCCCGCTCTATCGGAAAGTGGAGAATGGGAGGATCAATGTATTCCCCGGCTTCCAGCTGTGGATTGATCTCTCGCGCCCGTCTTCCCGTGGCTATGTACGTTTGAGATCCGCCAACCCGGCGGACACGCCGGAAATAGTGTTCAATCATTTCGCGGAGCGTGAGGATCGGCTCGACATCATTCGCTCGATCCGGATTGCGCGAGACCTGTTCCGGCAACGCGCATGGGATGGCGTTCGCGGCGATGCGGTTCAACCTGCGGCATCGCTTCAAAGCGACGATGAGCTTCTTGCGTGGGTGAAGCGAGCGACCGGCACCAGCTATCACCCGACAGGCACCTGCCGCATGTCCAAAGACATCAGTACCGGTGTGGTTGATGGCGATTGCCGCGTGCACGGCTTGAAAGGCCTGCGTGTTGTCTGTGGAGCCGTGATTCCGCGCAACGTGACGGGCAACTTGAGCGGGCCGATCTACATGATCGGAGAAAAGATTGCGGATGCAATCACATCCAACGCCGCAACCTAGATATTTGGGGTCTCGAGTCAGGGGTGAAAACGATGGACGAGAAACTGGCATCAGGCCGCCTCGGTGGCCGGTCGGCACGAAGGGCCCAGCGCACGGCGCCGAATTTTGAGATGCTGCCCCCTCTCAAGCGCGGCATTCCCGTGTGCAACGTCCTGAATGAGGGGGAGCTTGCACGCATAGACAACGCATCGATGTCTGTCCTTGAGGAGGTTGGCATCGTATTTCGAGATGACATCGCATTGGCGGACTGGCGGAAGGCCGGCGCTGACGTGCGGGGTGACCGGGTGCATCTCGATCGGGGCCTCGTACGTGAGCTCATCAGCACCATTCCCTCGAACTGGACCTATCGCACCCGCAACCCCTCTCGTGATCTCAAGTTCGGCGGTCCTTACTCCATCTTCGTTCCGATGGCCGGTGCGCCATTTGTCCGTGGCCTCGACAATGAGCGGCGCTGGGCTACAATCGCGGACTTCAGAATGCTGGTGAAGCTTGCGCACATGTCGCCGGCTTTGCACTCGACCTCTCACAATATCGTCGAGCCGATGGATGTGACGGTGAGCCATCGGCACCTGGACGTCACCTATTCCTCCATGAAGTATTCCGACAAGACCTACATGGGCATGGCGACGACGGGCAAGAATGCCGAAGACGTTCTCGACATGTGCGGCATCCTGTTTGGGCGGGGCGTAATGGAGACAACTCCTGTCATCACGGGGAATGCGAACTGCAATTCGCCGCTGCTCTGGGACGAGACAATGCTTGCTGCAGTGCGTGCCTTCAGCCGCCGTAATCAACCAATCATTCTCTCGCCTTTTGCTTTGGGCGGGGCCAACACGCCCGCATCAGCTGCAGCCACTGTCGCGCAGCTCAATGCGGAAGCACTCGCGGGGCTCGCTTACACCCAAATTGTACGCAAAGGCTGCCCCGCTATCTATGGGCATTATCTGTCGACTGTTTCCATGAGATCTGGCGCGCCGATGGCCGGCACACCGGAGATCAGCCTGATGAATTTCATGATCGGGCAGCTGGCGCGTCACTACGGTGTGCCGTGGCGAACCTCAAACCTGCTGGGCGGCTCCAAGACCTTCGATGCGCAGGCCGGTTATGAGAGTGCGAACACGCTCAATGCCGCGCTTCATGCGGGCGCCAATTATATCTGGCACTCGGCCGGGTGGAATGAGGCGGGCATGCATTGTTCCGTCGCCAAGTTTGTTGTCGATGCCGACATGTGCGCCATGGGCTATCGTATGGCAGAAGGGGTGCGCTGGGACGATTTTGACGAAGCGATGCAAGCCGTTCGCGACATCGGCCCCGGTGGCCATTTTCTGGGGCACGGCCACACCCAGGCTCATTTCCAGCAAGCTTTCTACATGCCGAAGCACTTCGACAATAACTCAATCGAGCACTGGCAGGCGGAAGGAAGTCAGGAAATCACCGCCCGGGCGCTCGAATATGCAAAGAGGCTTCTCCACGATTATGAAGAGCCGAAGTTGGACGAAGGCATCGACGAGGCGCTGCGCGACTATGTGCTACGCCGAAAGCGCGAGATACCGCCCGAAGATGCGGTGAATACGAAATACTAGTGCAATGGTATTCATCCCTCTGGTAATGTATACGAATCTCACCCCTTGATGTGAAAAGATGGCAAACAAAGACGCGCGCAAACCCGCCCCTGAAGTGATTAGAGATGGCTTACGTGACTCGATCCTTGGCGGTGTTTACGAGCCGGGCCAGCAATTGCGGCAGGACGAAATCGCCCAGCATTATGGCACCTCGCGCATTCCGGTGCGCGAAGCGCTGAGGCAGCTGGAAAGCGAAGGCTTCATCACCTTCCATCCGAACAAGGGTGCGGTCGTGAAAGGCCTGTCACTGGATGATGTACTAGACATGATGGACGTGCGGATTGCACTCGAATGCCGTGCCTTGAAGTTGGCCATACCGCATATGGCGACCGAGGACTTCGATATGGCGCAGGAAATTCTTGATATCTACGATGCGGCTTCTGATCCCGGTTCATGGAGTGAAATGAACTGGCGCTTCCATTGGGCGCTCTATTCGCCTTGTCAGAGCAGCAAGCTCCTGGAGTTGATCGAGGCCAACCATGGACACATCAATCGCTTCATTCTGGCTCAGGTATCCATGGCCACGGGCAAGGCGCAGCCGCAGAAGGAACACCACGAACTCTTGAAACTATGCCGGGAAGGCAAGACCGATGCAGCAGTGGCGCTGTTGGAGCGTCATATCGAGCAGACGCGGAAATCGCTCCGCGCCGCTGCCCGTCGCAAGGAAAACGCCTGAACAGAGCGCTCGCCAGCATGGCCGAAATTGGAAGTGCGGATCAGATAATGCCTTCCTCGCGTAACGGCGTTCCGTCGACAACCCGTTGCCAGCCCAATCTGGTGAGATCAATCGTTTCGTATCGCCCCTTCAGAATGAGTTCTGCCATGGCTCGCCCGCAGCCCGGCGCGTGCATCAAACCGTGGCCGGAAAAACCTGCGAGCATATGAAAGTTGGCGAAGCCGCCAGCACCCGGACCGATGATCACATTCCCATCGAGGTCATTCTGGTCGTAAAGGCCTGGCAGTGTGCTCTTGCACTTGGTCCTTTCGAATTTCGTGAAGCGATGGGCAAGGGCAGGCCACACGACATTCTCGAAATAGTCGTAGTCCGCTTCGAAGTTGTAGCCGCGCGGCTCTGCCAGGGTAGGCACACCGCCCGTATGGCCCTTGCCCTCCGGGCGAAAGGCGAGGCGTTCGGGGTCCTTCAAGTAAGGCAAGGGCTCAATCGGCTCCTCGGACTCGAAGTAATGTTCAAACCGCCGCAATGGTTCGATTGGCACTTTAACACCGATCATGCTGCAGATTTCCTTGGCCCAAGCGCCTGCGGCATTAACGAAATGGTTCGCAGCAATCCGCCGGCCTGATTTCAGGCTTACGGCCTTGACCATTTTTCCATGCCAATCGAGCGATGTGACTTCATCAGCCACGAACACTGCACCGATTGAAATGGCCTTCTTCCGGAGCGCCTGGAGCATGCTGTAGGGATCGAGCCAGCCGTCATCAGGGGAGAAAACGCCGGCGCCGAGATCTGACACGTTCATCGACGGCCATTTTTGCTTCAGCTCATCCGGCTCCAGCCACAAGACATTGCAGCCCATGTGGCGCTCGGTGTCAAAGTTCCGTTTGAGCATGTCGCAATGGGTTGGGGGAACGATAAACAGATAGCCATTTTTCTTGAGGCCAATGTCCGGCTTCGCACCATCAATCGCCATCTCGCTTTCAAAGCGGTCGAAGAAGGGGATGCTGAAATTTGAGAGTTCGATGTTCTCCGGCAATGAGAAAAGCCGCCGGATGCCGCCCGCGGCGCGGGGTGTCGACGCCAGCGTGTAGGCGGGGTCACGTTCCACGACTGTAACACTCACACTCGGATCGCTCTTCTTCAGGAAATAGGCGACCGCCACACCAACCGCGCCACCACCAATTACCACCACATCGTTGCTCATGAGTTCCTCCAAATTCTATAGAACGCCACGGTTCTGTGTGACTGCGAGACCGGCCAGGGTTGCAGGGTCCTTGTACCGAGCGAGGCTGAGGGCAAGCGCATAGGGCCTGCGTGTGCCATCCATCATCCAATCGGCGCACACGGAACCTGATGCTGCTGCGGCCATGGTGCCAAAGCCTGAAAGCGCTCCCGCAACGAAAGCGCCTGGCGTCTTCATCGGGCCGATCAGAGGCCAGTTCTCTTCTGTCATCGTATAGTAGCCGCCATAATGGTGCATGCTGCGGGGCAGCCTTCCGATATAGGTCTTCAGCTTGGGCTGAAGGCGACTAGCGGCTCGGATGACCAGGTCGGGAAAGTTCTCGTCGGAGGGATCAGAATCGTGCGGGTCGCTGGCTGTTTCGTTAAAAGCCCAGCCGAGCTTGATCCATTTGCCGTTTTCAGCCCCGTCAGGCCGGCAGTGAATGCCACCGGTCATGAACCTGGTGAATTTTTCTGTGACGGGATCGCTGGCGAGAATCGCGCGCTCCTCGTCAGTCCAGTCAAGGTGCTGGCCGTCGAGATCGATCGAGAAGGGGAGATTGCGGGGAACCGCACTTTCGTTATCTTCGAAAGAAATCTTTTGCTGGTAGACGCAATGAACAGGAAGCTCTTCACCGAGGAATCTCGCAATATCAGCAAGATACGGGCCCGCCGCATTTACGATCCGCTCAGACCGCAGTTCTGTGAGCCGGCCTGGCTGGCGGATCGAAACATTGAACTGGCTGGCTGAATCCACCCTGATAACTTCACCGCGGATCAGCCTGCCGCCGATGGTCCGGATTTCTTCCAGCATGAATTGACCCAGCTGCTGGCTGCTGACGGAACCGGCGCGGCGGATGTGCATCACCGCAGCAATGTCGTGAGCAAAGGCAGGAAAGGTCTTGCGAATAAGACCTTGATCAAGCAGCACGTCGACACCGTCGGGCGCTGACTGCCATTCTGCCGAATGCGGAGGCTGATAACTGCCACCGGATGATCCCGCTCCGTGGACTCGTATGAGCTGACCGGCGCTTACGCCGTATCCGCGATGAAGGTCGTCAATCAGATCGGTTGGCTCACTACGACGGGTTGCAAGAGCATAGCCGCGCCGCGTCATGCTGATCCGGTTGCCAGTCGCGGCAGCGATGCCCTCCATCAGCGAAATGCTGTCATTGGTGAATTCGGCCATCACCGGATGCGGCCACCAATTTCGATAGTTCTCGCCAGACTGCGCGGACGTCAGGCTCATCGGATCGCGGTGGTCGATGATGGCAATGCGTCTGACGCCATAGCGCTTCACCAGGTAATAGGCCGTGGCGATTCCCACTACGCCCGCGCCAATGATGGCGACCTCAACCTGATTTCCCCTTGATGACATTCCTAACTCCCGATAACCGTGTTGCATACAATAAGCGGAGTATGTATACAATAATGAAAGTGACATAGGCGGGAAAACACTCGAAATGGCGCACGTCATACTCGTTGGCGCGGGCAACATGGGCTCTGCCATGTTAAGCCGCTGGATCCGGAATTCTGCGGATGAGTTTTCCGTGATCGAGCCATCTGAGTCGCTGCGGGCGAGAGCCGCCGAAACCGGCGCGGCCGCTTATGCAACTCCAGAAGAACTGCCGAGGGGCACCACGGCTGATGTCATTGTGATCGCCACCAAGCCACAACTTGTCGAAGATGTGGGGCGCCAGTACCGCAATTACCTTGCACCGGATGGCGTTTGGATTTCCGTGGCAGCCGGGACCACGATCAGCAGCCTCGCAAAGTGCGTCGGCGCGTCAGCAGCAATTGTACGGTGCATGCCCAATACGCCGGCGATAATTGGAGAAGCGATGGTGGTGTGTTGCGCTAACGAGCATGTTACTCAAGCGCAACGTGCGGTGGCGCACGATCTCATGAAAGCCATTGGCAAGGTTGCATCTATCGACGACGAAGGTTTGATGAATGCTGTGACGGCGGTTTCAGGTTCTGGGCCAGCTTATGTCTTTCATTTCATCGAAGCCTTGGCGCAAGCGGCCGTCCATGCGGGGATCAATCAACAACTCGCCCTCACACTCGCAAAGCAGACTCTTTTTGGTGCTGCGAAGCTCGCGATAGAGAGCCCCGACGAACCGGCCACCTTAAGGCAACGCGTAACGAGCCCAAATGGCACAACAGCGGCCGCCCTCACCGTGCTGATGCGCGAACAGGGTGGATTGCTGAAATTGATTGATGAAGCGGTACAGGCGGCCATCCCCGCACCTTCGCGCTCTTCT